>NZ_QTLR01000001.1:2500-541867 GCF_003602765.1 Veillonella sp. AF36-20BH
GTGGACGAACCGCTGGTGTACCAATTATCCTGCCAAGGGTACAGTTGGGTAGCTACGTTCGGGACGGATAAACGCTGAAAGCATCTAAGCGTGAAACCAGCCTTGAGATGAGGTTTCTCATAGCAAAAGCTAGTAAGATCCCATGTAGACGACATGGTAGATAGGCCAGGTGTGGAAGAGCCGTGAGGTTTGGAGCTGACTGGTACTAATCGATTGAGGGCTTTACTTAAGCAACGTAAAACATTAAGCAGAATGTGCAACAAATATATATACTTCTATGTGGTTTTCAGAGTACAAACTCTGACAGATTCAGTGGCGATGGCTATGAGGATCCACCTGTTCCCATCTCGAACACAGTAGTTAAGCTCATAAACGCCGAAAGTACTTGGCTGGAGACGGCCTGGGAGGATAGGAAGCCGCTGATTGATTAAAGGCACACCTGAGGGTGTGTCTTTTTTATGTATGGCTTCCTATCCTCCCAGGGTACCTGGTGAGCAGGGCAGTAGAAGATGGAGGAGTAAAGCGACGACAGATTCACTGCATCGCTTAGTTCGGAGCGTAAGATGGACATGTAGCGAAGCTACATAAGTCCATCCACAGCGACGAACACCCAGTATCCTGGAGGAAAGAACCGTACATAAGGACTCGCTGATTGACTAAAAGAAAAAGGTCTACCTAAAGGTAGGCCTTTTTCTTTTTGCTAGTCTTCGACTAGCTAACCCTACTAGAGCAGCCTCCAGCCAAGGTTGTAGAGGTTGTATCTATGTACGTGTCCGTGTAAGACGGCCCTGGGAAAAGCAGGGCAGTAGAAGATGGAGGAGTGAAACGACGACAGATTCACTGCATCGCTTTCTTCCGAACGTAAGATTTACCGAGCTGCGAAGCAGAGAAGGAAAATCCACAGTGAGGAAGCAAGTAGGGCAACCGAAGAGGTCTTAGAGCTAAGCGACGCAGCCGAACCATATGAGTGCTTCCGAACGTAAGATTTACCGAGCTGCGAAGCAGAGAAGGGAAATCCACAGTGAGGATTGATAGGAAGCCGCGGCTAATGGTAGTATCTAACTAATCCATACGGTAACGAGGCACAACGTGCCAATGTTACCGAACCGTAAAGCAGTTGAGCTACTTTAAATATATGTAAATAAACTTTATCTAATCGATACCGCGGTGCGCAGCACCAATGGTATCGAACCGTAAACTAGTTGAGCAACTCCATATTTATGTAAATAACAAGCCCCATGATCACAAAATCATAGAGCCTATATATTAATAACAACTTATTAGGAATTTAATATATATACAAAAAAAGAGCTGCCTAAGCAGCTCTAATTCTTTATTATTCTACACCAACCATTACGCTAGTGGATTTGATAACAGCGACAACTTCTTTGCCAACTGCTAAGCCTAATTCTTTAACGGATTGAATAGTAATGTCAGCAGTAACAATATTATTATTACCTACGTTGATTTTTACGATTGCATTTACAGCGCCTTCTTGGATCTCAACGATAGTACCTTTTAATTGATTTCTTGCACTTAATTTCATGGATATCTCCTTAAAAAACAATACAAAAAGTATATATATTATAATATTTTGCATATAATTTGTGATATACATTACATCACAAATTATATGGAGCGGGCGAAGGGAATCGAACCCTCCTCTCAAGCTTGGGAAGCTCGCATTCTACCGATGAACTACGCCCGCACGATGTAAATATTGTATCATATATTTACATATACATTCAAGTAATCATAGATATATCTATGATTATACCTATAGTAGTAAATGTATTGAATTACTTTCAATCTAGATGTATAAAATAATAGAAAAGGAGGAATTCGTATGTCAAAAGTATATAAAGTTCATAAATGGTTATCTATCATTTCCTTAATTTTCTTCTTAATGTTTTGTATTACAGGATTAGTACTCATGTTTCGAACTGAGTTAAATGCATGGGCTCAAGGTGGAACAACACATCATTCATCAGCTATAATGTCGATGAATGAACATGAAGAATCTATATTTAAGTATGCTGATCAGGGGGCACTACTTGTTAAACAGAAATATCCATCAAAAGATATTTTGAATATATCCCCTGCTATGGGGGCTACACATATTTTACGGTATCGTATTATTGAATCTACGGCTACGGTAGCACCTCCAGCTCGCATGGGAATGGGTGGGGATTATGTTTTATATAATCCTATATCTAAAGAACTGATTACTTCACATAATGAGCCTCCTGTACATCCTTGGATTCGTAGTATGTTACATACTCTTCATCAATTACATACACGATTAGATTTAGGTAAAATTGGCATATATATTGTAACATTCTTATCATTTTTATGTAGTCTCACTATTATTTCAGGGATTTTTTTATATGGTCCATTTCATAAAAGTTATTCTAAAGCCTCTGTTTTATCTAAGAAAATGAAAATAGGTGCATTACATCGTGAATTCTCAATAGTTGCAACGGTCTGGGGATTTATATTATGTATAACAGGTGTATGGATTGGGGGCTTTTTTATTGCAAATGATAACTATAATGCCGATGTACTTCATAATGCTAAACAGGAACTTTCGATTGGACAATCTGAAATATTGCAACCATCAGAAGCAATTTCTCGTATAATGAAAGTATATCCAGATCGACAAGTTATTTCTATGGATTATCCATCTAAGTTTAACAATTACCATTATGCATTTTATTTAGGTGCAGAAAATGATGATGATCCAGCTATGTTTCTTGGACAGCCTGTATATGCTAACTTGTATGTCGATTCTAGTAATGATAGATTTTCTACTAAAGCAGTTCCATGGTATTTTACAGGTATGACGACTATGATTAACCTACATATTCATAATCATAATACGATGGCTCTGAAGATATTGTGGGCTATATGGGATATTGTTCTCATTATTGGTATCGTGACTGGACTTATGATGACTATTATTAGAAAGTATAAAAAATCAGATGTAATTCTATCTAAAGTATCGGTAGAGGAAAAGCATATTTGGCGTACACCATTATTTTGTAGTATATCTGTTCTTATAGGATTGCTTCTACCACTTTGGCAAAATCCTGTTATGAATACGATTGCTGCTATTTGTTTAACTGTATCACTTATTGTATTTTTTATCTCTTTACTTAAAGAAAGTAAACAATATTGATTATTTTCGAACTGAAATGATATAATAATAAATATAGTTGTTTTTATATACATAAAAATACGTATTATTATTTATGACTCAGAAAGTGGTAGTTATTATGAATTTTATAAAAGCATTTTTCCAGTCAGAGTCTGCTGGTGGGATATCCTTGCTGTCCGCTGCTATTTTAGGCGTTCTTGTGGCGAACTCACCGATTGCAGCACAGTATTTTGCAGTCATGCAAATACACCTTGGTCCAATGACTATACTGGAGTGGGTAAATGATGCCTTAATGGCTCTTTTTTTCCTTTATGTTGGTATAGAGATCAAGAAGGAAATGATTTCTGGGGAGCTTGATACGAAGGCGAAACGTGTGCTTCCCGTATTAGCCGCATTTGCAGGTGTTATTACGCCAGCTATTGTGTATTATTTTGCGGCTGGATATATGCCAGAATATAGACATGGTTGGGGGATTCCTACCGCTACAGATATTGCTTTTGCTATAGGCGTTATTACAATGCTTGGTAATAAGGTATCTACAGCGATGAAAGCCTTTCTAGCTGCATTAGCTATTATTGACGACTTGATTGCCATAGTCGTTATTGCTCTCTTTTATGGGGCAGGCGTTAACTTTATGGATTTAATAGCTGCTGCGGCTGTAACTGGTTTACTGATTTATACTAATAAGCAAGGCTATTTAAGACCACTTCCGTATTGTGTTCTAGGATTAGTTCTTTGGTATTTAGTTTTAAAATCTGGTGTGCATGCTACCATTGCCGGTGTTGTACTGGCTATGACAATTCCTTTTAAAGGTAAAGTTATAGATAAGGTAGTATATCCTATGGAAGAATGGGCCCATGCTTTACGCAATTGGGTAAACTTCTTAATTATACCATTATTTAGTTTTTTAAATGCTGGTGTATCCTTTGCTGATTTTTCCATAGACAATTTATTCCATCCTGTAATCATAGGTGTTTCATTCGGTTTGATTTTAGGAAAACAATTAGGTATATTCTCTGCTGTCTACATTTTAGTTCAATCTAAAGCAATTAAGATGCCTACAAAAACGACGTGGCCTGAAATTTATGGCACAGCTATTTTGTGTGGTATTGGCTTTACTATGAGTCTTTTTGTTGCTACACTGGCTTTTCCGCCAGGTATAACACAAGAAATGGCTAAGGTAGGTATCTTTATAGGATCAATCACGGCAGGCTTGCTAGGTGCGATTGTCCTAATTTTAGCTTATCAAATACGCAAGATGCGTGGTAAAATTTAATAAAATAATCTTTTGTAAGTATAGAAAGGATTCAAATGGAACGCATTTTTGTTTTCTTACGTTCTCCAGGCGCAGCTACATCTGTACTCCTAGGAGCAACAGTACTCGCTTTAATTTTAGCGAACTCTCCATCATCTGAACAATACTTTCAAATCGTTAATCACCATATAGGTAATCTAACAATTTTAGAATGGGTTAATGATGCATTGATGGCAATCTTTTTCCTTTTTGTAGGTCTCGAAGTTAAGCGTGAATTAGTATCAGGTGAGCTTAATACTAATGCTAAACGTGTGATGCCAGGCATTGCTGCATTATTTGGTGTTCTAACACCCGCTTTTATCTACTACTTAATTGCAGGTTTTCATTCTGAATATATACATGGTTGGGCAATACCGACTGCTACGGATATTGCATTTTCCATCGGTATTATATCTGCGTTAGGCTCTAGAGTGCCGAATTCAATGAAAGTATTTCTAACAGCTCTTGCCGTTATAGATGATTTGATTGCTATCATCGTAATTGCAATCTTCTATGCGTCAAGTATTCACATGATGTATTTAGGTGCAGCTGTCGTAGTTGTAGCTGCTTTAATCTACTGTAATAAGCAAGGATATGTACGACCTTTACCATATATCATTCTAGGGTTTATCCTTTGGTATTGTGTATTAAAATCTGGTTTACATGCAACTATGGCTGGTGTAATCTTAGCTATGACAATTCCTTCAAAAGGGAAACGAGGCCGTAAGTATGTTCGCCCAATGCAACATTGGGAACATTTATTGTCCAATTGGGTTAGTTTTTTAATTGTACCAATATTTGCATTCTTTAATGCTGGTGTAGATTTACGTAATGTATCTGTTAATGACTTAACGCATCCTGTAGTGCTTGGTGTTGCATTAGGCCTTATTATAGGGAAACAATTAGGTATTTTTGGTGCAGTATTTGCGATGGTGAAATGTGGCCTTGTACCAATGCCTACAGAAGCTAATTGGAAGCATGTATATGGTACTGCGATTGTATGTGGTATAGGCTTTACAATGAGTATCTTCGTATCTATCTTGGCATTTGAACCAGGTCACGCTCAAGAAATGGCAAAAGGTGGCGTTATACTTGGCTCATTAATCTCTGCATTATTTGGTTACATCTTCTTAAGACTTGTTGGTGCAAACCGAAAAGAATGTCATATTGGTGTATACCATAACTGCTAAAATTAAATAAAACTATTAAATCTCCATTGTAGACTGAAGAGAATTTCCGACTTTAGAAGTAATCTAAGTGAATATTCTTGCAGGATATAATGGAGATTTTCATTGGTATCTTATAATTTTATGATATATATGTAATACACCTTTAAAATTATTACTATAACTATAATTTAATATATGAATTATTGATATTAATAGAACCTTTATGGTTTATAGATTATTTAAAACTGTATAGTATACTACTTAATGTAAGGTGAGGTGTATATGATAAAAAAAATAATTATTACATGTACGCTTGTTTGTATGATTGTAATGGTATCCTCTGTATCATTAGCAAAAACTATTGATCGGGGGCAACGAGGGCATCACGTTAGTAAGGTGCAAACCATGTTAAAGCATCAAGGTTTTTTACATGATTCTATAGATGGCATTTACGGTCATAATACAGAACAGGCTGTTCGAAAATTTCAAAAATCTAAAGGGCTCCCTGTAGATGGTCGTGTTGGTCCTGCTACGATGAATGCTTTGGAAAAGATGGAGACTCGTTATGGTGGCCATGGCACAGAACGCAATCATAATGGAGTGCCTAATAAATACTCTAAAGTTTTAACGATGGAGGCTAGTGGCTATTCATCTCAAGATCCTGGCAACGGAAAATATACAGCTACAGGTAGTCGTCTACGGAAGGGACTTGTGTCTGTAGACCCTAAATTAATTCCTTTGGGAACGCGATTATATATTGAAGGTTATGGCTATGCTGTAGCTGACGATGTAGGTGGTGCTATTAAAGGGCATCGCATTGATTTAGCTTTTGATTCTCGTGCAGAAGCATTGCAGTTTGAACGTCAATCTGTAAAGGTTTATATTTTATAATGATGACTCTCTAGCTTTATATAACTATATGATAGGTTTATAGACTAAAATCATATTCTTGTATAAAATGCTAGAGAGTTTTTCTTTTACCGAATTATAATGTATTCAAAACCTCGAATATTCGGAAATTATGGTATAATATAGATATATGATGATGACTCATGATGTTAAATTGATGAGTATACTCAATAGTTATATGATGAATGGTAAAGGATAACCCTATGGATAAAGTACGGCGTGTAGAACGAATGGTGGCAATGACAAAACTGTTAGTTGATTCACCGCAAAAATTGATTCCTTTAAATTACTTTTGCGACTTTTTTGGCATGGCTAAATCAACGGTTAGTGAAGATTTAACATGTGTAAGGCAGTCTATGGAACACTTTCAACTGGGGACCTTAGAAACGGTGGCCGGTGTAGCTGGTGGGGTACGATTTATTCCGCATCGCAAGGGCACACAAGCGAACGATATTTTACGAGATGTGCAAGCTCGTTTAATGGAGCCAGATCGCATCATTCCAGGTGGTTTTATTTATATGTCTGATATCTTATATGATTGGCACGTAATGACACGTCTGGGTGAGATTATTATGACTCGTTTCGTGGACCGTGAACCGGACTATATTTTGACTGTAGAAACAAAGGGGATTCCTTTGGCTGTAATGGTAGCGAGAGCTTTCAATAAACCACTTGTTATTGCTAGACGTGATAGTAAGGTAACAGAAGGTTCTGCTATTAGCATTAATTATGTAACAGGTTCCTCTGGGCGCATTCAGACTATGACTCTAACTAAACGGGCAATTCCTCCCAATGCGAAGGTGTTAATTATCGATGACTTTATGAAAGCTGGCGGTACCGCTAAGGGACTTAAGGAATTAGTTCTTGAAATGAGTGGGGTCGTTGTTGGCACAGGTGTTCTTGTAGCTACAGCTGAACCAAGTCCGAAGTTGATCGATGATTATGAATCATTATTTACTTTTTATGGTATCGATGAAAATACAAAGAAAATTAGTATAGATCCTGTGTTAGATACAGAGTAAATCATTAATATTAGGAAGATTATAGGCTGATATAATGGTTTATATTGAGTATTGACCTATGGGCTAAACAATGACGTAAATAATAATATTTAAAATGGTTTAGAGATATAAGAGATACCAGATAGGAGATTACTATGAATATTGCAAGCCTTATTTTAGCTGCTGGTAAGGGCACGCGTATGAAGTCTAAATTGCCAAAAGTGTTACACAAGGTCGGCGGTAAGGCGATGGTAGAACGCGTTCTTGAAACGGTTCAATCCATTGGTACCAATCGCGATGTTGTTATCGTTGGTTTTGGTGGCGATGCAGTACAAAATTACTTGGGAGAGCGTGCTGAATTTGTTCGTCAAGAAGAACAAAATGGTACAGGTCATGCAGTTAAGATGGCTCAACCAGTACTTGGTGACTATGATGGTACAATCTTATTGTTATGCGGTGATACTCCCCTGGTTACAAAAGAAAGTTTAGAAGCGCTTTTAGAAGAACATAAAAATTCCGGTGCAGCAGCTACAATCTTAACTGCTCATATGCCGGATCCAACTGGTTATGGACGTATCATTCGTAATGAAGTGGGTTCTGTAGTTCGTATCGTAGAACAGAAAGATGGTAAACCTGAAGAATTAGCGGTTCAAGAAGTAAATACAGGTATGTACGCTTTTGATAGTAAAAAATTATGGCCTTGCTTAGATCAATTATCTGATGATAATGCCCAAGGTGAATTGTATATTACTGATGTAGTAGGTATTCTCGTAAATGGTGGCGACAAGGTAAGTGCATACATGACTAAGGATTTTGAAGAATCTTTAGGGGTAAACTCACGTTTGCAATTAGCAGAGGCTGAAGCTATATTAAAACATCGTAAAAATGTTGAGTTAATGACTGCTGGCGTAACAATTATTGACCCTGAAAATACCTATGTGGCTCCTGAGGTAACAGTAGGTGCAGATACAATTTTGCATCCTGGTACAGTCCTTGAAGGTGATACTATCATTGGTGAACGTTGTGAAATTGGACCACATACTCGTTTGACGAATGTAAAAGTCGGTAATGATACGATTATCCATTTTACTTATGGTCATGACTGTGAAGTAAAAGACGGTGTAGATGTAGGTCCATATGCCCATTTGCGTCCAAATACAGTTTTAGGTAATAAGGTTCATGTAGGTAACTTTGTAGAGGTTAAGAACTCTATTGTTGGGGAAGGTACCAAGTTTCCACATCTCTCCTATATCGGCGATAGTGATGTTGGGGCCGGTGTTAATATTGGCTGTGGCACTATTACCGTAAATTATGATGGGAAAGTTAAGCATCGTACGACTATTGGTGATGGTGCATTTGTTGGTTGTAATAGTAACTTAGTAGCTCCTGTAACAATAGGTAATTATAGCTATGTAGGTGCGGGCTCAACTATTACTAAAAACGTACCAGATAAGGCCTTGGCGGTAGGTCGTAGCAAGCAAATTGTGAAAGAAAATTGGGTAACAGAGGATACTTTCAAAAAGAAATAAAAAAAATCTCATATTTTTTAACACAATTAGGTCAAAATAGTATACAATAAAAAGGCAATAGTGTGTATCTGTAATGTATGGATTATGGATAAGTAACCAGTATAGGAGCAAATGAAAGGGTAACAAAATGGCATTTGAAGACGGCAAAAAACTCAAGATTTTCACAGGTAATGCAAATCCTGCATTGGCAAAGGAAATTTGTGATTATTTAGGGTTGCCTTTAGGTGAAGCATTTGTAGGTCGTTTTAACAATGGCGAAGTACAAATAATGATTGATGAAAGCGTACGTGGCAAAGATGTATTTATCATTCAACCAACTAGCTATCCTGTAAATGATAATTTAATGGAACTCATGGTTATGGCTGACGCGTTAAAACGAGCTTCTGCACGTCATATCACTGCAGTAGTTCCTTACTATGGCTATGCTCGCCAAGACCGTAAGACTCGCGGTCGTGAGCCGATTACAGCTAAATTAGTAGCTAATTTGATGCAAACGGCAGGTATTACACGTCTTGTAACAATTGATTTGCATGCAGGACAAATTCAAGGTTTCTTTGATGTGCCTGTAGATCATTTGTTTGGCGCATCTATTTTGGCTAAATATATTAATGAAAAAAATATGGAAGATATTATCGTTGTATCTCCTGACCTTGGCGGTGTTACAAGAGCTCGTGATTTGGCTGACCGCATTGGTGCACCGATTGCAATCATTGAGAAAAAACGCCCTGAACCAGGTGTGGCTAAAGTTATGAATCTCATCGGTGATGTGGCAGGTAAAAACTGTATTATTATCGATGATATCGTAGATACAGCTGGATCCTTGGTTGAAGGTGCTAAAGCATTGGAAGAATTCGGTGCTAAATCCGTTACCGCCGCTGTTACACATGCAGTGTTGACAGATCCGGCAAGTGAACGAATTGCAAATTCCAATATTAAGGAACTTATCGTTACTAATACTATTCCATTGCCGGAAAATTGCAACTTACCAAATATTACGCAATTATCCGTAGCTCCATTGTTGGGTGAAGCAATTATGCGTATCTTCCATGAAGTGTCTGTAAGTAATTTATTTGATAAATAATAGGTGATTTTTGAAATTAGTAGTAGGCCTCGGTAACCCCGGCAAGCAATACGAAAAGACAAAACATAATATTGGATTTATGGTTATTGATGCCATTGCCGATAGTGTCCCTCACACGCCTTGGAGAGAGGAGCAACGTGCTGAGGTATGCAGTATTACCGTAGATGGTGAAAAAGTATTGCTTGTAAAGCCGCAAACATTTATGAATCTAAGTGGTGAGTCTGTAGGACCGTTAATGCGGTACTACAAAATTGATCCATCTGATGTGTATTGTATCTATGATGACATGGATTTACCTATAGGTAAGTTGCGTATTCGACCAAATGGTAGTTCGGGTGGACATAATGGGATTAAATCCTTAATTTCCCATATAGGAACAGAAAATTTTCCTCGATTCCGCGTGGGAATTGGACGTCCGTTACCACAATGGACTGTCATTGATCACGTTTTAGCACCATTTAGTGAAGAGTCGCAAGAGAAGGTACAAAAAGGTATTAAGGATACGGTAAAAGCCGTATTAGGCACCCTAGAGGTAGGTATGGATAAAGGCATGAATCAATTCAATCCTAAACGTCGTCCACAGCGATAAATACATGCATAAGGGCATGAGTCTCATTGAGATTCATGCCCTTTTTACGAGGTACATATGAGTAATCAAGAAAAAATGCCTTTTGTAGAGGCTTTAGAATCATATAAAGAACAACATTTCGTGCCCTTTCATACACCAGGTCATAAGATAGGCGTTGAAGCACCTCAACTATTAAAGAATTGGATGGGGCCAGCGTTACCCTATGACTTAGGTGTTATGTATGCTTTAGATGATTTACATGAACCTGAACGGGAATTAAAAGAAGCGCAAGACTTAACAGCAGAGTTATATGGAGCTGATTGTTGTTGGTTTTCTATTAATGGTACTACAGCTTTGATTGAAGCCATGATTATGGGGACTGTAGGGCCTGATGAAATCATTATCATTCCTCGAGAAGCACATCGTTCCGTTATTAGTGGGCTTGTCCTCTCAGGAGCCAAACCAGTATATATGGACTGTGATTTTGATGAACGCTGGGGAATTCCACTAGGTGTATCATTAGAAAATGCTATCAAATCAATGGATGCACATCCAGAGGCAAAGGCGATTCTTTTAGTTTATCCAAACTATTATGGCGTGGGCATAGATATTGTTAATATCATACAAGAGGCTCATAAGCGGGGACTTATTGTACTTGTTGATGAAGCTCATGGGCCTCATTTGCCGTTCTCTGAAAGTTTACCTATAGAGGCTATAGAGGCTGGAGCAGATTTGGTGGCTCAAAGTACACATAAATCTGTTGGCTCTTTGACACAAACATCTTGGCTATTAGGGCAAGGTAAAAAAATTGATAAGCGGCGTATTACGCAAATGCATCAAATGCTACAAAGTACGAGTCCAAACTATATTTTCCTTGCTTCCTTAGATATGGCGCGCCATCAATTAGCCACAGCAGGTAATGATTTAGTAAGTCGTGGACTAGAGTTGAGTATGTACTTACGTGAGGAACTCAATAAAATTTCTGGTATTGCTACTATGGAATATACAGATATTCAAGAGCGGGTAATAAATTATGATTGTACTAAGGTGCTGATTGATGCAAAAGGCTTAGGTTTAACAGGTGTAGAATTTGAACATTTATTGCGCAATCATCGTATCGAAGTGGAGTTAGTACAGGCAAATCATGTGTTAGTGCTTATTACCATAGGTGATACAAACGAGTCTGTAACTGCTCTTATTAAGGCTGTACAAGCTGTAAGTGAAAAGGTGTTACGTACATTTAAAGAATTTAATAATACAGAGGAAGAGCAATTGCAAGACATTAGTAAAGATTCTGCGCTGCTGCCAGCGCCTATTGTGCGCATAACCCCTCGTAATGCTATGTATGCAAATCGTGAGCAAATACCGTTAAAAGAAGCACTTCATCGTATTGCAGGGGAGACAATTGCTTATTATCCACCGGGGATTCCCTGTGTAGCAGTAGGTGAAGAGATTAGTGCCTCTGTGTTACAATATATAGAGAATCGAAAGGCTCTAGGTTATGTACCTAATGGGTCTGATGATATGACATTGGAAACAATTTGGGTGTTACAGGAGTAATTATGGGGACTTTGATTATATTAGAAGGCGGAGACGGCAGCGGTAAGGCTACACAAACTAAACTCTTAGTAGAACGCTTGACCAAAGAAGGGCATGCCGTTAAGTCTGTGAGCTTTCCAAACTATGATAGCGGCGCCGCTATGCCTATTAAAATGTATTTAGCTGGTGAATTTGGTAAGAATGTACATGATGTAAATCCTTATGTGGCAAGCTCCATGTACGCTATCGATCGATTTGCTTCCTTTAGAACTGATTGGGAACAGTTTTACAAAAATGGGGGAATCATCATTGCAGATCGTTATACAACGTCTAACATGGTGCACCAAATGGTAAAATACGATAATCCGAAGGAACGCACTGCATTTTTAGATTGGCTTGAAGATTTTGAGTTCCAAAAATTTGGCTTGCCTAAACCTGATGCGGTATGCCTTTTAGATATGCCCCTTGAAGTGAGCGAAGCCCTTATGGCGGAGCGCACTGGTAAAACAGGAGGCAATACTGGTGATATTCACGAAGGAAATCATGCATATTTAGTAGCCGTTCACGGTGCGTATGAAGAATTAGTAAAGCGTTATCAATGGCACCGCATACCTTGTGCTTATAAAGCTAAGTCTAGTCAGTATGCGTTGCGTACTATTGAAGAAATTCATAATGATGTATATAGTGTAGTAGAAAATCTACTACCTTAGAAAAAGGCGACTCTTTTAAAAGTCGCCTTTTTCCTATATAATATTAATATTGAGCATGTATTGATAGGAGGCGCTATGACATATTTTGATTCTATAATTGGTCAAGATTCGATTAAGGCACACCTATCTGAACTTGTAAGTCGTAATGCATTACCTCATAGTCTCTTGTTTTATGGCGAATCTGGTCTTGGCAAGCTAGATATGGCCATAGGCCTAGCGTCTTTATTACTAGGACGTCAAGTATTCTCTCAACCTAAGGGGGAATCTTATTTAGCAGAGGTTAAGGAAGCCCGTTTAGCAAATGGGGATACGGAAAAGCGTATCGAAGCCGAAGGATTACCTATCTATATGGATAAGGGTGATGCCTTTTGGATTCGCCCTATGAAAACAACCTTAAAGGTAGAGCAGTGGTATTCATTATTACAAGATCATCTGTCTGTGGCGGGCAATGGGAACCGCGTTGTCATTGTGGAGGACTTTCACACAGCCAATGCAGTTATGGCAAATGCTATGCTAAAAACCATTGAAGAGCCACCTGAACAGGTGTACTTCATCATTATTACGAACAAGATTAACACCGTATTGCCTACCATCATTTCTAGATGTATGGGAGTTGGTTTTAACAGTGTTGATGTAGATACGATTCGCACCGCTCTTGTAGCACGTGGAATTACCGGTGATATAGAACAGGCTTTATTAGCTGGTCATGGTAATCCACAATTGGTGGAAAAACTGGCGACACAAGGTCGCATTGAAATGCTAGAGTTAGCCGTTAAGGTGATGGACATATTAGCTTTTGAAACACGATGGTTTTCTATGATTTCCTTAGCTTGTGAAAGCTTATCTCGTGAAAATCTAACGGAATTGATGCACTGGTTACGCCTTATAAGTAGAGATATGATGGCTCTTAAAATCGGGGCTCAAGACACGCAATTACAAGTACCTATGTACAAGACTCAATTATTACGATTATTACCGCGCTGGTCCATGCAAGCATTGTCAGAGGTTATTACCGAAACATTGCAAGCAGAACGGGCTTTGCGCTTACATATAAAAACCGCTCTCGTGGTGGACGGTCTCTGTATCGCCCTTCATGATGCTCGGGAGGAGGATTAAATGCTAACCATAGTTGGCGTACGCTTTAAAAAGGCGGGAAAGATTTATTATTTTCAGCCTGAACAATTAGAACTATCCGTTGGGGATGGAGTTATCGTTGAAACAGCTCGTGGTGTAGAATACGGCACAGTTGTGATTGGACCAAAAGAGGTCTTTGAAGATTCTGTTGTTGCCCCTGTGAAACCTGTTATTAGACAGGCAACCTCTAAGGATTTGAAACAAATCGAGAAAAATAAAGAGCGCGAAGAAAAAGCCTTTGAAATTTGTCTCGAAAAAATTGAAAAACGCAAGTTACCGATGAAACTCATCAATGTGGAATATACATTCGATATGAATAAGATTATATTCTTCTTTACTGCGGATGGTCGTATCGATTTCCGTGAGCTTGTTAAAGATTTGGCAACTATATTTAGAACACGCATCGAGTTACGCCAAGTGGGTGTCCGTGATGAGGCTAAAGTACTAAATGGTATTGGTGCTTGTGGTCGATCTTTGTGTTGTTCAAATTTCTTAGGTGACTTTACGCCTGTATCGATTCGCATGGCAAAGGATCAAAATTTGAGTTTAAATCCTACGAAAATTTCTGGTGTATGTGGTCGATTGATGTGTTGTCTTAACTACGAAGATGATTTATATAAAAAAGGTGGCGATCTTTATGTAAAAAAGGAACGTCCACAAGTTCCACAAGAGGTAGCTCCTCCAGGTATTGGAAAGGATGTTGTTACTGACGAAGGTGTTGGTAAAGTTTTAAAGGTAAATCATCACAAACATACTGTAAAGGTACAGCTTGAAGCTGGTCGTACTATCGATTTAAAATGGTCCGAGGTGGCATTGCCTGATGAATGATCAAGAACGACTTGATGATTTAATTATCGATGGCTTACAGATTTACCAGCGTTCTGATATGTTTCGCTTTTCATTTGATGCTATAGCACTCATTCATTTTTGCCGATTTAATGGTCGTCATAGCTATGTTGATCTTGGAACTGGGACAGGGGTTATGCCGCTTATAGGTACGTCATTAGGGGCAGGTCATATTACAGGTATAGAAATTAATGAAACTCTCGTTGAGTTGGCTAAGCGTAACGTAGAACATAATCGTAAACAAGATGTGGTAAATATGTTATGTGGTGATTATCGGCATATGACATATCGCGATATACAAGATAAGCCTTTTGATGGTGTTATTGTTAATCCCCCTTTTTATGATTGTGAAAGCGGTGCAAAGCCTACATCTGAAGAGCGTAATTTAGCACTTCATGATGGACATACAACTTTATGTGATGTTCTGAAAGCGGTACAGTCCTTTATTAAATGTAAAGGTCGCTTGTGGATGATTTATAGTGCTAGTCGGTTGCAATATGTATTACATGAACTAGAAAGGTTTAACTTTCAAGCAAAACGAATTCGGTTTGTTCATGGTATGCTAGATAAACCGGCAAAATTAGTTTTGATAGAGTCTATTTTTCAAGGTCAGGCAGGTCTTGTACTTGAGCCACCACTCATCGTTTACAAAAAAACGAATGTGTACACGAAGGAGGTGTCCTCTTGGTATGAACGATAATGAATGGGGCACCTTATACTTGGTGCCTACACCGATTGGTAATTTAGGAGATATGACGTATCGATCTGTTCGTATTTTGGGTGAGGTAGATGCTATCGCGGCTGAGGATACGCGTCATACGGGCATATTGTTAAAACATTTTGATATTAAAAAGCCTTTGATTTCTTATCATGAACATAATAAGGAGGAGAAGGGGGCCTATATTATAGGTCTCTTATTAGAAGGACAGTCGGTAGCTTGTGTCAGTGATGCAGGCATGCCTGCTATTTCTGATCCAGGGGCAGACCTTGTAACAAAGGCTATTGAAGAAGGCATAACTGTAGTACCTTTGCCAGGTGCTAATGCAGCGTTAACAGCGCTTATTGCATCAGGTTTAGATACTAAATCCTTTACCTTTGCAGGGTTCTTACCTAAACGGGGTAAACATCGGGTTGAAGAATTACAACGACTTTCACAAGTGATGGGAACCTTGCTGTTTTATGAAGCACCACATCGATTGCAAGAGGTGTTACAAGATATGTATGAAGCCTTTGGCAATCGTTCCATTGTGGTGGCAAGGGAATTGACGAAGAAGTTTGAAACCTTTGTACGCACCGATTTGGAAAGCCTTGTGAAGGATTTAGAACAGCTCACCTATAAAGGTGAATTCGTCCTCATCGTAGGCGGTGCTGACACAGTGGAGTCCGATACTAGTGAAGTGTTGGATGAACCAGTATCTTATGAAGAGGCTGTGCAAGCCCTTGTAGATACAGGGGTACCTAAAAAAGAAGCTATTCGCCAGGTGGCAAAGCGTTTTAACGTTTCCCGCCGGGATGTATATAATATTGTAGAACGTTAAACCTTCCCATTCGAAGGTTAGAAGGAGGCTCATCATGGGAGACACAAAGAAAACGTATTATATTACGACACCTATTTATTATCCAAGTGCTAAGTTGCACATTGGTCATACATATTGTACATCTGTAGCAGATACGATTGCTCGTTTTAAGCGATTGGCTGGTTATGATGTACGTTTCTTGACCGGTTCTGATGAACATGGCCAAAAAATTCAACGCGCTGCAGAAGCACAAGGCATTACGCCTCTTGAATATACTACAAATATTGTAAATGGTTTTAAAGCATTGTGGGAAAAAATGCATATTTCCAATGACGATTTTATTCGGACTACCGATGAACGTCATGAAACGGTTGTTCAAGCGTTATTTACAAAAGCTTATGAGAAGGGCGATATTTACAAAGCCGAATATGAAGGCTGGTATTGTACACCAGACGAAACTTTTTGGACAGAGCAGAAGCTAGGACCTAATCATACTTGTCCGGATTGCGGTCGCCCTGTAGAGCGTGTTAAAGAGGAAAGTTATTTCTTCAAACTCGGTAAATATACGGATCAATGGCTTAAGTTTATTGAAGAGAATCCTGACTTTATTCAGCCTGAATCTCGACGTAATGAGATGATTCAATTTGTAAAGCAAGGTCTAGAAGACTTGGCGGTGTCTCGTACATCCTTTGATTGGGGAATCAAGGTTCCATTTGATCCTAAACATGTAGTATATGTTTGGTTCGATGCATTAGTGAACTATATTAGTGCACTCTCTCCATTTGATGGTGATGGTGAACTATATAAAAAATACTGGCCTGCAGATCTCCATTTAGTAGGTAAGGAAATCGTACGTTTCCATACTATTATTTGGCCTATGATGCTCATGAGCCTTGAGTTGCCATTACCAAAAAAGGTATTTGGACACGGTTGGATGATTGTAGATGGTACAAAGATGAGTAAATCCTTGGGGAACGTAATCGATCCAATCCCATTGATTGATACATATGGTGCAGATTCTTTGCGTTATTACTTATTAAGCGAGATTACGTTAGGTAATGACGGCAACTTTACGTTACCTAACTTCGTTACAAAAATTAATGCAGATTTATCTAATGATTTAGGTAACTTATTAAACCGTACTATTGCGATGATTGAAAAATACCATGGTGGTGTGATTACAAAATGCGATGATATGGATGATTTAGATCGTGATGTATCTATATTAGCCGTTCAAACTGCAAAAGATTTTGAAGCGGCGATGGAAAATATGGAGCTTAATAAAGCTATCAAAACTGTATGGTCCTTTATTGGTCGCATGAATAAATACATTGATGAAACAATGCCTTGGGTATTGGCTAAATCTGAAGATGCTCATGATAAAGTGCGCTTGCAATCTGCTATGTATCACTTGGCAGAGGCATTGCGTATCATTGCCATCTTGGTAAGCCCTGTAATTCCTGTAGGAGCTCCAAAAATCTGGGAACAATTAGGGCTTACAGGTTTTGAAGTGGCTACGTTGGAAGATGCTAAAACTTGGGGATTATTGGCAACAGGTACTAAAGTTGTAAAAGGTGAGCCTATCTATCCACGTTTTGAAGTTCCTGAAATGGTAGATGTAGTTGTTACAGAAGAAGTTGAAGAAGCTGTAGATACATCTAATATTCCACCATTAAAAGAAAATATTACCTATGATGACTTTGAGAAACTCGATCTTCGTGTAGCTAAAGTTATAAGCTGTGAAAAAGTGCCTAAGTCCAAGAAGTTGTTGAAATTTGTATTGGATATCGGTATTGAAGAACGCACAGTATTAAGTGGTATTTCCCAATATTATGAACCGGAGGCTATGGTTGGTAAAAAGGTAATTTATTTGTCTAACTTGGCTCCTAAAAAGATGATGGGCATCGAGTCTTATGGTATGATTTTGTCCGCCTCTGATTGGGAAGAACATTTAGAGGTAACAAATATCGAATCATTACCGGCAGGAAGTGTGGTTAAATAATGAAACTTTTTGATACACATGCTCATGTGAATGATGGGCGCTTTGATAATGATCGTAATGAGATGTTACAAGCCTGCTTTGATACAGGTGTAGAATATATTATGATTCCTGGTGTTGACAGAGGTACCGTTGAGTCTGGTTTAGCTTTGGCTAAACAGTACGATCAATTATATGCTGCTGTAGGGACTCATCCCCATGAATCAAAGGACTTTACAGAAGAAGACTACGAGTTTTATAAGGAACAAGCTCTTAACAATGATAAGGTACGTGCTATTGGTGAAATTGGACTAGATTATTACTATGATTTTTCTGACCGTGAAACACAAAAACGCGTATTTATTCGTCAGTTAGAGCTTGCTCGTGAAGTAGATCTCCCGATTATTATCCATGACCGCGATGCACATGGTGATATTATGAATATCTTGCGCAATGAAGGGAAGGATAACTGGGGCATTTTCCATTGCTATTCTGGTAGCTGGGAGATGGCAAAAGAAGCCATTAAAATGGGCTTTTATATTTCCTTTGCAGGTCCTGTAGTATTTCCTAAGTCTACAAATCTTAAGGACGTGGCAAGACAAGTGCCATTAGAACGAATCCTCATTGAAACCGATTCACCGTATTTGACACCACCACCATTTAGAGGCCGTCGAAATGATCCAAGTAAAACTCAGTTTGTGGCAGAAGAAATTGCAAGCCTTAAAGGGCTCGATGTAGATGAGTTTTGTGAAATTGCTTTTAATAATGGTAAACGAGTATTTGGCATCGAGTAAATGTAGAAACTAGTTCATAAGATTATTAGCGAATAAAATATTTGTTGGATTCTAATCACTAAGATTTTCTATGCTAAAGTATTAGAATACACGATAAAAGTAAATTAGAATTATAAATTATAAATTATAAAACGCGGTTCTCCCTTATCGGTGAGAATCGCGTTTTTCTATGGTATACTAAAGTATATTCAGACTGAACAGAAGTAAGATGAGGATAGCAACATGAAACGTATTGCATTTATAGATTTAGGATCGAACTCAGTTCGTTTTGTCATATATGAAATTTCTAAGACTGGTAGTTATCGACTGATATATCAAGAAAAAGAAAGTGTGCGTCTCAGTGAGAATATGTGGGGAACTCACGAATTGACCGAAGAAGCCATGGAACGTTCCTTGCGTGCTCTAAAAGGTTTTGTACACATGGCTGATGCAATGGAGGCAAATACGATTAAAGCTGTTGCTACCGCAGCAGTACGTTTGGCTAAAAATGGGGATACTTTTATTAAATCCGTAAAAGAACGAACGGGTTTGGATTTAGAATGTATTGCTGGTGAAGAAGAGGCTCGCCTGGGGTTTCTTGGCGTTATCAATACCATTGGACTTAAGGATTTTATTATTTTTGATTTAGGTGGTGCCAGTACCGAGATAACCCTTGTACGAAATCGTCATATTACAAAATCGGTGAGCTTGCCGATAGGGGCCCTTACCTTAACAGGCACATATCAGAAGGGGGATGAATATACTCCTAAAGAACTTGATAAACTGACGAAAGTTGTAAAGAAAACGATTAAGGAACATACATGGCTTCGCAATGTGAAATTACCGCTTCTTGGTATCGGTGGCACTGCTCGTAATATTGCTAAAATGGATCAACGCAAGTTATCTTATCCTATTACAAAGCTACATAATTATGAAATTCCATATCATAGATTTCATGAAATTTTGGAAGAAGTAAAAGGCAAAACTCTAGAGGAACGCAAAAAGATTAGTGGTTTATCATCGGAGCGCGCTGATATTATTATTGCCGGCCTTACTATCGTAGAAGAATTATTTAACTACGTAAATACTAAAACACTCGTTGTTGGTGGGTGTGGTTTGCGAGAAGGTTTATTTTATGACTATTATGGAGCACACTACTTAGGTGGTAACTCTATTATTGATGATATTTTAGTACATTCTGCAGAGAATGTATTATTAGGTATGACTAAACATGAGTTAGTTCATGCTAAATATATTACAGATTTAGCTATTAAACTGTATGATGAATTAGAACCACTTCATAGAGCTGATAAAAATACAAGACGTTGTTTGATTGCGGCTAGCTTATTACATGATATTGGTAAACGGATTAATTATTATAGTCATGCCCGACACGGCTGCTATATGCTTGTCAATAGTAATTTATATGGGCTTTCCCATGTTGAACAAGCTTTCAGTGCGTTCCTTGTTATGAATTCTCATGGTTTGACGCCAAAAGAGTATAAAAACTTCTTATACGGTAAATTGTTAGATCAAGAACAGCGTTTGTTAGGACAAAAAATATCTATTATTTTAGCCTTGGCTGAAGCTCTTGATGAAAGTCATGAACAATTCATTCGCCATTTATCCGTGAATCTAAAATATACTAGTGTACTATTAGTAGTAACCTATTTGAACGGTCGCGATATAAGTGTCACAAAAGCGGCTGTAGAGAAATTAGGAAAATCTTTTAAAAAAGAATTCAAGAAAACATTAGAAATAGAGTGGAAGGAAGCTCGTAAGGAGGCATAATGACATTACCAAAAGCATTACGATATGCAGTGCTACATGTAGGCTCCAGTAGCATGAGTATTACTATTTTAGAATACAAGGGCATCGATGATGTACGCGTTATAGATTATGCAGCTAGGGAGGTAACCTTTGGGGAAGAATTATTCCAAACCTCTCGTTTGAGTTTTGAAACAATTGAGGAAATTTGTCATATCCTAAAGGGATATAAACAATTAATGGCCGATTACGGTGTGAGTCGCTCTAGATTATATGGTACTACTGTAATACGTGAAGCCGCTAATCGTCGTAGTATTCTCGACCAAATTTATATTCAAACAGGTATGCGTGTTGAGGTTATCGACATGCCTAAAGAGGTGTATTACAAATATGCCCTGCTATATTACAAGATGACTAATCAGTACCGCTTGACGGATCCTACAAAGGCAACATTATTTCTTGATATCACTTCTGGTGGTGTAGGTTTAACCGTTTGGCGTGGTGAAAGCTTATTATTCCAGCGCAATATGCATAGCGGATCTTTGCGTGTTATGGAATCTTTTAATCGCAACCAACGTTCCTCTACATCGTTTCCAATGGCTATTACCGAGTATTTACATCGCATGATAGGCCCATTGCGGGAAGAGCTTAAAACTTTCAATATTAATAGTGTCATTTTATCAGGCGATGAAGCTCAATATATGGCGCGCCTCATGGGAGATGGCAGTAATAAGGATGATATTATTACCATTGAACCAGAACGTTTTAAGGGGTTCATCAAATCCTTTGATGGTGTAACGGCCACTAAGTTGATCAATCGATATAGACTACCTGAATATAAGGCCAATATTTTGATGCCTACTATGATTTTGTTTAATGAAATTATAACGGCTATAGAGCCTAAATCGTTGATTTTTAGTAGCTTCTCCTTCTCGCAAGGAATAAGCTGGTTTTATGGAGTTGAGGCGGAAAATAATCCTTTTATGTATCAATTGCGTGAGCAAAATGCTCAGCTAGCTCGTGCTGTTGCCGCTAGATATCATACTGACAGCATTCATGATGCTGAGGTGGAACGTTTCAGCTCTTTATTCTGTAAAACATTACGCCATAAAGGTTTACCGGAGCGGTGGGGTTATTTATGCCGCATTGCAGCTATATTATGTTCTGTAGGGAAGTTTGTTAATTTACGAAACCATGGAGAGCATGCGTATCATATTGTGATGGGCACGGATATTTTCGGGCTTTCAGAAGAAGAAAAACAAGTAGTTGCAAATGTCGTATTTTATCACTATAAGGGAACTCCATCTGATGATGATACATATTTTAATTCCTTGACAGAATTACAAAAGATTCAAGTTACAAAGTTAGTAGCTATCATTCGTGTGGCCTGTGCTCTCGATGCAGGGAGTAACCAAAAAATCTCAGATGTTATATTGGAAGAGCGCGATAATGTATTGTATGTATTCTGTCGCACTAATGAGGATATTTCTTTAGAATGGTGGACGTTTAATCGAGATGCTGAATATTTTACAGAAGTATTTGGTATGGAACTTATGCTTGTAAGAGGAGGTGACCGCCATGTTCAGTAATGCTAAATATTATTTTAATCGTGAATTATCTTGGCTAAAATTTAATCAGCGTGTACTATTAGAGTCCATAGATCCAAATACTCCGCTGTTGGAGCGGTTGCGTTTTATTGCTATTGCTAGTTCTAATTTAGATGAGTTTTTTATGATTCGAGTGGCTGGCTTACGCCATCAAGTTGTGAATGGCATTGTTAAATATGATGCGGCTCATATGGATGCAAAAGCACAATTAAAGGCGATTGATGAATCTGTACAACGTCTTGTTTCCATGCAAAGCACGTATTTAAATAATGTATTGACTGAACTAGAGGCTCATGGCTTTTTCTTTACCCATCCTGATACACTAGATGTAAAAACAAAAGCCTGGCTACGCCATTATTTTGAGGAACATATATACCCCGTAGTAACACCATTGGCTGTTGACTCGGGGCACCCATTTCCATTTTTAACAAATCATACCATTAATGCAATTGTACGTATCTTTCAAATACAAGAGGATGGGACTAAGGATTACAAGATTGCTATCTTGCCAATACCATCTGTATTAGATCGAATCATTGAAGTTCCAAGCCGTGGCAATAAGGAACATCGATTTGTTTATCTAGAAGATGTCATTACTTATTATGCAAATCAATTTTTCCAAGGTTATGGTATTGAAGATTATATGGTTTTCCGTATTACACGTGATGCAGACCTTGAAATAGATGAGGAAGAAGCAACAGATTTGCTATCTGAAGTAGAGGCATCCTTGCGGCGTCGCCGTCGTGGTGATGCGGTACGTCTTGAAGTTTGTGGAGAGATAAAGGATCACTTATTAGACTTTGTTCTTACAAGTGTAGAATTAGAGCAAAAGGACGTATATCGCATTGATGGACATTTGGATTGCCGTATGTACTTTGATTTCTGTAACTATCCTGGTTATGATAAGCTCCGATATGAACCGTTTGATCCTAAGATTCCTAGTGAATTAGTTGATCATGAAGGTGATAGCTTATTTTCTATTATTGGGAAGCAAGATCTTTTTGTTCATCATCCCTTTGAATCTTTTGCAGTGGTTGAGCAATTTATTGCACAAGCAGCTATAGATCCTGATGTATTGGCTATTAAACAAACATTATATCGCGTTAGTGGGGATTCTCCGATTATTGCGTCCTTAATAAAAGCGGCAGATAATGGGAAACAAGTAACCGTCCTTATGGAGGTTAAGGCGCGGTTTGATGAAGAAAACAATATTCATATGGCTCGTCGACTCGAAAAAGCGGGATGTCATGTTATTTATGGTTTAAAAGGTCTTAAGACACACTCTAAAATTACTATGGTGGTACGCCAGGAAACCGATGGTATTAGGCGGTATGTCCATCTAGCAACGGGAAACTATAATGGTAAAACAGCTCGCATGTATACTGATTGTGGTATATTTACTTGTAATGATGAGTATGGTGATGATGCGTCACGTTTCTTTAACTTGATTTCTGGATATTCTGACCCACCGATTTGGAATAAGTTTATTGTAGCGCCTTTAAATTTACGTGAAAAAATTATGGAACTTATTGACCGTGAAATCGAGTTTGCTAAGAATGGGGAAGAAGCCTATATCATTGGTAAGATGAATTCTCTGCTCGATAAAAAGGTCATTGCTAAGTTGTATGAAGCTTCTTCTGCTGGAGTTCGTATCGATCTTATCGTGCGTGGTATTTGTACGCTTCGTCCTGGCATTGCCGGTGTTAGTGATAATATCACAGTACGCTCTATTGTGGGGCGTTTTCTTGAACATCATCGTTTGTTCTACTTCCGTAATGGAGGGAATGAAAGTCTGTACCTATCTAGTGCAGATTGGATGCCTCGAAATTTGAATGAACGTGTAGAGCTTATGATTCCTATTGAAGATAAACGCCATAAAGAACGGGTAAAAAGTATTTTAGATTTATATTTAGATGATACATTAAAAGCTCATTTTATGAGAGCAGATGGTTCGTATCATAAAATCAATGATCGAGAGAATCCTATATCTGCTCAAGAGGAACTAATGAAAGCTGCTATTGAGCATGAACACAGAGAGTCAATGACGGTCATTGAACGGTTACAACCAATGTTAAAAATGAATAGATGATGAAGAAATCTTAATATATTAGGTAATGAATTTTAATACAATTACATAACATATAAAAAGCCCATTATATGGGCTTTTTTACTTTCTTATACATTTAAAAATGAGGACAAAGTGAAGTTTTGAGTGTTCTAGAAAATGTTGGTAACAATTGAAAAACACATAAAAATACAAATTTAGTAATAAAAAATCTGTATATACTATATGTGGTATTAGTGTTGTATATATGTACACAATTCGGAATATATTGTATAGTATTTAAAAATATCGATATGTACGCATACAGTGGACTTTCATTAAAAAATACAAAATACAAACTGTTATAAATTCAGTATTTATAAAGGATTTTGCCTTATTGTTAACTTACGGCGTTTGACAGGTTGTATCTATCTGTAGTAGAATAATACCATTACAGGAGGGATTACAACATGAGAATTCATAAGACACACAAGCGATATATTTCGTCTGTTGTTGCCGGATTGATTGTAACAGCTGTAACCATGACCGGTTTTTCTTATAATGATAAAACCGTTACCGTTATGGTAGATGGTGCAGCACACACTGTTAGAACGCATTTAAATTCTAACGAAGGCATTGTACGCGATGCCGGGGTTAAGTTAAATCCAAACGATAAAGTTATTTCTAGTTCATCTACAGTTCAAAATGGAACAACCTTAACGGTTGTTCGTGCTATTCCAGTTTATGTAACTGTAAATGGTAAAACAAGAGCTGTATTCACTACAGAAACAACTGCTCAAGGTGTTGCTAATGAGCTTGGTTTCAAAGCACCTAACTATGTAGTAGTGGGCGATGAAAATGGATCTGTTTTAAGTGGTACACGTATAACAATTGCTCAAGTAACAAGCCGCTCTCTATCTACAGTAGATCAAGAGGTTGCTGTTGAAGTGGTTCGTCAAAAAGATGATACTATGGCTAAGGGCGAAGAAGAGGTTGTTCAAGTTGGTCAACCTGGCTTAGAACGAGTACAACGTGAAACACTATATAGTAATGGTACAGTTATTAAAACTAATGATGTATCTAAAGTAACACAACGTGCAATGGTACCTACAATTATTAAAGAGGGCACTCGTGAGGTGACTACATCTCGTAATGTAGCAGGACGTGCATCTCGCGCTATCGTAATGGAAGCATCTGCTTATCTTGCTGGCGATGGTGATGGTGCTGGTATTACCGCTACGGGTCTACCTGCAGTACGTGGCATTGCCGCAGTAGACCCAGATGTTATTCCATTGGGTACACGTTTATTTATTCCTGGTTACGGTGAAGCTATTGCTGCCGATACAGGTGGTGCTATAGTAGGTAATAAAATCGACCTTGTAATGGACTCTTATGGGGAGGCTATGGACTTTGGTCGCCAAGACGTTACAGTGTACGTTTTGGACTAATATGATGATTTAGAGGGTATATCTATAAGATATATCCTCTTTTTATTGGACCTACTTAGCTCAGTAATATTCAATTATAATAGATATAGTAGAAGGACGCCTTATGATTAAGGCGTCCTTTTTTAGTCTTCAATATATGGAATTAGATATTCGTACTTTGTACCTTTTAATTCATCTTTAGGGATAAATCGTAAAGATGATCCATTGATACAGTAGCGAAGAGAGCCATTAGGACCATCTTCAAATACATGACCTAAATGAGCATTACCGATGCGGCTACGAACTTCTATGCGATTCATACCATGTGAGTTATCTTGGTAATACTTGATAACATCTTTAGCTATTGGTTTAGTAAAGCTAGGCCAGCCACAATGAGAATCGAATTTATGGGCTGATACAAAAAGGGGTTCTCCAGTTGTAATATCTACGTAGAGACCTGCTTTGAACTCATCTGTTAGTTCATGGCTGAAAGGTGCATCTGTAGCAGAGTTTTGAGTTACTTCAAACTCTTGTGGCGTTAATGCCTCTAAATCTTCCTGGGAAGGTTTAGCATATGTATTATCATCGATGAGTGGTTCATCAGATAACCCCAATGGAATGTGACAATAGCCATTAGGATTTTTGTCTAAGTAATCTTGATGGTATTCCTCAGCAGAGTAGTAATTCTCTAAAGGCAATACTTCAATAGCAAATGGTTTACCTTCAAAGGCTTGAGCACGTGCTAAGGTACTTTCAATAACGGCTTTATCGGTTGGATCAGTATAATAAATACCCGTACGATATTGAATGCCTACGTCACCACCTTGTTTATTGACACTAAAGGGATCAATAGCACGTAGAAAATATTGAATTAAGTGATCTAAAGATAGTATATCAGCATCGTAAATGACCTTGAGAGCTTCTACGTGCCCGCTATTGTGGCATACATCTTCATAACTTGGATTTTCTGTAGGACCATTG
The DNA here is from genome assembly GCF_003602765.1 of Veillonella sp. AF36-20BH. Classification (NCBI taxonomy): domain Bacteria; kingdom Bacillati; phylum Bacillota; class Negativicutes; order Veillonellales; family Veillonellaceae; genus Veillonella; species Veillonella sp. AF36-20BH. The sequence goes on from NZ_QTLR01000001.1 coordinate 29,532, forward strand.
GCATAACCTACTTCGGTAGAAAGGACACCGGAGATCTTTTTGATATACCCTTGAAGGCCCCAGAAGCAACCACCGCCTAAATATATAGTATGTTCATTCATTTAATCACCCCAAACTTCATGAGCTATTTCTTTGACTAATGCGAGTTTAGCCCATTGTTCTTCTTCGGTCAATTGATTGCCGATTTCACAAGAAGCAAAGCCACATTGAGGAGATAAACAAAGTCTTTCAAGTGGAATATATTTTGTAGCTTCTTTGATACGTTCTTTGATGATTTCTTTATCTTCTAACTCTGGGCGTTTAGATGTGATAAGACCTAATACAACTTTTTTATTAGGAGAAACTTCACGCAATGGCTCAAAACCTCCAGAGCGATCATCATCAAATTCTAGGTAATAAGCGTCTACATTTTCCTTGGCAAATAGGATAGGGGCAATAGGTTCGTACCCACCACTAGCGGCCCATGTAGAGTTATAGTTACCACGACATACATGTGTAGTAAATGCTAAGTCGTGAGGGCGACCTTCAAGAGCTAAGTTATTCAAACGTAAATATTTAGCGGTTTCACCTTCAATGGTTACACTTTTATCCTTTTGACGACCTGTCCAGTAAGCATGGTCACAACACATACCCCAAGTACAATCATCAAATTGAATATTGCGGCAACCTGCATCGTAAAGGTCTTTAATTACTTGGCGATAGGCGGCAGCAATATCTTGAATCAATTCTTCTAAATCTGGATAGAAGGAGCGCGTTGTAATGCCATTGTCTTCACGGAATAACTCTGCCAAAAACTGAGAGGGAGCAGGAATCGTTTGACGCGCCGTAGTATTTTCGTCTTCAAATTGTTTTACAAATTTGAAATGTTCAACGAATGGGTGGTTTGTTCCCGTAATTTTGCCAGTAAGGGCGAGGGAACCTGGCGCTGTTTCTTGACCGACGAATTTGTAACCGTGTTCCAGTTCAATTTCTTTTACGCCGTTAAAGCCCCACATGAAGTCTAGATGCCAATAGGCACGACGGAATTCGCCATCTGTAATCACTGGTAGGCCAGCTGCTTTCTGTTTTTGAATGAGGTCTGTAATAAGACGATCTTCAACGGCTGTTAATTCTTCTCGAGTAATATTTCCCTTATTAAAAGCTTCGCGTGCTTCTTTTAATTCTGCTGGGCGTAGGAAGGAACCTACGATATCAAAGTGGAATGGTGCTGTATGTTTGGACATAATAATCCTCCTTATATAAACGATTAAACCGATAATTTTGATAGGTTAATTATAGCTAAGTATGATTATATATAAAAATATCAATATATTTGAGTTGTATATAGTTTAAAGTTATGTCTATGAGTGATTTTATGCTTTAAGTTATACCCAAGAAGGCACTCTCTAAAATAGAGAGTGCCTTCTTTATGGATTATCTGATACATCTAAAATGAACAATAGTGTTGTATCGCTCTATAAATAATATGATATATAATTATTTTTTGTCTTTCGGTAATTGAATATGTCTACCGTAATTACTAACGTATTGTTCTAGGGCATGGATATATTCCTGACCCAAACGGCTGCGTTGCATTTTATTATTAGTAATATAGCCGATGTGCATTAAACCTTCTTCGGCAAGTGGTACGGAAATGATATTTTCACCATTTACTTCTTTATCAATTACACCACTAGATACAGTATATCCATCAAGGCCAAGTAATAGGCTAAATAAAGATGCTCTATCGCGAACACGGATATGTTTTGGGCGCACTACGGTACTGAAGATTTCTTCAGAGAAGTAGAAGGAGTTGTGATCGCCTTGCTCAAAGGAAATATATGGATATTCCTCTAATTCGTCCATAGAGACTACCTCTTTATGGGCTAGTGGATGCGTTTTACCAATAAAGATATGAGGATGGGCCGTAAATAATTCAGTAAAGGTTAATTCGTTAGTGTGAATTAATTTTTCTAATACAGGACGGTTGAAATCATTATAATAGAGCAAACCAATTTCACTCTTCATATGAGCTACGTCATCGATGATTTCATAGGTTTGTGTTTCTCGTAAAGATACATCATATTGGTCGATTTCAGCGCCTTTTAAAAGCTCTACAAAGGCATTGACTGCAAAGGAGTAATGTTGAGTAGACACAGAAAATTGTTTCTTACCGCCGCTTTGGCTCTTATATTGCTCCTCTAAAAGGGCTGCTTGTTCTAACACTTGGCGCGCATAGCCGAGGAAGCGTTCCCCTTCTTTAGATACGGTAATTCCTTTATTAGTACGATCGAAAATGGTAATGCCCATTTCTTTCTCTAGTTCTTTAATAGCCTTGGTGAGGCTCGGTTGAGACACAAATAATCTCTTTGCTGCCTCACTAATGCTGCCTATATTGGCAATTGTAGTGACATACTTTAATTGTTGTAAGGTCATGATTGGCCTCCTTTTATATATTACACTATTAATACTACTCGATTATAAGTATTTAAGCAATGTTATATATATGCTACAATGTATTAATAGAATAAAAGGGGGATATATGTTAAAACAAGTCATTGTGGTAGAAGGAAAATCTGATATACAACGTATCGCTCAAGCTGTAGACGCTGATTGCATTGCTACAGAAGGATTTACCCTCAGAAGAGGTGTTATCGATATGATTCGCGTTGCCTATGAGAAACGTGGCATTATTATATTAACTGATCCTGATACAGCAGGGGAGCGAATCCGACGCGTTTTAACTAAAAAATTCCCTAATGCACAACATGCTTTTGTGCCTCGTGACGAAGCGTTTGCAAATGATGATATTGGCATAGAACAAGCATCTCCAGAGTCAATCAGAAAGGCTCTATCTACATTACACGTAGAATCTCTAGAATCATCTAACGAATTTACTATGGTGGACTTAGTGCGTCACGGATTGTCTGGTATGCCTGATAGTGCAGCTCGTCGAGCGGTTATTGGTGCTAAATTAGGTATTGGATACGGTAATGGAAAGCAATTTTTATACCGTTTAAATCATTATGGTATAACCCGAGATGCTTATGAAGAGGCAGTAAATTGTTAAAATAGGAGTTAAGATGTTAGAATCAGTAATTGCAAGCCCAGAGGTTGTGCATTATATATGTAAGCGCTTTGATATTAAAATGAGCAAAAAGCTAGGACAAAACTTCCTTATTAAGCGAGGTATAGTCGATGAAATTGTACATGCTGCGGAATTAACCGTGGGAGAACCTGTTCTAGAGGTCGGCCCTGGTATTGGTACCTTGACACAAGGTTTAGCTCAAAGTGGGGCAGATGTAACGGCTATCGAGCTAGATCGTCGCTTATTGGAGGTACTAGATACGACATTGGCATCTTATGACAATGTACGTATCATTCATGGTGATGTGTTAAAGCTTGATGTGCCAACGATTATGAATCATAAACCATTTAAAGTGGTTGCTAATTTGCCATACTATATTACAACACCTATTATTATGTCTTTGTTGGAAAGTAAATTACCTATTGAACGTCTAGTTGTGATGGTGCAAAAAGAGGTGGCCTTACGGATGATAGCAAAGCCCGGTACAAAGGACTATGGCGCATTATCTGTTGCTGTTCAGTATTATACGGAACCAGATATTGTTCTTGATGTACCGCCTAAATCTTTTTTGCCAGCTCCAGCGGTGACAAGTTCTGTTATCCGTTGCGTATTGCGTGATAAACCACCTGTAGATGTGATTGATGAGAAACTATTCTTTCGCGTTGTGAAAGCAGGTTTTGCGCAACGCCGTAAAACATTCTCTAATACGATGAAAACAACGGGCTTAACAAGGGATAGAATTGAAGAGTTATTAGCAAAAGCAAATATTGATGGTCAACGAAGAGGTGAGACCTTTACCCTTCAAGAATTTGCCGATGTAGCCAACGCGTGGGCGACTTTAATCAAATAGTATAATACATAAAGAGCTTATTGTACTGATAAAATATCATTTCAATAAGCTCTTTTTCATGAAAAAAGGACCCAAATGGGTCCTTTTTAGTTAGTAAAGAATGCCAGCCATGGTTGTAATGAGGAAAGCATTTGCAAAGTCGATTAAGAAGGCACCTACTAAGGAAACTACGAGCCAGGCACGAGGGGATGGACCGTGTTTACTTGCTAAGGATAACATGTTAACTAATGCGTTTGGTGTAGCACCTAAACCGAAACCGATAGCTCCGGAACCAAGCATAACTGCATCGTAGTTGCGACCAAAGAGGAAGTAAATAAGGTATGCAAATACACAGATAAGTCCCATTTGTACAACTAAGATTGTAATAAGTGGTAAAGCAAGATCAATTAATTGAACTAACTTTAAGCTGTTGATAGCCATTGTTACGAATAAGGATAATGCTACATTAGATACCGCATCAAGAGCTGCATCGTTGATTTTGTATGCTTTAGTAAAATCACCAAAGTTACGAATTACTGCTGCACAAATCATAGCACCAATATATGCAGGTAGTGGAGTAAGAACAGATAATCCAGCACTTACGATGGTACCGATGCCTAATGCAAGGCCAATCCACATACAAATTGTTAAAAGATCTTGAGAGTTGAACTGTTTGCCACCACTTTCAACGTGATCTTCGATCATATCGATGCCTTCATCCTCCATTAGCTCAGGATTTTCATAAGGTGTTTTAACTTTATGCATTTTAATAATGCGTTCACCTATAGGCGCACCGAGGATTGTACCAGCTACCATGCCAAATGTTGCAGCTGCAACTGCTGCGGAAGCGGTACCAGGGATACCAAGTAATTGTTCGTAATATGGACCGAAGGCACCAGCTGTACCAAGGCCACCAATCATAGATACAGAACCAGCCATGATGCCAATAATTGGCTCAATTCCTAATGCTTTAGCAATCATAATACCTGCAGTATTTTGTACTACAATCCACACTGCACATGCTAAGAAGAAGAAAATAATGAAGATACCACCCTTTTTGAGGACTTTTAAGGATGCCATTAAACCGATAGTGGTAAAGAAAGCAAGCATTAGAAATGTTTGTAAGGAACCTTCAAAGGTAATGTTTAAAATTTTATAATAAGACAAAATAGCAGTTAAAAATGCAAAGGGTAGAGCACCTACCGCTGGTGCAGGCATACACATACGTTGTAAGAACTTGGAATGCTTATTGATCCAAGTACCGATGAATAAGGTAATTACAGCAAGACCTACAGTTTGAATCATGGACAGTTTTAAGGTCCATACATTGTTGACTAGGGCTAAGTCAATAAGTGGCATAAAATCACTCCTTTAAAATAAAAAATAAATCTGAATTTTATGGTATCATGAATGGTCAAAAAATACTATAGAATATATAACGTATAAAAAGTTTACATTTTTATCTTTAAACACTCATAACAACACAAAAAAACAATAATATTAATAAAGCTATTTTTATGATTATACATATAAATATAGAAAAGTAATAGTATATATTACTTATGTACATAATCATACTATATGTATTCGACTTAAATCTGTGATTTTCCTTCTTGTTATAAAAAAATAAACTGGAATATATTTTTTATATTTATAATTATATAAAATATACTCCAGTTTTAAAATTTAATATTTTTATGTTATTTCGTAAGGCTCTAAATTATAAATGCGATAAATTCGTTCTATAAATGCATGTTAAGTTATAACTAAAATATATATACCTAGCAATAAGCTAATTAGAAGTTATAGCTCATGGTGTAATTTAGGGGTTGTTAAGAATGTTACATCCGGATTACGCTCTTGAACCCAACCCATTTGCCATTCATTGGAAATAAGAACAACGGTGCGATCCCGATTATCTTTTACAATCATCGCATTATCAACACCTTTTAATGATGCAATATCAACTTCGCCATCAATCCAACGGGCTACTCCATATGGCAATGTATGATTTAATAAATCAACGCCATATTCATTTTTGAGGCGGTACTCAAGAACTTCAAATTGAAGCATACCTACGGCACCGACTACGAAGGAATCAAAGGCACCTGGTTGTTCAAAGATTTGAACAGCCCCTTCTTGAGCCAATTGAGTCATACCCTTTTGGAATTGCTTACGTTTCATAGTATCTTTCGGGGATACACGGGCAAAGAATTCCGGCGGGAATACAGGGAAGTCACCGAAAGTTACTTTGTGTTTTTGTGCACAAAGTGTATCGCCTACTCCCATAGTACCTGCATCAAAAACACCAATAATATCGCCTGGATACGCATCTTCCACAATGGTACGTTCCGTAGCTAAGAATTGTTGCGGCTGAGATAGACGGATTGTTTTATTAGATTGACGATGTAATACGGACATACCTTTTTCGAATTTACCAGAGCAAATACGCATAAATACGATGCGGTCATGGTGATTTGGGTCCATATTAGCCTGGATTTTAAATACTAGAGCAGAGAAGTCTTCACTAGTAGGCTGTACCATTTCCTCTACCGCTTGTCGTGGAGCAGGGGATGGAGCTAGTTCTAAGAATTTTTCTAAGAATGGTTTTACCCCGAAGTTCGTCATAGCAGAACCGAAAAACATAGGTGTTAATTCACCAGCACGAACCTTATTAAAATCGAATGGATCGCCAGCAACGTCGAGCAACTCAATATCGTCAAGCAATGCTTGGTATACATCGTCACCTAATAGCTCTTTCATGCGCGGATCCGTTAAAGCACCTTTTTCGGATGCAAGTTTTTCTTGGCCATGAGTTTCGTCTTTTGCAAAGAGCTCGATAGTTTCGTGTTCTCTGTCGTAGACGCCTTTGTATTCGCCATTAATACCGATAGGCCAGTTCATAGGACATGTACGAATGCCCAGAACATTTTCGATTTCTTCCATTAGATCGAATGGGCTACGACCGAAATGGTCAATTTTGTTTACAAATGTAAAGATAGGAATACCGCGCTCTTTTGATACGGCAAATAGTTTCTTTGTTTGGGCCTCTACGCCTTTTGCTACGTCGATAAGCATGACAGCACTGTCAGCAGCCATCAATGTACGGTATGTATCTTCAGAGAAGTCTTGGTGACCAGGAGTATCAAGGATGTTTACGCGACAACCATCGTAGTCAAATTGCAACACGGAACTTGTTACAGAGATACCACGTTGTTTCTCGATTTCCATCCAGTCGGATACGGCGTGTTTTGCAGTTTTACGAGACTTTACGGAGCCTGCTAAGTGAATAGCACCACCATATAATAGTAATTTTTCCGTTAATGTTGTTTTACCCGCATCCGGGTGAGATATGATAGCAAACGTACGGCGACGTTGTACTTCTTCTAAAAATGTCATGATTCACCTCTATTAATGTGTTGTGAAAGCAGATAAATCTTTAGGTTTTACTTTCACAGTCTATATATCGTAAAAATTATACATGATTTTTCTAGTTATGACCACTAAATTGTAGTATAATGAGATTTCATAGAACGGCTTGGGGTTAGCCGTTATCTTCAGGTTAAGGAGGGGATCCATGCGGTTATTTATTGCAGAAAAGCCATCCATGGCTCGCGAAATCAGTAAATGCTTACCAGAAAATAAGAATATCCAAAAACGGAATGGTTATTTTATCCAAGGGGATGATGTGGTGACTTGGGTAGTAGGTCATGTATTGCATCAGGCTGAGCCAGGAGATTACGATGATAAATATATCCGTTGGCGCCCTCAAGATCTTCCTATCGTGCCTGATGAGTGGAAATTGCTTGTCACAGATAGCAGCCGTCAACAGTTTGAAATTGTAAAAGACCTTATTAGTAAAGCAGATGTCATTGTCAATGCAGGTGACCCGGATCGAGAAGGTCAACTTTTAGTTGACGAAGTTTTGTACTATGTAGGTAATACAAAACCAGTGCAGCGTATTCTATTAAATGCCCTCGATGAAAAATCTATTCGTTCTGCTCTTGATGATTTGAGAGATAACAAGGACTTTCACAATCTATATCAATCTGCATTGGCAAGAGCGCGAGCAGACTGGCTCATTGGGATGAATTTATCTCGGGCCTATACATTATCTGAACGTTATAAAGGTCATAAGGTAACATTGCCAATTGGTCGTGTAAAGACGCCAACGTTAGCTCTTGTTGTACGTAGAGAACGAGAGTTAGCTGCATTTAAACCAGTAGACTATTTTACTGTAAAGGTATTATATAACCATCCTAATGGGGTGTTTTGGGCGACTTGGCAGCCTACAGACGAACAAAAGGGGCTTGACCCAGATGGACGACTCATTAATAAAGCTATTGCTGATGAATTAGTAGAATGTTTACAAGCTGGACCAGACGGTTTTATTAAAGGTGTTACAAAGTCTAAGAAAAAAGATGTACAACGATTGCCTTTATCCTTATCATCCTTACAAGTATTGGCAGGTAAAGCCTTTTCTTATGATCCACAGACTGTACTTGATACAGCGCAAAAATTATACGAAAAGAAATTAACTACCTATCCACGTTCTGATTGTGAATATTTACCACCCAATCAATATGATGATCGCAATGCAATCCTCAACAATCTACAAAATGCAGGTGATGAGAGATTAGCACAGTGGGCTGCCGATGCAGATCGTTCTATTAAGAGCCGTGCTTGGAATGAAAAGAAAATTACCGCCCATCATGCTATTATTCCTACAACGGTGGCCTGCAATATAAATAGTTTGTCCCAAGAGGAGCGAAATATTTATTTCCTCATCAGTCAAGCTTATATTGCGCAATTTTATGGGGAGCATATTTACGAGCAAACTAAAATTGTAGTAGAACAATGTAAGGAAGAGTTTGTAGCTAATGGTCGTGTAGTTATCGAAGAAGGATGGAAATTGCTTTATAAACGACATAAGTCTAAATCTACGACAGACAATGACGAGCCTGATCTAACCGATGAGCGTGGGGCTGAATCAGACCCTAAAAAAGAGGTTATTGAAGAAACGGACCACTTGCCAGCGGTTAAAAAGAACGATACTGTTTTATATACGGATTCTTCTGTAGAGGCTAAACAAACAAAGCCACCATCCCGTTTTACGCCGTCCACATTACTACAAGCGATGAAGGAAATTCATAAATTCGTAAAAAATGAAGACTTGAAAAAGCAATTAAAGGCTGTATCTGGTATTGGTACAGAAGCAACTCGGGCAAACATAATTGATGAGCTTATCAGTCGAGGCTTTATGAAAACGTCAGGGAAGAAGCAAGTCTTATCTCCAACGGAAACGGGCTATCTCTTAGTAGATGCTCTGCCAGAAGAGCTGCTTTATCCTGATGAAACAGCTGTTTGGGAAGAACGCTTAGCACTCATGAGTGAAGGAGCGGATACGTTAGATTCCTTCTTAGCGGATCAAATTAAGTTTTTACAATTATTAATTGATAAACTTGATTTTGATAAAGTAATAAACTTTGATCAAATGATGCCAAATGTGGTTCGAACTATAACGAGCCAAAATCGTAAACGCCCTATGGATAATGAAAGCATAGACTTGTCTTCATTGCCTGTATGTCCTAAGTGTAAAAAGGGCCGTTTGCAACAGCGGAATGGTAAATTTGGTGCCTTTTTAGGGTGCACGAATTATCCTAGGTGTAAACATACGCAGCAAGTAGAAGAGGATACTTCTAGTGTTGAAGGTAATATTGAAGTATCTGATGAAGATAAACAATATAAATGCCCTAGATGTAAAGTAGGTTACTTTGTGAAACAAGAGGTGAGAGGTCGAACAAACTGGATTTGTAGTAATCGATCTCAATGTAAGACCCAATGTTCTGATGTAGATGGGGTACCGAGTATTTATGTTAACAAATCTAACATTACTTAGAAATGATTGTTTTTATTGTAAATAATAAAAAGACGCGTACAGCTTAGCTGTACGCGTCTTTTTTGAAAATGTTCTTGTAGAAGAAAAATTGTTTCATTTAGTTTAGGATATTAAGCCGAATTTTATCTGCGTTTGCCACGACGCCCCGTTTGGGAGGTAGAAGCACGGCGTTGGCGTGTATTGGAGCCTTTGTGGCCTCGTGCTTTGTGAGCTTTCGCCTTAGTGGATTGGTAAGTGCTTGTAACCTTAGGTTTACTAGCTGATTTTGTGCGTTTTGGCGCAGTACTGGCGTTGCCCTTAGTCTTAATCTGACCATCTTTTGTATATTTGGTAAGCGTAGCTTGAATAGCTCGTTCAATACGTCTTAACCAAGCCTCATCCTGTGGAGTTGCAAATGTTACAGCAATACCTGAGTTACCAGCACGACCTGTACGTCCAATTCGATGGATATAGTAATCTACATCGCGAGGTACGTCGTAATTATATACATGTGTGATACCTTCAATGTCGATACCGCGAGCCGCAATATCGGTAGCTACTAAGATTTGTGTTTTCGCTTTTGCAAAGTCTCGTAGAATTTGTGTGCGACGACCTTGTGTCAAGTCACCGTGCATTTCTGCAATATTAAGCCCTGCTGCGGTTAACTCGTAGGATAAACGAATGGCACCTTCCCGTTTATTACAGAATACAATTGCTAAGAATGGATTGTCATCTTCAATCATTTTGATGAGACGTTGTGTTTTTTCTTCAGGATTCATCATATACACTCGTTGATCAATTGATTCGAGCGTGATATGTTTGCCTTCTGCTGTTACAGAAATAGGTTTAGACATGTATGCCTTTGCGAGATTTCGGATTTTATCTGGAATTGTTGCAGAGAATAGCAACAGTTGCCTATTAGCGTCTGTTTGGCTAATGAGATTTTCAATATCTGGTAAGAAACCCATATGCAACATTTGGTCTGCTTCGTCTAGTACAACACGGCGAATACAATCTAAATGTAGGGAACCGCGTTTTGCGTGATCTAATAATCGACCAGGTGTACCTAGAATAACTTGAGGACGACGTCCCAGTTGCTGTAGTTGGGCTTCAATAGTTTTACCACCGATGAGAGGGAGGATATCTACATTTAAAATAGAACCTAGTTCCTTCGCTTCGTCGGAAATTTGTTTAATTAGTTCCCGTGTAGGTGCAATGATAAGCACTTGTTCTTGATGAACATCAGTATGTACACGTTGTAAAATTGGCAGTAAGAAGGCTAGTGTCTTCCCCGTGCCTGTTTGAGCTTTTGCTATGACATCATTCCCTTTAAAGACGACAGGAATGGATTGTTCTTGAATTGGCGTGGGCTCCTTGATACCTTGTTTTTGTAGGGCTATGATGAGCTCATCACAAACACCTAAAGATTTAAAAGATTTCATGGATTGTCCTTTCTATAATATATATTATATTAATTATACAGTATGCACATACTAGGGGCAAATGAATTGAACTTGGAAGATTTATAGTCTTAATATATTCTAGACTCAAAAAAATATTATAGTACTTTCGAATATATTTTTTTGATAATATATAGAAAAATATTGATATAATTAAGTGAAATGAGAAATGAAAACATTAAAATAACTACATTTAAACTATTTATAAACTGTTAATTGAGAATGTGTTAGCATTTGTAAATGATAATCTTTGTAGTGTTTATTGATTACTGTATCTAAATATATAGCCATGAAATATTAAATTTCAGCTAGTATTCAGTATTTTATTAGATAATCATATAAATAATCTCATATTAAATATGATAATAAAATATAGATATGAGATAAAAATAAACCATAAAAATGATAATAATTGTTGAAATTAATGCTTGATTTGATATAATAATTTAAGATATTAATACGCATTATTATTTGGTGTGTTTAATATGAGGTTGTTAGGTACAATAATTAGGAGGTGTCGTATGGCTATCAAAAAGTTAAAAGACATGAAACCAGGTGAGTCTGGTCTTATTGTTGCACTACATGGCAGTGGTAATGTTAAGCATCGTCTAATTGACATGGGTCTTGTAAATGGTACAAAAATCCATGTTATGAAGTTTGCCCCTTTGGGGGATCCGGTGGAAATCAAAGTAAAAAACTTTGAATTAGCACTTCGTACAAGCGAAGCTGGCATGATTGATGTAGAGGTTCAATAGGAGGTTCACATGGCAGAAAATGGGCAAATTCGCATTGCCTTAGCAGGTAACCCTAACTGTGGTAAAACTACAATGTTTAACAATATCACAGGGGCGAAGCAACACGTTGGTAACTATGCCGGCGTTACAGTAGAAAAAAAGGAAGGCCATACGAACTTTGATGGCCATGAGTTATTGTTTATTGACTTACCAGGTACATATAGCTTAACTGCACGTTCCTTGGATGAGTTAGTAGCGCGTAATGTTATCGTAAATGATAACCCAGATGTTATTGTTAATGTTCTTGATGCATCTAACTTGGAACGTAACTTATATTTAGCTGCACAATTATTGGAACTTGAAAAGCCAATGGTTATTGCTCTAAACATGGCTGACGTTGCTGAAGAAATGGGCATCAAATACGACCTAAAAAAAATGGCAGAAATGACAGGGGCTACAATTGTTAGCACAGTAGGTCGTACAAACATTGGTACAAAAGACTTGTTAGAAGCAATAATTAGTGTAGCTGCTTCTCAAAAAGCTCCTGGTGTAACAATTAACTATGGTGATTTGTTAGAAGGTAAAATTAGTGAGCTTGTAGAATTGCTAAAACAAGCGGGCACTGTTACATATCCACTTCGTTGGATTGCTGTTAAGTTGTTAGAAAAAGATGCTGACGTTATTGGCAAAGTTATGCGCTTTGATAATACGGAAGCTGTTATTCAAAAGGCTGAAGCTATTCGTGAAGAAATTAAGGATCAAGTTGATCTTGATATTGTCTTCCAAGAATATCGTCACCGCTTTGCAGTAGAAGTATATAATACATGTTTAACACAAGCGCCAACTCAATTGGAAACACGCTCTGACCGTTATGACAAAATCTTAACGCATCGAATTTGGGGCTTACCAATCTTCATGGTTGTTATGTACTTATTGTTTGCGTTCGTTAACTTCGTTGGTGGTATTCCTCAAGGTTGGATCGAGGATGGTTTCGCTGCATTACAAGCTTATGCGGTTCAGACTATTCCAGAGGGCCAATTACAGTCACTCGTATCTGATGGTATTATTGCCGGCGTAGGTGCGGTACTTTCATTCTTACCATTAATTTTATTACTCTTCCTTGGCATTTCTTTCTTGGAAGATACAGGTTATATGGCTCGTGCAGCCTTCGTTATTGACCGTGTAATGCGCGCATGTGGCTTACATGGTAAATCCTTTATTCCTTTATTATTGGGTTTCGGTTGTTCCGTACCATCCGTAATGGGTGCCCGTATCCTCGACAACTACAAGGATCGAATGGTTACGATTTTGATTACACCATTCATGAGTTGTTCTGCACGTTTGCCAGTGTATATCTTATTTGCAAATGCGTTCTTCCCAAATGGTTGGGATAGTACTTTAGTTGTATTCTCTGTATACTTCTTGGGTATCATCTTCGGTATTATCTTTGCAAAAATTTTCCGTAAGTTCTTATTTGCTGGTGAAGCAGAACCATTTGTAATGGAATTACCTCCATATCATTTGCCTACATTGAAAGCTACATGGATGCACATGTATGAACGTGCTAAATTGTACATCATTAAAGCCGGTACTTTCATTATGGCTGCTTCCATCTTGATTTGGTTCATCACTGCATATCCAATGGATGTAGAATACTCCAAAGATTATGATGCAGTGAAAGAACAAGTTGCTCAAGAGTATGAAGTAAAAGATGCAGCTACATTATCTCAATTCGGTATTGCTACAGATGACCAAAAAGATGCAGTTGATAAAATTGTTGAAGATATGAAATCTACTGTACAAGATGCTACTGATGCTGCTAAGCAAGCAGGAGAAGATGAACCTGAAGTAGCAGTAGAGGATGATTCTGAAGCACCTGAATTATTCAATGATATTAAAGATGAAAATAAAGACTTGTTCCCAGCAGCATGGGCAATGTATAAAAACAGTGCTAACTTAGATGCTGAAAATGACAAACTTGATAAAGAACAAGCTGCTGAAAAAATTGAACAATCCTATGCAGCATCCTTTGGTAAAGCAATCAACCCAGTACTTGAACCATTGGGCTTCGACTGGAAAATGGGCTTATCTCTCGTAGCTGGTTTAGCGGCTAAAGAGGTAGTAATTTCTACATTGGGTACAGTATATGCAGTAGGTGGTGATGATAAAAATCCAGCTCCATTGACTGATTACTTACAAAATGATCCAAACTTCTCACCATTGATTGCATTAACAATGATGTTGTTCGTATTAATTTACCCACCTTGTTTGGCAACATTAGCTGTTATCAAACGTGAAACAGGTTCTTGGAAATGGGTTGCATTCATGTTCTGCTATGAAAATACATTTGCATGGATTGCATGTTTCATCTTCTATAACATTGGTCGCGCATTAGGTTTCTAATCTAGAGTCGCTAAATAGGAGAGTTTAGCCACCTTTAGATTCTTTAAACAAAAATGAATTTAAAAATTGCGATTTTGTTATAAGTAATTTAAAAATAATACTTGATAATTATCAATATTCGTGGTTAAATGATAATGAGAAAAGGGAAATATCCTTTAGATATTGCTTTTATCTTGTTTATCACTAATACACATATTATAATTTAGTAGATATTGAGAAAGAGGCATAATAATGGATAATCTTGTTATAGGACTCATAGTTGTATTAGCATTAGCTTATATCGGTAATAAATTTTACAAACAAATGTCTGGTAAAGGTGGCTGTGGCTGTGGTGGCGGTAGCTCCAAGTCTGGCTCTAAAAAATCTTCTGGTTGCGGTGGTAACTGCAGCTGTGATGGTTCCAATAAAGCACTAGGCATTAAACGTACTGCTAAGTAAGCTAATACGAATTCTGAATTTGAATGAGGGGTCTCTATAATGGCTCCTCTTTTCAAATATAGTAATTAAATTTTTTATCATATTTAGTAGAAAGGAATATTATCATGTTCAACATCGATCAAAAAAATCTTAAAAACGCTAACTTATTCGCAGCAGGTCTTGCATTGGGTACTGTAGGTCTTAAAGTTTTAACTTCCAAAGACGCTAAAAAAGTATATGCTGGTATCGTAGCAGCTGGCCTTCGCGCTAAAGAAACTGTATTAGAAACAGCTGAAAAAGTACAAGCATCCGCATCTGATGTATTGGCAGAAGCTCAAGAAATCAACGAAGCACGCAACGAAGAAATCTTTGAAGAAAACAAATAATTAGAGGATTGCACATATGTTACAATTTTCTGTAGTAAAAAAACTCAGAAATCGCTTGCATGTTAAGGTAACTGGTCATCACTTTACAGAGGCTGAAGCAGCTTATGTAGAGGATACATTATTCCTTAATGATGCAATTGTAGATGTAACCTTCTACACTCGTAGCAGTCAAATCGCCATTAAACATACTGGCGATATTGATGCTGTGCGTGATGCAGTGCTAGGTCTACGCGATTTAGATTTGTCTGAAGCTCCTGCTTTGAACGAATATTCTCCTCGCTTGGTAAATAAAAAATACCGTGAAATGATGATCAACCGTACTGCACTTTACTTAGGTAAAAAAGCAGTGCTTCCTGCACCGATTGCGGCTGCATGGGCTTGGTTTGACGGTATTAAATTTATTGGTAAGGCTATTAAAACATTGTGGCAACGTAAGTTAACTGTCGAAGTACTTGATGGTGTAGCTATTGGTGCTGCTTTACTTCAAAAAGACTACCCAACAGCTAGTGCTGTTATGTACCTATTGGGTATTGGGGATATTTTGGAAGAATGGACTCACCGTAAATCCGTATTGAATCTTGCTCAAAGCATGTCCTTGAACGTAGATAAAGTATGGGTATTAGTTGACGATATCGAAGTGAGCAAGCCCGTTAACGAAGTTGTAGCAGGCGATCAAATTATCATTCGTCAAGGCGAAGTGATTCCATTGGATGGCGTCGTTATCGATGGTGTTGTTCTTGTTAATGAAAGCTCCATGACTGGTGAACCAGAAGCGGTTCGTCGCGATCAAGACAGTTCTGTATATGCAGGTACTGTTGTTGAAGACGGTAAAGCTATTGTAGAAGTACGTAGCACATCCAAAACATCTCGTTACGAAAAAATCGTTAACCTCATTGAAGAGTCTGAACAAATGAAATCCGGTATGGAACAACAAGCATACCGCATGGCTGATAAATTAGTTCCAATAAGCTTTATTGGTGCTGGTTTAACATACTTGTTGACTCGTAATGTGATGAAAGCATTGTCTTTCGTAATGGTTGACTTCTCTTGTGCTCTTAAATTATCCATTCCATTAGCAGTACTTTCCGCTATGCAAGAAGCATCTAAACGCGGTATCACTGTTAAAGGTGGTAAGTTCCTAGAACAAATTGCACAAGCAGATATGATTGTGTTCGATAAAACAGGCACTCTTACTAAAGCTGAACCTGAGTTTGAACAAATTATTCCATTTAACGGTCATGATGCAGATGAAATGTTGAAATTAGCTGCATGTATTGAGGAGCATTTCCCTCATTCCATGGCAAAAGCAATTGTACGTGCTGCTAAGGATCATGCATTACCTCATAAGGAAATGCACTCTGACGTAGAATACGTTGTGGCTCATGGTATTGCATCTAAGGTTGGTCGCTATCGTGTACGCATTGGTAGTGCTCATTATATCTTTGATGATGAAAAAACAAAGATTCCTGCTGATGAACAAGAAAAATTCAATAATTTACCAAATACATCTTCACATATTTACCTCGCTATTGGTGGTACATTAGCAGCGGTTATTTGCATTAAAGACCCTGTACGTGAAGAGGCAAAACAAGTTATAGCTGATTTGCATGCATTAGGCATTAAAAAGGTTGTCATGATGACTGGTGACTCTAAGCGTAATGCACAACGCGTAGCTGATGAACTTGGTATTGATGAAGTGCATGCAGAAGTATTGCCAGAAGATAAGGCAAGTTATGTAAAACAAGCCAAAGCTGAAGGCTATACTGTTATGATGGTAGGGGACGGTATCAATGACTCCCCAGCAATTTCTGAGGCTCATGTTGGTATCGCTATGAATGAAGGCGCTCCAATTGCTCAAAAGATTGCGAATGTTACTATTTCTTCCGATAATCTACAAGCTCTTGTAGATTTGCGCCGCATTTCTATTGCATTGATGAAACGTATCAAAGCAAATTACAATGGTATCGTTGGTTTCAATGGTGCTCTTGTTGGTGGCGGTGTACTTGGCTTTATGCCACCAAGTCAAACTGCTTGGTTGCATAATCTATTCACATTGGGGATCGGGCTTGAAAGCATGACACCATTGTTGAAAAAAGAAGAACCAAAGGAAACTGTTCCTACAATTGATGTAACAGCTGATTCTGTAGTAGCTTAATCAAAGGAACCTCCATATAGGTATTGATTTACCTATATGGAGGTTTTTCTTTTTTGATGACATTTATCTATGATTATTGTAAAATACAAGGAGATTACATATCGTAGGAGATTTATATGAACATTTTGATAGATATTTGCAGACGCTCCTTCTATTTGAATCTATTTATTGTGGTAATTCCCATTATTGCATATATGATTCATAATGGATCGAGTGCGACAGTAGCACTAGTATGGTATTTGTTGTTATCCTTGTGTATGCCTTGGGCCTATTTATCATTTAAAAGCAGTACCTTTGGTGAGGGTAAATCTATAAGTCGTATCGCTTATGTAGTGAGCTGGGTTGTCGTTCACGGTATCAGCTATAAAGGAATTTTCTTAGGTATTGATTTATCCATGTTGTGGGGATGGCCAACAGTAGGTCGTGATATAGCCTTTTTATTAGCTATGTATTTTAGTGTCACATTTAGCTTGATTATAGCTTATGGCTTAACTCGATTGGTGGGAGACCGTAATGAATAAAAGTTTTTGGTTATTTACGTTAATTTGTTCACTTTTTGTAAGTGCTATTACGACAGTACTTTCATTAAGTGGGGCACTATCAATACCCATTTTAGTGTTCCCCGTTTTGTCGCTAGTCATACCAATTATGGTGCGACGACTAAAGAATGCCAAGTTTAACGATGATTTACCGCTAAGCATGGGCTATCATGCTTATAGTTGGGCTTGGTGGACGGTATTTTCGTTTCTTCATACACCATTTAGCTTTAATGTAGATAATGGATTAGCAAAAGTACTACTTTTATTTGTAGTATATTTTATCGTTCAAGTTCTTATTGAGCTATGTGGTTTGTTAGCCACAAAGTATTTCAATCGTACTCATCGATGGGGAATGATTGATGAAGCGTTAGATATAATTGCCTATACTATACCGATTCCGTTCTTGTATATTGCTTCAATCTTATATATAGATTTACAAGATCCGATGGTATATTTTATGTATGCATCATCCATGAATGTAAATATATTATTTGCTGAACTTGTATTATTATTAGTTTCTTTATTGGTCTTTGTATTCTATTTGTATCCAAGAGATTTAGCATATAAGGGTGTACGTTTGTTGCGTATCATTATTACTGCAGGCATATGGCTTGCTATGAACGCCCATATCTTGTATGGTGGTTATATTCCAGAATTTATTTTATCTTTAGTTCCCACCGTTTTTCCAACGTACCAAGGTAATCCACTAGTGTTTGTAACTCCAACTTTATTAGAAGCTGGTATGACCGGTGGCGCAGTGATTATAGGTGCATTGGTAGAGCGTGGTATTATTTCACGACGCCGTGAACGTATTTAATTTCTAGTTTCGACTTATATCCGTAAGGAATGAGAGCGAAGGAGGATCTATGAACAACATTGAACGTCCATTGGATGATAACTCAACTGTATCAATCCACGACAATGAAAAACTGAAGCAAGTTGAACGTAAAGAGGCCAAAAAAGAGAAGAAAAGTGGCATTACGATTCGAGAATTGACAATTATTGGTCTACTAGCAGGTATCACTATTGCATTAGGGCTTTCTGGTTATGGTATTATTCCATTAGGACCGCTAAATGTAACAACTTTACATGTACCAACTCTAATTGGTGCTATTGTAGAAGGACCAAAAGTGGGGGCCTTTGTTGGCTTTATCTTTGGTTGCTATAGTTTGTGGCAAAATATTACAGCTCCTAATATTTTATCCCCACTATTTATTAATCCAATCATTTCCGTATTACCGCGTATACTTTTCCCAGTATTAGCATATTTGGTATATCTATTATTGTGGAAAGCACCGCAAGGTCCGCGTATTATTGTTTCTGCTTTTATGGGGACTGTATTTCATACGATCATGGTTATGGGATTAATCTTCTTACTCTATGCAGATATGTTTGCTCTTAAAATGAATCTTAGTCCAGATCAAGTATTAGGCTCTATTGTATTCTTGTCTGTTACACATGGTATTCCAGAAGCAGTTTTTGCTGCTGTAATTGTAACACCAGTGGCAATGGCTTTACGAAAAGTATTGCGTAAGGATGCTCCTAAGAAAACTAAAGGTGAAGCTATGCGAGACGCAAAAGTTACAGACCATCAATTAGGAGAAACTGAAGTGGTAGAAACCAAATAAGCTGAAGTTGTAGACGAAAATATAACGAAATAGTATTTTACAGGCTTTTTATAAATATGATAAAATAAATATCATTCGATAAGTATTGAGGAGGATAATCATGGCTAAACGTATTCGTACTATCAACACTGAATCCTTACAAAAAACTGCTAAAACTGGCGGTTGTGGGGAATGTCAAACATCTTGCCAATCCGCTTGTAAAACAAGCTGCACAGTTGGTAACCAAGTTTGCAAACAAAAATAATGAAGAGGCTCGCTTAGCGGGCCTTTTTTATTTATGTTTTAAAGACATACATTGTATGGTATATCTTTATGACTCTTTTTATAACGTTTAGTGTGGAAATGTGGTACAATTATCTAGAAAGTTCTATATACTAGAGCTTTTACCATACAAATCAATTGGAGGTACCATGTTAGAATTAAAACCAATGATCCATAAGTTTCGGATGAAGGATAACTATTACTGCTTAGACGTAAATAGCGGTATTATCCATGTTATCGACGAACTCATCGATAGAGTTCTTGACATATATGATGGCACTAATCGCGATGCTGTACATGCTGCGTTAGATGCTAAAGAAGATGCAGTAGAACTAGATGAGATTATGGACGAGTTAGATGAGCTCATCAAAGCGGAGCAATTATTTGCACCGATGAGTAAAGAGTTTAAACTTGTAGTAGGTGAGAAACCTATTGTTAAGGCATTATGCTTAAATATTGCTCATGATTGTAACTTAGCATGCAAATATTGCTTTGCTAGTCAAGGTGATTACGGCGGTGTTAAACGAGAATTGATGAGCTTTGATGTAGCAAAACGAGCTGTGGACTTTCTTATTAAAATGAGTGGACCTCGCCAACATTGTGAAATTGACTTTTTCGGTGGTGAGCCATTGTTGAACTGGGATGTTGTTAAGCAAACGGTTGAATACATTGAATCCATTCAAGAAAAGCACAACAAAATCTTCAAACTTACATTGACCACGAATGGTATGCTTTTAACACAAGATAAAATTGATTATGTGAATGAGCATAAGATGAGTCTTGTATTATCTTTGGATGGTCGTGAATCCGTTCATAATGCGATGCGACCTGTAGCGGGTAGTGGTGCTGAATCCTATAAATATATTGCAAAGAATCTTGTCAATGCTGTAAAACAGCGTCACGGTCTTGAATACTATGTACGTGGTACGTATACACATAAAAACTTAGACTTTACTAAAGACGTTATGGCAATGTCTGATCTCGGCTTTGAGCATTTGTCCATGGAGCCTGTTGTCGGTGAAGAAGGGGACTATGTACTTCGTGAAGAAGATTGGCCAGCTTTAGAGAAAGAATATGAAAAACTAGCAGATATTTATTTACAACGCCAGTTAGAAGGCTGGGGTGAGAAGTTTAACTTCTTCCACTTCCGCATGGATTTATATCGTGGGCCATGTATGGCGAAACGCCTTCGAGGTTGTGGGGCAGGTCATGAATATATGGCGATTGTACCAAATGGTGATATTTATCCATGCCATCAATTTGTAGGCAAAGATGGATACGTGCTTGGTAATGTGTATGATGGTTTACAAAATACAGAGATTCCTAAAGATTTCCGTAATACACATGTATTCTCTAAGCCAATTTGTGCTGAATGTTGGGCGAAATTCTTCTGTTCCGGTGGCTGTCATGCGAACAACATTACATTGGGTGGCGATCTAGAGACACCTTATGAATTTGGTTGTCGTTTACAGAAGAAACGTATTGAATGTGCTATCATGATTCAAGCTGAATTAGAACAAGCTGGTATTGATGGCAGTATTCCTGTTGCATTAGGTTAATTACACTTGATTCTCCGAGTATAGTAGGAGTTTATATGAAACAAAATAGTAATCAAACTACAGAACGCTGGGGAATTCGCTATACCGGTATAGTTCAAGGGGTCGGATTCCGACCCCTTGTTTCTATGTTGGCCCATTCTCTAGGATTAACAGGTTTTGTATATAATGATAGTCAAGGCGTGTATGTTGAAGTTCAAGGTTTTCTAGGTGAATTGCAGTTATTTTTAGATGCTGTTCAAGAGGAGCAACCTCGTTTATGTCGTATTACTAGTCAAACTGTACAGCATCTTACACTTAATATGCATGAAAGTGATTTTGTTGTGCAGGCATCCCCTTTAGGTGAATCCGTGAGTACCTTTATTAGTGCTGATACTGCGCCTTGTAATGATTGCCTTAAAGAGTTACAACAAGATAAACGTAGAAAGGAATATCCTTTCATCAATTGTACAAATTGCGGACCAAGGTATACGATAATCAAATCTTTGCCCTATGATCGAGAACGGACGACGATGAATGAGTTCCCCATGTGTGAAGATTGTAAGGCTGAATATGAAGATATAGAGGGGCGTCGTTATAGAGCTGAACCAAATGCATGCACTTATTGTGGGCCTTGGTATACTTTATACAAGCCAAATCGCACGGCTGTAGATACGGTAAATGTATGGAATACTACGCGGGAATTGATCAATGAAGGTAATATTATCGCCATAAAAGGTGTAGGAGGGTATCATCTTGTTTGCGATGCTAGAAATGACGCTGCTGTACAACGATTACGTAAGCGGAAGAATAGACCGCATAAACCATTAGCAATAATGGTGGGATCTCTAGATATGGCGATTGAGTTAGTACATATTAACGATGTAGAACTAGATGTATTAACGGGGATGGAACGTCCTATTGTGTTATTAGAAAGGAATCATAATAGTTCTGTTCATTTAAGCTCTTATGTGGCTCCTGATAATCGCATGTTAGGGGTTATGTTACCTTATTCACCAATGCATGAGGTGTTATTACCTTTTGATGCGGCATGGATAATGACCAGTGGTAACAAAAGCGGTGATTCCGTATTATATAACGACGATCAAGCGTTTAATGAACTAGGTGAGGTAGCAGATTATTTCCTCGTTCATAATCGTGAAATCTATGCGCCCCTTGACGATTCAGTGGTAGTGGTCATCAATAATAAACCTCGATTTATTCGTCGCAGTCGTGGTTATGTGCCTGAACCTATTCATTGTGATGGTTTAGAACAAACTTCGATATTAGCTATGGGCAGTGATTTAAAAAATGCTTTTGCTATGAATAAAGGTAGTGAAGTTCTTGTAGGGCCCCATATTGGTGATTTAGAAAATATATCAACTCATGAAACACTAGAATGGACTATTAAACGATATAAGAGCTTATTTTCTGTGCAACCAGATAAAATTATCATAGATAGTCACCCCCAGTTTTTTTCTTCTCGGTTAGGTGAAAAAATAGGTGAAAGTTTCCATCTTTCTGTTGTACCTGTTCAGCATCATCATGCTCATATAGCGTCTGTTATGGCGGAACACAATTTAAGGGGGCTTGTACTAGGGATTGCTATGGATGGTACTGGCTATGGTCCAGATGGAACTATATGGGGGGGAGAATTTCTCCTTTGTAAAGGCAATCAATATCAGAGATTGGCACATATTCATGCAGCTCCATTACCTGGCGGAGAAAAGGCTGTTTCTGAACCCTGGCGACAAGCCTTATGGTATATTCGTAATTATTATGGCGATGATATCCCTTTTGTATATCAAGAATGGATGAAGGAACTTCCAAAGGGATGGGAAATTTTAGATAAAGCATTACAATCTAGAATGCCCATGATTCAAGCTACAAGCTGTGGGCGATTATTTGATACTGTAGGTGCTTTATTAGGTCTTGGTATGGTCCATAGTTATGATGCACAAATTGCCATTGCTTTAGAAACTCTATGTGGTGATGAAAAAGGATCATTACTTACTTACCATTATGATGGACATATTCTTGATTTTACACCTACAGTTCAATCTATTATGGATGGTGTTGTTCGTGGTGAATGTCGAGCTCATTTAGCCGCTTCATTTCATAAAACAATTGCAATAGCACTATGTGAAACGGCGGCAGACTTGATGGAGCGATATAATATTAGTGATGCGGCCATGTCTGGTGGTGTATTTCAAAATCGTAAATTATTAGAATTCATATATAGGACGTGGCATATAGGTAATTTATATATGAATGAAGCAGTTCCTTCTAATGATGGTGGACTTGCTTTAGGACAATTGTGGTTAGGAAATCAATTATAAATTGTCATGCAACTCTTATTCTTAGACAAATTTATTTAGTAATGTTTTGAATATTGTTTAATCCATATGAGTTGTATAGCCAGTTTAAGCTCTAGTTGTTTGTGGCCACTATCACTAAATAATGAGTGTAACTGTGATACAATAATATTAATTTTATTCATATATTTTGGAGATATTTTATTAAAGTAAATGTATATAAAACTTGTTATAAATGATATAGATAAGGAGATACTATGTGCTTAGCTGTACCAGCGCAATTGGTTGCTGTGAATGATGCTATTGGTACCGTTGAATTGACAGGTGCTACCCGTGACTGCAGTTTGCTCCTCGTACCAGATGCAAAGGTCGGGGATTGGTTGTTAGTTCATGCAGGTTTTGCTGTACAAATTGTTGATGAAGAAGAGGCTCAAAAAACATTAGAGGCCTTTAAGGAGTTAGAAGAACTTGAAGAAGCTTACTTTGCAGGAAAAGCAGCACACAGCTGATGCTTTGTTAAGGCGCATCAATGCGCTTCATAAGCCCGGTGAAACTGTACGGCTTATGGAGGTCTGTGGTACGCATACAGTATCGATTTTCCGAGAAGGTCTTCGTCAATTATTGCCATGTGGCATAGAACTTGTTAGTGGACCAGGATGTCCAGTATGTGTAACTGATCAAACTTATATGGATAAGGCTTTAGCCTATGCAGAATGTGAGGATGTTATTATTGCTACCTTTGGGGATATGTTAAAGGTTCCAGGTAGCTATAGTAGTCTCAATGAAGCTCAAACAAAAGGCGCTCATATCCATGTTATTTATACGCCTTTAGAGGTAATAGAACTTAGCAAAAAATATCCAGAAAAGAAAATAGTATTCTTAGCTATTGGCTTTGAAACAACTATTGCGATTATATGTGCTACTGTGAAAGCCGTTCACGCAGCAGGACTTAAGAATGTATTCTTTTTAGTATCTCATAAATTAGTGCCTCCAGCATTACGTGCATTATTAGATAAACAAGAAGGTCATATCGATGGATTTATTCTACCTGGTCATGTTAGCGTTATTATTGGTGAAGAACCATACCAATTTTTGCCCAAAGAATACGGTATCCCATCTTGTATCGCTGGTTTTGATGGCTTAGAAATATTATCTGCCATAGCTAATATTTTAGAGCAACGTAAGTCTGGTAATATTGTGGTGGGCAATACGTATCATTCTGTAGTTATGCAGAAGGGAAACCCTGTAGCCCAAGCTATGATCGAGGAAGTGTATGAAGTATGCGATGATGTATGGCGTGGTATTGGTGTTATTCCTAACTCTGGTTTAGCATTAAAGGGTGAATATGCAGCTTACGATGTAGAGCTTGTCCTACCTATTAACTTAGATAAACCATCCCTTGATCCTAAAGGCTGTCAATGTGGACGTGTTTTGCAAGGCCTTATTAAACCGAGTGAATGTCCGTTATTTGGTAAAAGCTGTACCGCAGATCATCCGGTAGGTGCCTGTATGGTATCTGTAGAGGGTAGCTGTGCTGCATGGTATAAATATGGTTATTCTAGTGGTGGATCGACGTGGGAGGATTAATATGGAACGAGTTCGCTTAGTCCATGGTAATGGTGGACGATTTAGTCATGAGTTGACGGACCGTTTTATTTTGAAATATTTTACAAATGATTTATTGGCGCCCCTACACGATGGTGCCCAGTTTCCTGTTACAGCCGGGCGCATGGCCTTCTCTACAGATTCCTATGTGGTGCAACCTGCGTTCTTTCCTGGTGGTAATATTGGCAAGTTGGCTGTTTGTGGAACTGTGAATGATTTAGCCATGAATGGCGCGATACCTCAATATTTAAGTTGTGGTCTTATTTTAGAAGAAGGTTTGGCCTTTGAAGAGCTAGATGAAATTCTTCGCACTATGTCAGAAATGGCAAAAGCCGCAAATGTTCAAATTGTTACAGGTGATACAAAGGTCGTTAAAAAGGGCGAAGTAGATAAAATCTACATTAATACTGCTGGTATTGGCATGATTCCAGATGGAATAGATATTGGTCCACATCGTGTGAAAGCAGGGCTAGATATCATTTTGTCAGGTGCTATTGGAGATCACTCCATTGCCGTTATGGGGCAACGGTTTGGGTTAGATTTATCTGACTCCTTAACAACTGACTGTGCACCACTAAATAAGATGGTTCAAGCAGTATTAGATAAAGTAGGAACTCAAGTTGCTTTGTTGAGAGATCCCACTCGTGGTGGCCTAGGTACCGTTTTAAAAGAGATCGCTGATCAGAGTCAAGTAGGCATTAAAGTTGAAGAAACGGCCATACCTATTCATGAAGAAGTGCAGTCAGTATGTAATATATTGGGGTATGACCCTTTATATTTAGCGAATGAAGGGAAAGTAGTTCTTATCGTTGAACCATCTGTTACGGACGAAGTTCTCAAGATTCTTCATAGTTTTGAAGAGGGAAGCGAAGCTGTTCTAATTGGTAAAACTTTAGATAAAAATATTGGTAAGGTTGGTCTACAAACGGCTATTGGAGGTGTTCGTTTGATTGATTTATTAGGTGAAGATCAGGTTCCACGAATTTGTTAAATTTATAATTAATAAAAGTAATTAAACTATATCATTTTGTTAATCTTTTTATTTCAATTTTTGAGCTTTCTAGATGTAGCTCGTATTAGATGTTGACACGATTTATCATTGATGATAGCATTAAATTAAGTTGCGTAAAATTCATTAAGAATTCATCGAAAATCTATATTATATTAGTATCTTTATGTGTAAGTTCTTATACTTTCACTAGAATCTATGTATAGAATTTGTTAAAATATAAGTATCTATAGGAGGCTTATTATGAAAAAGAAGATTATTACAGCTGTTCTAGGGATTTGTTTAACTACAACTTCATTTGGTGGTATCTTGACAACTCAAGCTGGTGGACTTAGCAGCATTCTTGGTGGTGCAGCTAAAATTGGTGGTATCGGCATTGTTGTTAACAAATTTGGTCCACAAATTGACTCTTTCCTAAATAAATTATTGAAACAAAATAACTTGAGTACTGAATATACAACTAAAGTAGTTCCTATTATCAGTATTGGTACAAAAGGTTATATCGGTGCTGCTCAAGTTACTGGGCCTGCTTCTAGCATTGAAGAAGTTAAAGCTGTTGCTCAAGTAGAAGGTAGCTTTAATGGTATGGTTCGTGTAAAAGGCTTAGTTCCTGTTGATAGCACAAACCCAGTTGGTGCATCTCGTGTTCAAGGCGTAGGTGTATCTGCGATTATTGATTTGAAAATTTAATGGCCACTGAGCATATAAATTGATAGACTCAGGGAATAAGCACGGTCTTAGGCCCGTGCTTATTCTGTTGTATAACAGTTATACATTAGATACATTGTGGAGGAATTTATGAAGAAACAAGTACTTACACTTTTAATGGCATCCCTAATTTCAGGCCCTGCATTTGCCGCTCCTGGTACAGTAACTGAAAAAACAAATGTTTTAGAAACTACTGTATATGGAACTGTACAAGATGGTGCTGTTGTGGACCGCATTAATCAACTTGATGAAACCGTGTATGGTACTGGTTTCAATGGTAATTCCGCAACATTGAGCAAACGTGTTGACTCCCTCTACAATTCTGTAGAAGGCAGTGGTACTAATATTTCTTTGCGCGAAGAAATGGATGCATTGGAATATACATATCAAAATAGCATTAACGCAGGATCTCTTGTAGACCGTGTAGAAAAGATGGAACGTAGCGTTAATGGTCGCATCGGTAGCGGTTCCTTACAAAAACGTATTATTTCTTTGAAGACAAAGGTATATGGTAGCAATGTGTCTCTTACTAACCAAGTAGGCACATTGTCTGGTAACCAAGTGTTCAAAGTGACTTTAAATGAAGCGGTTTCTTCTAAAACTAGTCGTGAAGGTGATACTGTATCCTTTACTGTTGCAGAAAATGTAATGGATGGCAATGTCTTATTAGTACCTGCGGGCACTGTAGGTTCCGGAACAATTACTTCTTTGAAAAAGGCTCGTTCCTTTGGTCGTAATGGTGCGTTAGATATTATATTTGATACAATCCCAGCTATTGATGGTACAGAATTTACTGCTGTACAAGGTAAAGAGGCTAAGGATAAAACCCGTAGTGAAGTTAAAGCAGCAGGTGCATCTGTAGCGGGCGCAGTTCTACTCGGTCCTGTTGGACTTGTAGGGGGCGCTTTCATCAAAGGTAAAAATATTGAGTACCCAGCTGGTGCTACTGTATATGTACAACCTCAAGATTCCGTAACAATTCAAGGTCTTGTTATTGGTGGCGATGGTTTAGCTCATAGTGATGATGAATTAGCTGATGCTGTAACTGTACCTAATACAACAGGTGAATCTGAAGAATATGTAGAAAATAATGATACTGATGAAAATGCAGCTGTAGCTGAAGATGCTACAGCAGTTGAGGAGCCAGAAGAACCTGTAGAAAATGTTTCTCAACCTATCGTTGTTGTAAAGCGTAATCAATAATTAACAAATTCTTAAAGTAATAGGAGTTCTAGTAACCATGAGGAAACGTAAAGTACAATGGCTGGCAGCGGCATGTGTTATTTGTTTAGCACAACCTGTATGGGCCGCTACTGAGTCAACTATTGTATATCAAGATACATTGGATAGCGTAGGTCAATCCTATGCAGGAGAAATTTCTAAAGCATCTACACCTGAATATAGTAATATCCGTGTTGTACGTCGTGGTGAAAAAGCGAAATCTGCTACTCCTGCTGAACAGTTGCCTACACGTATCGATGCTAACAAAATGTCTTATACTGGCTCTACAGGTGATGTATATGCTCAAGGCGATGTTGTGGTGTCTCAAGGTAATCAAACTTTGATGGCTCCACGTATTGAAGGTAATACTAAAACTACAGAGTATCGTACTGTTGGGGGCTATCGCTATTTGGAAGATGGCGGTAAAACAAAAGATATTACAGGTCAAAATATGACGTATCGCACTAGCGATCGTCACTTTGAGGCGGACCAAGCCATGGGATGGAGCGATCCCTATTATGTAAAAGGCAATAACGCCACTTTTGATGGACAAATAGGCCATATGGAAAAGGGCATGGTAACTACAAAACATGCAATGGCTTTTGTTCATACTCCAGATTATCGTGTGGAGGGTCAAGATATTCAGGTGTATCCTGGTGATAAAGTCGTTATTAAAAAACCATCCTTTTATATTAAAAACTTTAAAGTATTATCCTTGCCATCTTATACGACTTCATTGCGTCATGACAAAGAAGGCAAATTTAGTATTTTTTCCTTAATACCAAAACCTACGTATAGTAACGATGATGGTATTGGCTTACATGGTAGTACAGAATATCCTATTGGTAAAAACGGTGAAGCTTATATTGACTATCGTTGGTATTCTAAATCTGGTTTTAAACCACAGGTGGGATATCGTCATTATTTACCTTGGGGGACTGCTTCTGTTGGTTATAGCAAGGAGTCTAATGAATATAATGATGAAACAGTATGGGTTGAAAAAATAGGTGAAGCTCGTTTGGATACTCATACATATCATGTAGGAAATTCTCCAATTACTGTACGTGGTGGTGTTAATGCTGGTTATTGGAAAGAGGGGTCTGTAAAAGGTTCTCATAAAGAATATTATGCAGAAGTTTCTCATGATCCAATTAAGCTTGGCAAAAATGCTGATTTGCGCTTCTTAGGTGGTTACCAACGTGACTACTATGGCTATGATGGTAGTATCCGTAGCATGCCTTATTGGGGGGCTAGATTCCAATCTAAAGTTGGTAATCGTGCTAATGTATGGGTTAGCTATAATCAACGAAATATTACCTACAATAATTCACCTTATCGTTTTGATACGACAGAGCTTCCAAAAGAGCTTATTTATGGTGGTACCTATAAATTGACTCGCCTTGATGATATTTCTGTAAGTGTTAAGAATAACATGATGAGTGGGGATATTGATTCTGTCTATTATACATGGCATCGTGATTTACACTCCTTCGATATGTATTTAACATATAAAGATGGACATAAAAATAAAAATGATCAATGGAAAATTAAATTTGTAGGTAAAGACTTTTAGTTAGGAGAATACTATGCAACGCATTAGAAAAGCTGTAATTCCAGCAGCTGGTTTTGGTACACGTTTCTTACCAGCTACCAAGGCACAACCAAAAGAAATGCTTCCTATTGTCGATACACCTGCTATCCAATACATTGTAAAAGAAGCTTTAGATTCTGGGATTGAAGAAATTCTAATTATTACAGGTCGTAATAAACGTGCTATTGAGGACCATTTTGATAGTAGTGTTGAATTAGAATTGTTATTACAAAGTCAAGGTAAAAATAAACCATTGGCTATGATCAAGGATTTGGCGGACATTAAAGTTCACTTTATTCGTCAAAAAGCACCTCGTGGACTTGGTGATGCTGTATTGTGTGCAAAAGCATTTATTGGTGATGAGCCATTTGCAGTATTACTTGGTGATGATATTGTTTACAATCCAGAAAATCCATGCTTAAAACAGTTGATTGATTGCTATAATGAGCATCCTGGTATTATTTTAGGCGCTCAATTTGTACCGGAAGATAAAGTTAGTTCTTATGGTATTGTATCTGGTGAAGCATTGGCTGATAATTTATATCGCGTTGATAACTTGGTGGAAAAACCTAAGAAAGAGGATGCTCCATCTCAACTCGCTGTATTAGGTCGTTATATTTTAACACCAGATATTTTTAATATCTTAGAAGCTACTAAGCCTGGTGTAGGTAATGAAGTCCAATTAACTGATGCATTGGCAGCCTCTAAAACGGATACGTATGCATTAGCATATGAAGGTATTCGCTACGATACAGGGGATAAATTGGGCTATTTAAAAGCCACTGTTGAGTATGCATTGCGCAACGAAGAATTGGGTGAAAGCTTTAAAGCTTACCTAAAGGAATTGGATCTAAAATAGATAATCTATGAAACTTCCACGTGAGGGGCCTATGATATGTATCATAGGCTCTTTTTGTTTATAGTTTCAAACTCATTTGATATTTGTTAACATATGAACAATGCCTTTTGTTGACGAATGAAATAATGTTGATTATAATCAAGATATTGAATAAATAAAAGGACTGTGATTATATGAGAACATTATTTAAAGCATTATGTAATAATGATTTGAACCTACCGGGACATAGCGTTATTAAACATATGCATTATGATTCCTCAGGTAGTGATAGAACCGTATGTGAAATTGTATCGAAAGTAGCAAAAACCACCACAATTGGTATTATGGATACGTCTGGCTTCT
This sequence comes from Veillonella sp. AF36-20BH, assembly GCF_003602765.1. Lineage (NCBI taxonomy): Bacteria > Bacillati > Bacillota > Negativicutes > Veillonellales > Veillonellaceae > Veillonella > Veillonella sp. AF36-20BH. The sequence goes on from NZ_QTLR01000001.1 coordinate 60,474, forward strand.
TAATGGTCGATTTACGACCAGTGCCAAAACAATTTAATATTCGTTCTACTATAAATCAACAGGGAACAGATGGTGCTATATCTTTTTCTAAGGAAGAGGTTATACGATTTGTAAATGATATTAATGATACGAATTCCATCCATCGTGAGAATCCTTATGTTGTTCCTGGCTGCATGATTTTAGAAACGATGTGGGATTTTTGGAATATTAGTAAATCTGCTCTGCAAATGGCGATTTATTTTCATGCACCAGTTATTGCAGATGACAAGGTAACTTTGGTGGAATATCCTGAAGATGCTCATGTAGAAGGTTACATTGGTGATACATTGGCATTTTCGGCTACGTTTTTCGGTGAAAATGAAGATTCATCATCTTTGAAACAAAGATGTATTAGTTAGAGGTAATTATGGAAACAAGACGTTTAACAAAAATGGCTTTATTAACAGCCTTATTATGTATTTCAGCATATATTTCTTTCCCATTGCCATTTAGTCCCGCTATGGTAACGGCTTTGACTTTGGTAGCCACATTAATCGGCTTATTGTTACAGCCTAAGGATGCACTTATCGTATTTATCATTTATATTTTGCTTGGTGCAGTTGGGTTACCAGTATTTGTTGGCGGTACGGCTGGCCTTGGCAAATTGTTGGGACCAACAGGTGGCTTTATTTTTTCTTGGCCAGTTGCATATACATTACTAAGTATATTTAAAGGTTCTAAAAAAAGCTTTTTCTCTTATGCCTGGCGATCTCTTGTGATTACCATTCCTGTAGTGTACCTTTTTGGTGTAGCAGGTTTTATGATTGTTACAAAAACAGAACTTTGGGCGGCCTTGCCTGTAGTCATGTTTCCATTTATTCCTGGAGATATCGTAAAATGTCTGGTTGCTTCTTGGTTAGCAACTAAAGTTAAAATTTAGAATACAATTAAAGTGGCATTCTGCGGGATGCCTCTTTTTTACTTTTAATAGAAGGAGTATATATGTCAGTATATATTCATGGTGGGCTTAGAAGTCCTATCGGCGTTTTAAATGGACAATATAAACATATGAGACCCGAGATTTTAGGCTCTCAAGTAATTGATGAAATAATTAATCGTTATACTATTTCACATATAGATGGAATCTTCTGTGGTAATGCAGTTGGTACCGGTGGTAACCTTGGCCGTCTCATGGGTCTTATGTGTAATTTACCAAATTCTGTGCCTGCTATTACCGTTGATATGCAATGTGCCTCAGCTTTGATGAGTATTGAGATCGCCTATGCACATATTTTGTCTGGTATTATGGATTCCGCTATTGCAGGCGGTATTGAAAGTTCGTCGTTACAGCCAGAGCGAGTGTATGCATCAGGGGATGATCGAAAAGGAACCTATAAGGTAGCTCAATTTACGCCCCAAGATCAATCGCCTTTAGCCATGCTCGAAGGGGCTGAGCGGACTATCCATAAACACAATGTAACAAAGGAAGATTTATATCCACATATTATTGGCAGTCATCAAAGAGCATCAGCTGCTTTAGATAACCCATATTTACAGTCATATATTATACCTATTACTATAGATGGTAAAAGATGTATAGATGAATGTATTCGACCTACGATGAACGAGAAACTCTTGTCTAGGATGAAACCTTTGTTGGGAGCTGACTCTATTACAAATGCAGGCAATGCGTGTTTAACTCATGATGGAGCGGCCTTTGTATATTTATCTAATAAAAAAGGTCCTTTTAAAATTTATAGCGTTAAACCTTGGGCAGGAAATCCTCAGTTTAGTCCGGAGGGCGCTCTTGAAAGTACAGAAGGCATTTTAAAACGTACAGGTTTAACTATGGATGATATTGATGTGGTGGAATGGAATGAAGCTTTTGCCATCATTGATGTTCTTTTTAACAAGGCGTACCCTAATCACATTAAAAAATATAACATGCTTGGAGGTGCCTTAGCTTATGGACATCCCTATGGATGTTCTGGTGCCATATTAGTGCTTCACTGTATGGCTGCTTTAGAATCTTGTGGTGGTCGCTATGGTTTATGTGCTATTGCTGGTGCAGGGGGCACAGGTACGGCTTTAATTATGGAACGCATGTAATATGACAATTATTGAACGCTTACAACAGCATAAAGATTTAGAGCCCCATAAAATGGCTTTAATCGTAGATGACATACAATATACATATGGTGAACTATATGATGCTATTCTATCGGTCGGTATTAATAATACAAGTCGCATTGTAAATCTTACTCAGTCTAAAAAGACATTAAATACTAAGATTCTTTTAATTCAGGAACTGTCGTTTGTTGAACAACTTACACAGTGGCTTGGGGCATTACATAAAGGTAATATTCCTATGGTATGTCACAATGAGATGGATACGGCTTATGTAGATGAGCTAGCTCGTGTTATAGCCTATGAAGGTGTACCGCCATTAGCTGATTTTGGGGTACTTACATCGGGGACTACGGGACAACCAAAACCTTTGTGGAGACGAGAAATATCTTGGCGTGATTTTTTTGATATTCAAAATAATATTTTTCATATAAACAAAGATGTTAAAATCTTTTTACAAGGGAGTTTTAGTTTCACAGGTGTTAGCAATATGGTTATTGCCGCTTTATGGGCTGGAGGGACCGTTGTTACTACGAGTTCATTGCGTCCTAGTAGATGGATACAGCTCATAGAGGAATACAATGTAGACCATATATATGCATTACCAACAAAACTACGATTATTGGTACGACACTGTAAAAGTAATTTATCATCTATTAAATATATAACTGCAGGATCTCAAGTTCTAGATCGACAATTAATGGAACAGTTACAACATATATGTCCTGATATGGAGTTTATCTTGTACTATGGCGCATCAGAGCTTAACTATATAACGTATTGTACAGGTAAGGAATGGCTAGAGCGAGAAGGTACGGTGGGGAGACCATTCCCAACCATACAGATAGCAGAGACTGATAATGTTATTTATGTGACCACAAAATATCATATTGAAGGGATTCCTAATACATATACTGTAAATGATTGTGGATATATCGATAGCGATGGTTATCTAATGTTTAATGGGAGAGCAGGCGACGTAATCAATAAAGGGGGATATAAAATTTCTATTCCAGAGATGGAATTGTATTTACAATCCTTACAAGGGGTTTCCGAGGTTGCTATAATTGATATTACTGATGAGATACGAGGGGAGGACTACGTAGTTTATATGGTGCTAGATGGTGAGGCTAGATTGAATGAAGTTATAGACTTTATTCATAATAAAAGGCCTTCTGTGGAGTGGCCAAAAGCTATAATAGAAGTTCCTATGCTACCCCTTACGGAATGCTCAAAAGTTGATAAACGAAAGCTAAAAGAGTGGTATAATAAAGGGTAAACATTTTTTGTACTACAAGGAGGCATCATGCAGATTAATAAGGCGGTGCTAGAGATTTTCGACTTTACATCCTCGTTAGCTGTATATTCTGAACATGAATTAAAGGTTGGGGATCAAGCTATACAAGATTATATAGCAAATCATGTAGTTAAGGCTTTTAAAGATCCAGGGGCTAGAACCGGAACCTTACATGATGCGAGCCCTGTGGGCAAACAATTATTAGATTATAAAAATGGAGAGCTTAAGTTTATTGATTTATGTAAGAATTTAGGTGAAAGCTTATTTTCATACATGAAACAAGCTACTGATTCTGTTGTTATTGATACAATTATCTGTGAAGCCGTTACGGATACGCCTTATGTTTGTATTCTTTTGTGTCAAGCTCATGATGCTTTTACCCATCAATTATTCAGTGAAGATGATGGTACATTGGCTACAGAACTTGTTTCCCATAAGGCAGTATTACCTATGCCATCACAAAAATTACGGTCCTTTGCATCTATTAATCTCTCTGATTTTAGTGTTCGTATTTTTGAACCTAAAGGTGAATTTGATGGTGAGGTATCCTATATCCTAGCAGATAAGGTCTTGCAATTAGGGACTAATCAATCCTCGCGAGATACGGTGAGAAAGGTAAAAGCTATCGTAGATAAGGTGGCTCAAGCTCATGAGTCTGATGGCGTTGTTGAGTTGACAACCGCTAAATCTATGATTGCTAAAAATGCAGAAGTATCAGATACCGTTGATCCTGTTCGTATTGTAGAAGAGGTATTTAAAGCGAATCCTATTCAACAAGAGGCGGCAAAAAAAAATTAGCTGATGCGGATATGCTACGTCCTTTGCCAGTCAATCGTGAGTTTGCCACGAAGGTTGGAGAGCATCATAAGATTAAAACAGATACAGGTATTGAGATTTCATTTCCTGTAGAATATATGAAAAATCGTGAGTTTATTGAGATAAAAACTAATGATGATGGTACTTTGCGTATTGAATTAAAAAATATTAATAAAATCGTAAATAAATAGTAATGAAAAATTATATTTGTCTATAGAAATATATTATGTAATGATTAAATTTATTTGCTATGCTAGTATATGGAGGTTATGATGAGTAAAGAGAAACATAAAAAAACAAACGCATTACGTATTTTAGATACTCATAAGATACCTTATAGTATTAGCGAATATGAGTGGTCTGAAGAGCGTGCTGCTGGCCTTCATGTAGTAGAAGCATTAAAACTCGATGAGAAACAAGTCTTTAAAACATTAGTTGGCAAAGGTGACAAAATTGGATATGTAGTATTCTGTATTCCTGTGGCTGAAGAGTTAGATATGAAACAGGCAGCACGTGTTAGTCATAATAAGTCTGTAGAGCTTGTTCATGTTAAGGATTTGTTAGGTATTACAGGTTATTTGCGCGGTGGATGTTCTCCAGTAGGCATGAAAAAAGCATTCCCTACCTATTTTGATGCTACTATGGAACCCCAAAAGTTTGTATATGTAAGTGCAGGTTTACGCGGTATGCAAATGAAGGTAAATCCAAAGGATTTGGCATCTGTTGTAAATGCTGAATTTGTTGAACTGACAATGGACCATTAAGGGGGGCGTATGGCAAAAAAGTTTTATGCTGTTCGTCAGGGTCGTGTACCAGGAGTTTACACTACATGGTCTGACTGTGAGAAACAAGTAAAGGGCTATGGTGGTGCTATCTACAAATCATTTTCGACAGACGCCGAAGCACGTGCTTTTGTAGAGGATTCAAGTTTGTCTTTAAGTGGTTTTATGAGCGCTAAAAAGAGTGAACTTAAATCGCCACAAGAAGTGAAGTTTAAATCTAAAAATTCTAGGCCTATAGTTTCTAGTTCTAGTATTCAAAGTAAAGTATCAGCAAATGTTGTGAAACCAGATTTTACTACTCCAAACTATATGGTTGCGTATATCGATGGTAGTTATAATAAAGAGACCAATACTGTTGGGGCAGGTGGAGTTATCTTTTTAAATGGCAAGAGGAAAACTTTTTCTTTTTCCTCTACTGATAAACGATATACATCGTTTTGGAATGTAGCTGGCGAGTTGTTGGCTGCTATGCATGTTATGAAATACGCCGTTGATAATGGGATTTCTGAATGTTCACTTTACTATGATTATATGGGTATAGAAATGTGGGCTACTAAGGGATGGAAACGTAACAATGAGCTAACCCAAGAGTACTCAGCATTTTATGATTCTATAAAAAATCGTGTGCGAGTTTACTTTCACAAGGTGGCTGCTCATACGGGCGATACATATAATGAAATGGCTGATGCACTAGCAAAACAAGGTGCAGGTATTTAAAGATGTTAGAAGGGAGGGCGCTATGAATATATGTGTTACTGGTGGGGCCGGATTTATTGGTTCCCATTTAGTTGATAGATTAATTGAATTAGGTCACGATGTACTCGTTATAGATAATTTATCTACAGGTATGCGCTCCTTTGTACATGAAGATGCTCAATTTATTGAGATGGATGTACGAGATCCAAAATTACTATCTGTATTTGAAGAGTTTAAGCCGTCTATTGTTTTCCATGAAGCGGCGCAAACAATGGTACAATCCTCCATGGAGAACCCAAGTTATGACTGTGATGTAAATCTAATAGGGCTTATTAATGTTCTCGATGCTTGTCGTAAAGTGAATGTTGAACAATTTTTAATGCCTTCATCAGCTGCTGTATATGGTGACTTGGCAGTATTGCCATTGACTGAAGACTTGAGTGGTATGCCTTCGTCTTTTTACGGCTTAACAAAGCTTACTGCAGAAGGCTATTTGCGAATTTATCATGAAGCTTTTGGATTAAATACAGTATGCTTTAGATATGCTAATGTATATGGACCACGTCAAGGTGATGGTGGTGAAGGTGGTGTTATCAGTATTTTCAACCGCTTGATTGTCGAAGGGCAACCATTAACTGTATTTGGTGATGGTGAGCAAACTAGAGATTTCATTTATGTAGATGATGTGGTAGATGCTAACATTAAGGCTATGGGGAATGGTCAATGCACAGGTATTTATAATATATCTACCAATAAGGGAACATCTGTGAATGAGTTGATTACGCGATTCCGTACTATTAGCGGGACGGATTTTATGGTTTATTATGAAGATGAGCGTATAGGAGATATTAAACATTCTCGCTTAAGTAATACAAAAGCTGAACGTGATTTCGGTTTTATTGCTACGACAACATTAGAAGATGGTTTACAAAAAACATTAGAATATTTTAAAGCTCATCATAAGTAAGGGGAATAAGGTTTGGGGATATGAGTGATACACAATTTTGGGTAACTGTAGGTGTCTGGAATCTTATCGTATTCAGTATGTACGGATACGATAAATTATGTGCCATTAATGAATATGATCGGATTTCAGAGTTTACATTATTATTTTTAGCGTTTGCCTTTGGGGGTGTTGGTGCTTTATTAGGCATGGTCCTATGGCGTCATAAGACGTTAAAGCTTAAATTTAAATTAGCCATTCCTTTTGCATTACTTTGGTCTGTATATGCGGTTGGATTCGGTTATGGCTTGTGGGTGAAATGATTGTATAAACTAATATTTTATTCATTCTTTTATGATATAATAAAAAAATATTGTACATAAAATGTCAGTGAAGGAGATATTTGATGTTGCGATTACAATCAGGTTTTGAGTTAGATTATGCTAATATATATAATGAAAGTTGCATACAAGAACGCGATGTGAATAATTTTGAACGGGCTATACAAAATGTATGGCGTCATACAAATATTTTGCGTTCTACAGGCTTTGAAGAAGGTCATGTTTCTAAAGATGGTTTACCTGAACCTGTGTTGTTTTACCAACTTCCATATATTTCAGAAGATGGTATCAATACACCAGATATGTTAGAGCGGCTTTACGAATTACGTGACTATGCACGCCATAATATTGATACGGTTGTATCTGTAGGTATTGGGGGCTCCTATTTGGGGAGCAAAGTTATTTTTGATGTGCAATGTGGAGCATTTTGGAATAACTACAGTGCAGAGGAACGCGACGGTTATCCTAGAATGTACTTTGCAGGCTTTAATGTGGATGGTGATTACTTAGTAGGGCTAATTCGTACGTTAGAGTGTCAAGCTCAGAAAAAAGGTCCTGATTATAAGGTGATGCTCGTTATTAATTCTAAGTCTGGATCTACCATTGAACCTATGGCTAACTTCATGATTTTGGAGAAGGCTTTACAAGATCGTAATATTAACTACGAAGTGATAGCTGTTACAGATGTATCTGATGATGAACATCCTACGATTTTACGATCTATGGCGATAGAAAATAATTGGAAGACCTATAGCATTCCTTATGGCGTAGGTGGACGTTTCTCTGTATTTACAGAAGTTGGTTTTGTAACGGCCGCTCTTGTAGGATTTGATATTGAAGGATTTTTAGCTGGTGCTGCATCTATGGATGCAGCATGTCAAGAAGAAGACATTTTTAAAAATCCAGGCCTTTTAAGTGCATTATTGAAATATATTGCATCTGAACGATATGGTCGTATTATAGAGGTGTTTATGCCTTATAGTGAAGCACTCCACTCATTATCTGATTGGTATGTGCAGCTCCTATCCGAATCTCTTGGAAAAATGAGTAATACTTGTCTGCCATATGGACGTACGCCAGTAGCTGCAGTAGGTACTATGGATATGCATGCCCAAGTTCAAGAACATCAAGAGGGGCGCCTAAATAAGGTAGTTCAATTTATTAAGGTTAAGGAATGGAAACATAATCTCATTGTTCCAGATTCTTATAGTCAATATGAACGTTTACACTCTCTATCTGATGTAGGTATTTGTGATATTTTAAATATTGCTTTAGATGCTAATAGAGAAGCCTTGTCTAGTGACAATCGTTTTAACATGACTATAACTGTACCAACATTAAACGCATTCCATTTAGGGGAAATTATGTTTATGCATTGTTGGGCCGTTTATTTTGAGTCCATTTTTGCGGGTGTTGATGCTTTTGATCAACCAGGGGTAGAGGTTTATAAGCGTCTCATTGGGCCCAAATTGGCTCGAGCAAAGGATGTACATAATTCATGAGGGGGAACTATGAATATTTTAGTAACAGGTGGTGCTGGTTATATTGGGAGTCATACTGTACGTGCTTTACAACAAGCAGGATATACACCAATCATTGTAGATAATTTATCTCGAGGGCATGTAGAATCTATTCCTGAAGGGGTAAAGTTCTACAATATGGATATTGCAGATCCTAAACTAGTAGGCATTATGAAAGAACATAACATCCTAGGTGTAATGCATTTTGCTGCTCACTCACAAGTTGGTGAATCCATGCAAAATCCAGCTATTTATTATGAAAATAATGTAGTTGGTTCCTATCACCTTATTGAGTCTGCTCGTACCGCAGGTATAAAGCATTTTGTATTTTCTAGTACGGCTGCTGTGTATGGTGAGCCAAAGGTAGTGCCTATTCGTGAGGATGCTCAACTGCAACCAACAAATGTATATGGTCGCACTAAATTGATGATAGAAGAAATGTTGTCTGATTATAGTTCTATCTATGGTTCTACATATGTTGCGTTGCGTTATTTCAATGCGGCCGGTGCAGATCCGTCTGGTATGATTGGAGAAGACCATCATCCTGAAACTCATTTGATTCCACTTGTGTTAGATGCGGCTCGCGGTAAAAGAGAGCATATAACTGTATTTGGTACTGATTATGATACGGCTGATGGCACATGTGTACGCGACTATATTCATGTCAATGATTTAGCAACTGCTCACGTATTGGCTATGGACTACTTACGTAAAGGCGGAGAATCTCAAGTATTTAATCTTGGTAGTGGCAATGGATTCTCTGTAAAGGAAATCATCGAGACTGCAAAAGAGGTTACAGGTATCGATATTCCTGTTCAATATGGTGATCGCCGTGCTGGTGATCCAGGAACATTAATTGCGTCCTCCGAAAAAATTAAAAATTTACTTGGTTGGGATCCTAAATTTAGTAATGTTGCTGATGTTATCAAAGATGCATGGCATTGGCATACATCTCATCCAGATGGGTTTAATAGTAAATAAAGAACAAATAGTTTTGATTTGTCAATATAATGAATGACTCTATTAGTCACCGTGGTGACTGGTAGAGTCATTTTTTTGTAGGATTTTAAAAGAGCCTCCTAGAATATGTCAGCAGGAGGTGGATTATGAATTTACGAGACTATATAGAACGTATGAAAATGTGGATTGATAAGCAGCATTTTATTATGCGCCACTATAAGTTTGCACTTGGTATTTTCCTTATCATTACGGTTGCCCTTTTAGGTATTGGTATTTTTTATCCTCATGAGGAGGAAAATGTTCATATTAGTATAGATCAATCTAATGGTAGAGATGGTAATCAAAATGAACGAGGCTCAGAGAAATTATCAAAAGAAACAACATATGGTAATAGAACAGGGAAAGGAAAGAACTATTTTAAAGATGAAAGTGATATAAAAGATGTAAAGGATAGAGAGGTAAAAAGCAATGTTCATGGACGATTATTATATGATATCACCGGTGTTGAGCGAGCAAATCCTTGGCGAGAGGTTTTTAAAGATATTCCTATAGATGATTTACTTGGTCAGAATAAGATAACTAAAGATAGTAATGGCAATTTCGTTGATATAAATAATGATTTATATGAGTCCGATGATGAAATGAGTACTTTTGGAAAAGCGGAAGATAAAAGTCGTAGAAATGGAAAATATCAACAAAAAAGAAATAATAAAAAGCATAGTGGTAATTATATTGAATTAAAATCTAAAGATACTAGTGCTAGACGAGTTGGATCCAGTATACAACCTACTATAAGTAATCCTATCAAACAACATCCCATAGAGCTTATAGGTATTATTGAGGGACAACAGAATATTGCCATTTTACGAAAAGGCACAGAGGAACAAATGCTTAGTATAGGAAGTGTATGGAAAGAAATATCAGTATCTAAGATAACTGCAAGTGGTGTAGAAATTATTGAAGGAGGTTCATCACGGTGGCTAAGAATCGAGTAAACTTTCTAAGTCTAAAATATATAGATAAGATTATAGTGATAGTTATATTGCGAATAAGCTTATGGATGGTCGTCATGCTTGTAACTCCGTTCATGGTATTTGCTAATAGTACTGATAGGATAGGTACTAATAGAAATGATAGAATAATTGCTAGTAGTTCTGAAACTATCGTAAATAGTAGTGAAGTAGATAAAAATGAAAAAAAGGTTGGGAACGAACTCATAACGATTTCTGTACGTAATGCATCCTTAAAGGAGACCGTCTTAGGCATTTGTCGTAGTTATGGTATATCCGTTATTGGTGTAGAGTCGTTAAAAGGGAGTATTACGGCCACTGTAAAGGGAGAATCACCAGAAGCAATTATTAATGAATTAGGTAAGTTATATCATTTCTCCGTATTGAAGGAGCATAACACACTTCTTATTGATTCTGATGATGAAACACTTGAAAAAAGAGAACTATATGTTATATCACCTGAACATTTGCCAGCTGAGTCTTTGAAAAATGTGGTAGGCACAGTGGTAAAAAACGATAAAATGGCAGTGCTTTCAGAACAAAACGAAGTAATTATGCATTTGACGAGTGGAGAAAAGAGACGTGTAGAAACCTTAGTACGTGCTATCGACAAGGAACCAAAACAAGTGCAATTAGAAGCTACCATCATTGCTATGGAACAATCCTATGCTAAGGAACAAGGATTTAGATGGTCTTGGCTTAGCTTGACAGGTCATGGAGAAGATAAAACACATTCCTATGGTGCCGTTACCTTTGGCAAAACCCCGACTGGAGAGGCCTATAAGTTCTTTGTAAAACCAGAGCTAAGTCTTATGGAAAGCTCAGGTAAAGCCGTTCTAATTGCAAAACCATCTATCATGGCTCTCAATGGTGAGACTGCGCATATCTTGATAGGTGAAAGAATACCTGTTATAGAGGAGTCAGAAGTGAATGGCGAACGAAAGCGTTCTACTCGTTATGAAGAGGTGGGCATTAAGTTGAATTACACTCCTATCATTACCGCTGATGGTGGTGTAGATGCTAAAATACATGCAGAAGTGAGTACACCTATTATGGTATCTGAAATGAAAGCCTACAAAATAAGCACACGTCAAGCACATACAAGAGTACGATTACAACCAGGAGAAGTGCTAGTTATTGGTGGACTCATGGATAATCGAGATCAACATCAAATACAAAAAATACCTATTTTTGGGGATATCCCTTTGTTGGGAAAATTATTCCGTCATAGTCGAAAAACAAAAGATTCTATAGAAATGTTAATGTTAGTGAGGGCAACTGTGGTATAATGAAGAGTAAATGATTAGGAGGTTGTGAATGGAACGCATTCGAATGATAGACCTTGGAAAATCATTTGGGGTGCGCCAAGTATTTTCCAATGTGTCTTTTGAGATAAAAGAAGGGGATCGACTCGCATTGGTAGGCCCTAATGGGGCTGGGAAATCTACCTTGTTAAAGTGCATATTAGGCTATGAAGAACTGGATGAAGGTAATGTAGTCAAGTCGCCTGTTGCTAGTATTGGCTATTTACAACAAGATGTAAATCTTGGAGATGATAGCCTGGCTACGGAAATCGAAAAGGCTTGGGCTGATGTTCATGCATTGGAAAAACAATTTAAAGAGCTCACTAGTCGCTTGGAAACCGAAGCGGCTAGCGAATCGGATTTACAACGCTTAGATTATTTACAGAATCGTCTAGAATGGTTAGGTGGTTATGACTACGAGCAAAAGACAAAGCGCATAGTCTATGGTCTTGGTTTTACTGATGATGACTTAGATAAGCCGGCTAATGCTTTTTCAGGTGGTCAAAAAACGCGTATCAATTTAGCTAAAGCGTTAGTACGTAGTCCTGATTTTTTATTCTTAGACGAACCGACTAATCATTTAGATATGGATATGCTGGAGTGGTTAGAGGGGTACTTATCTGCCTATCAAGGTGGTATTCTCATTGTCAGCCATGATAGATATTTTCTAGATCGTATCGTCACAGGTGTTGTGGAGTTAGATAATCACAAAGCCACAACCTATCGTGGTAACTATAGTCGCTATATTCAACAACGTGATGAACGTTTAAAGGCTGATATGGTGGCCTATGAAAAACAGCAGGAGTATATTAAGAAAACAGAGGCTTATATAGATAAATACCGCGCTGGTATCAAGTCTAAAATGGCTCGTGGCCGTCAGTCTCAACTAAATCGATTAGAGCGGCTAGAGGCACCTGTTACTTCACATCATTTACAATTTTCTTTTCCTCCTGCTGCGATGAGTGCTGATAAGGTTTTAGTCTTAGATCACTTATCTGTCGGATATGGTGAAAGTCGCATTATTGATGATATCTCTCTAGTTGTTCGACGAGGTGAATCAGTAGCGCTTATTGGACCTAATGGCGCGGGTAAGTCTACACTGGTGAAAACCATTGTAGGAGAACTATTCCCTGAAGTTGGTCATGTGGATATTGGCAATCGCGTACAAGTGGGTTACTTCTCACAAGAACACGAAGAATTGCATGATTCTTGGCAGGTAGTGGAAGAGATCATGAATCACTTTAACTACAGCGAGGATAAGGCTCGTAATGTGCTGGGGGCTTTCCTGTTTAAAGGGGACGATGTATTTAAGCTAGTAGGTGAATTATCTGGTGGTGAGCGCGCTCGTTTAGCTTTGCTTAAATTATTTCTTCAAGGAGATAATTTTCTAATTTTAGACGAACCGACAAACCATTTAGATATTCCTACACGAGAAATTGTAGAGGAAGCATTGCAACAATTTGAAGGGACTTGTTTTATTATTTCTCATGATAGATACTTCTTGGATCAAGTTTCTACAAAAACAGTAATTCTAGATGAAGGTAAAATTACAGAGTATCTCGGTAATTATTCATACTATAAGGAAAAGCTGAAAGAGCAAGAAGATTTATTAGCATTGGCTAATGAGAAAAACTCTGATAGCAGTAAGCGTGATAGTAAAGCTACTCCTATTAATGAGTCAATGCTTTCAGTATCAGAAACTACGGAGGAAAATCAGAAGAAGCCGAATGCTTATATGGTAGAAAAACAATTGGCTGAGGTAGAAGCTGAAATTGCTCGTTTAGAGGCGACGATGAAGATGTATGAGGTGCAATTAGCTAATCCTGTAGTACAACAAGATTTAGATGAAATGTCCAAAATTTCCACACAAATCGAAGAGACTCAGACAGAGTTGGAATCCTTGTATAAGAAGTGGGAACGTCTATCTGAATAACTTATTTAATGTATATATTATTAGGGAATTAAAATCATTATCTTTTAATTGACAAACTATTTTATATTCTCATAATATAGGTATAGATTTAAAGTTTTATGTTTTGAAGGAAGGGTGTAACATGAATAAATCCATGTTAAAAAAAGCGGCCATTTTTGGCCTTGCTGGTGTAATGGCAATTGCTGCTGGTTGTGGTAGCGATAAAGATGCAGGTAGTGCAAATAGCAATGAAGCTAAAATTGCATTATTAACAACAACAACTGGTGGTGCGGCAGCATATGGTGAATCCATTAAAGCTGGTGCTGAATTGGCAGTAAGCGAAATCAATGCTGATGCAAATGCTGTAAAAATTAACTTATTAGTAGAAGATACTAAAGGTGATAAAAACGAAGCTATTAATGCGATGAACAAAGTAATTGCAAAAGATAAAGTGGTAGCAGTTATCGGTCCTATGTTATCTGGTGAAATGATGGCTGCTGGTCCTGTAGCAAACAAAAGTAAAGTAGTAGCGCTTGGTACATCTACAACGGCTGAAGGTATTACGGATATCGGCGATTACATTTTCCGTAATGCTGTACCTGAATCCTTGGCAGTAGATACTGCAATTAAAGAAGCACATAAAACTTTAGGCTTCAAAACTGCAGCTATCATGTACTCTAACAACAATGACCAAATGGTATCTGTAAATAATACAGCTCGTAAAGCATTGGAATCTGAAGGTGTACAAATCGTTGATACTGAAACATTTGCAGATAAAGATACTGACTTCTCTGCACAATTGACTAAAATTCAACAAGCAAAACCTGATGTAATTGTAGTTGCTTCTCTTTACCAAGAAGGCGCATTAATCATGAAAAAAATGCGTGAAATGGGTATGAATCAACCTGTAGTTGGCTCCAATGGTTTCAACAGCCCACAATTCATTAAAATTGCTGGCGATGCTGCTAACGGTGTTATTGTTGGTACGCCATGGTTCCCTAACAAAGAAGACCAAAAGGTTAAAGATTTCCGTAAAGCCTATGTGGCAAAATACGGTAAAGAACCTGACCAATTCGCTGCTCAAGCATATGATGCAGTATATCTCTATGAAACAGCTTTGAAAAAAGCAGGGTCCACAACAGATCGCGAAAAATTCCGGGAAGCATTGAAAAATATTGCTGACTTCGTTGGTGTAACTGGCCAATTCAAATTTAACGAAAAACGCGATCCTTCCATGGAAGTTCAAGTATTACAAATTAAAAACGGTCAATTTGACGCATTAACAAAATAAGTTGAGGTAGTATAGTGTTTTTACAACAATTAGTTAACGGGTTAACCCTCGGTAGCTTATATGCTGTACTCGCTATTGGCTTAACACTTGTGTTCGGTGTTTTGAATATTATCAACATGGCTCACGGAGGCATCTTTATGATAGGTGCCTTCGTTGGTCTTTTTATGGTAACAATTTTTAACGTTAACATTTTTGTAGCCCTTATCGTAGCTATGGCTGTAGGTGCTATCCTCGGTTATCTTTTAGAATTTGTGGCGCTTCGTCCACTACGCAAGAAAAAGGTGTCTCACTTGGCACCACTTATTAGTACCATTGGTGTTTCTATTTTCCTTGAAAGTTTGGCATTATTGCTTTGGGGCCCTCAAACTAGATCATTCCCACCAGACTATATTGGTGGCTTAATCGACTTTGGAGCTTTCAAAATTTCTATGGTACAAATTATTGGTTTAGGCGTTTCTGTTGTGCTAATGCTGATTTTAAATGTAGTTATTAAGAAAACTAAGATTGGTAAGGCTATTCGTGCTGTATCCATGAGTACGGAAACAGCAGCTCTCTTGGGTATCAATCCAACAATGATTATATCTATTACTGTTATGATTGCATCTGCTTTAGGTGCAGCGGCAGGTGTATTGGTAGGCTTGTCCTTTAATGCTATTGAGCCTACTATGGGTGTTATTATAGGCTTTAAAGGCCTCGCAGTACTTATCTTAGGTGGTCTTGGTAATATTACAGGCGCCATGGTTGGCGGCTTTATTTTAGGTGTAGCAGAAATCTTCTCTGTTGCTTATGGTGCATCTACATTCCGTGATGCTGTGGCCTTTGGTCTCATTATCCTATTATTATTCTGGCGCCCACAAGGCTTGTTTGGATCTAAAGATAAAGGGGGGAGACCGTAATGGAATTATTAAACCCGTATTATCTACAGATCGTGATGTTTTTCATCATTAATGCCATCATGGGTATTTCAATTTATTTCACACTGGCAAGTGGACAGCTTTCTTTAGGGGCTGCTGGCTTTATGAGTGTTGGTGCATACGTAGGCGCTATTCTTTCTTTGAAAGCTGATTTGCCTATCGTTGTAGGCATTATTATTGGTGGCTTAGTTGCTAGTCTTGTGGCTGTTATTATCGGTTTGCCAACAACACGTCTTAAAGGTTTGTATCTTGCCATTGCTACACTTGGATTTGGCGAAGTTGTGCGTGTTATTTTCTTGAATTTGGATATTACAAATGGTGCATTAGGCCTTTCTGGTATTCCATCCATTCCTCAAGAATTGACAAATTATGCCTATGAATTTGATCTCGATGGTTTAATGGGCATTGATGCTGTTGCATGGGGCAATCTAATGGCTATCATTATTTTGTTAGCTATTTTAGTATTGATTATCGCCTTTTGTGTACGGATTAATAATAGCCGTGTGGGTCGTGCCTTTGCAGCGATTAAGGCTGATGATCATGCAGCAGAATTGATGGGTATTAACGTTGTATACTACAAGATGATGGCCTTTATCATTGGTGCTTTCATCGCTGGTATTGGCGGTGGTTTGTATGCGCATATTACAAACTTTATTAATCCTACAGATTTCAGCTACCATAAAGTAGTACAAATTTTGTTATTCCCTGTATTTGGTGGTTCCAATGTAGTATGGGGCTCCGTATTAGGTTCCTTTATTCTTACATTATTACCAGAAGTATTGCGTTTCTTATCCGACTATCGGGACATCATCTATGGTGCATTACTAGTCATTTTGATGGCCGTTCGTCCAGATGGTATTCTGACAGAATCTATGGTAGATAAAATTAGTCGCAAATTAGGCTTTAAAAAGGCTCCATATATTCCAGAGTCACAAGTATTAACAGAACGTTTTGAAGCATATAAACGCAAACAACAAGAAGAAAAACAAGGATAGGAGGGAACTGAATGCTATTAGAATTAAATGACGTAAGTAAAAGCTTTGGTGGCGTTGCAGCCCTCACAGGTGTATCCTTTGGCGTTAAACAAGGTGAAGTATTTGGTGTCATCGGTCCAAATGGTGCTGGTAAGACCACACTATTCAACTTGATTACTGGTGTATTCCCTGCAAGTTCTGGTGAAATTGTATTTGATGGTATGTCTGTTGTAGGCATCAAGCCTCATAGAACTGTTGAAATGGGGATTGCTCGTACATTCCAAAACATTCGTCTCTTTGGCAATATGACAGCTCTTGAAACTGTTTTAACCGGTATGCATTGTCGTACTGGCTCTGGCTTCTTATCTAGTTTTTTGAAAACAAAACGGCAACGCATTGAAGAAGAGCGTTGTCGTGGTATTGCTTATGAGTTCTTAAAGCTTGTAGGTCTTGAAGCAGATGCAGAAGAGGTTGCAACATCATTACCGTATGGTAAGCAACGTCGTCTTGAAATCGCTCGTGCCTTAGCGACACACCCTCAGTTAATCTTGCTTGATGAACCGGCAGCAGGTATGAATGATAGTGAAACTGAAGTTCTGCGTCAATTGATTGGCAAGATTCGTGACCTAGGTATTACCGTTGTGGTTATCGAACATGCCATGGAATTGATGATGAATATCTGTGATCGTTTGGTAGTACTTAACTTTGGCAAGAAAATTGCTGAAGGTACACCTCAAGAAATTCAAAATAATGAAGCTGTAATTGAAGCATACTTAGGTAAAGAGGAGGTGTAATATGTTAAAACTAGAAAATATTGTGGCTGGTTATGGACATATTACAGCCTTAAAAGATATAAGTTTAGAAGTTCCACAAGGTTCCATTGTATCTCTTATTGGTGCTAATGGTGCTGGTAAGACTACGACGATGAAGACTATTATGGGACTTGTAAAACCCACATCTGGTCGAGTGATTTTTGAAGGTCAAGATATTACAGGTCGCCAAACCCATCAAGTTGTGCAAAATGGTATCTCCTTAGTTCCTGAAGGACGTCAAATTCTACAAGATATGAGTGTTTATGAGAACCTTGAAATGGGTGCTTATACACGTAAAGATAAAGAAATCGAAACAGATATCAAAAAGGTATTTAAACGATTCCCTATTCTTGATGAACGAAGTTATCAATTGGGTGGTACTTTATCAGGTGGTCAACAGCAAATGCTAGCTATTGGTCGTGCACTTATGGCTCGTCCAAAATTGTTATTATTAGATGAACCATCTATGGGCCTTGCACCTTTAGTAGTAAATGAGATTTTTGAAACCATTAAAGAAATCAGCGCCGATGGAACAACAGTTCTTTTAGTAGAACAAAATGTGCGTCAAGCATTGAAGATTGCTGATTATGCGTATGTTTTGGAGACTGGTAAAATGGTATTATCTGGCTCTGCTGATGAAGTTCGCCATAATCCTCGCGTTATGGAAGCTTATTTAGGCGGTCGTGTTGAATAATTAATTATATAGAGCGATCATTAGTGTCAAAAACTTTGAATAAGGTGTATATACTAGATTTCTAGTATATACACCTTATTTTTTATCACTAATTCTGATATAAATAGAAGCACTATGTGAGCTAATAATGAAGTGAGTTTATATATTTTTTATTATTTTTACAAATTTTAATGATAAAACTAGTGAATTAGGAATGAAAAAAGCAAATAATAATTAATGAGCATATATTGAAAATACTGTATTTTTAAGGGGTTATTGTTGAAGGTTTTATGAAGTTCGCTTGGAATATATTAGATTTGTAGAAGAATATTTAAAAAAATGATAAAATAGCATGACTGATTTTTTAGATATAAGATACATCAATAATTAAGTGATGAATTAAATAAGTTGAATAAAAAAGAGGTAAGTATGAAGAAGAAACAGTATATGATGATGGCTGCATTCTTATGTACTACAACAATGGCTATGGCTGCACCAGTTAGTATAAATACTAATCAGCCTTATAATGCTAAGAATGTACAAATGGACGGTCATGTACCATTGGAAACTAGCGCATCTGTAATTAGCTCTGATAAAGAATATCGTCTGCGCCAAGGAGATGAACTAAATATTCAAGTGGTTCAGCAGGCAGAGCTTGGTACGCGTAATGGTAACGACATTGTGTATACCGTCAGACCAGATGGATATGTATCGTTCCCTATGGTTGGTGCCGTAAAAGCAGATGGCTTAACTGTAGATGAATTTACAGCTGAGTTACAGCAAGGTTTGTCTCGTTATATCATTAATCCTGATATCACAGTAAATGTATCGAAATTGGGCGGCGTTCGCATATATGTATTTGGTGAAATTAATAAGCCTGGCGCCTATACGTTGACTAAATCTAGTACAGTTATTGATGCTATTGGGGCTGCAGGTAGTTTTAACTGGGATACAGCAAAGAAGAAAATTTACTTGATTCATCAAGACAATCCAGAGAAACCGATTCCTATCAATTTGAATCGTATTTTACAAACTGGAGATATGTCTGAAAACTACATCATGCGTGAAGGTGATATTCTTTACTTAACTAAGAATAGTCGTATCAACTTTGCTCGTGATATTGCTCCAATCTTAACAGGGGCTTACATGGTATCACGAATAGGTAAGGATTAAAGATAAGGCGATATCTATCATATAAGGGGGCGTTTTTTTGCGTTCATATTTATTACCATCCATATTGTTTATTACCGATATTGTGACGATTGTAATCGTTGCTTTTATCAGTCTTTTTATTCGATTTGATGGACACATAGAACCTCAATATATTAATCAAATGGTGGATGCACTTCCGTTATTACTTATTTCGTATATGTTGATGTTCTTGATAATGCATTTATATACACGTATTTGGCGCTATGCAGGGATGCGAGAGGTATTAGCAGTATTTGTAGCGACTACAATTGGTACGGCTTTATTCTATTTCTCTATGTTTGTATTTGGTAAGTCATTACCACGTTCCATCTATTTTATTACATGGTTCCTCACTACAGGTGCTGTTGGTATGGGACGTATGTTGCTTCATTATGTGGCACTTCACTATAGCAGTGGGGACGATGGTGAAAGTGGCCAAGTGAATACATTGATCATAGGAGCCGGTGATGCAGGTGCAACTATAGCTCGTGAAATTGAACGATATCATAAGCGTTCTCGTCGAGTGATTGGTTATGTTGATGATGATATGTTTAAACATAATCGTCTTATGAATGGTTTTAGAATTCTCGGTAATCGTGAAGATATTCCAGCATTAGTTGCTAAGTATAAGGTAGAAGAAATTATTATTGCCATGCCTTCTGTGAAGCGAGATATTATTCAAGAAATCATGGGAATCTGTTCTCCTTTAAAATGTAAAATCAATATTTTACCGGGGATGTACCAACTGCTTGATGATGAAGTTCTTGTATCTCATTTACATCCTGTTTCAATTGAGGATTTATTGGAACGTGATGAGATTCAGCTCGATACGTCCAAGGTTGAAACATATCTTAAAGATAAAGTAGTTTTAGTTACTGGTGCGGGGGGCTCTATTGGTTCTGAAATTTGTCGTCAAGTTTTACGTGTAAAACCTAAAAAGCTATTGCTCCTAGGTCATGGTGAAAATAGTATTTATCTTATTCATCAAGAATTGCGCAATATTGCTCCCCAAGATACCTTGGTTCCAATCATTGCAGATATTCGCGATAAGAATCAATTAGAACAAATTTTCAATAACTATAATCCTGATGTAGTATTTCATGCAGCAGCTCATAAACATGTGCCGCTTATGGAAATACAGCCAATTGCTGCAGTATTAAATAATATTTATGGTACTCGTAATGTTGTGGATGTAGCCGGAGCTCATGGGGTAGATCGATTTGTTATGATTTCCACGGATAAAGCGGTGAATCCAACTAGTGTTATGGGCGCTACAAAACGGGTTGCTGAAAAAGTTGTACTTGGTATGAATCATACATATGATACTAAGTTTATAACAGTTCGTTTTGGTAATGTACTTGGTAGCCGTGGTTCGGTTATTCCTTTATTTCGTAAACAAATTGAAACCGGTGGCCCTGTAACCGTTACAGATCCAGAGATGACACGTTATTTTATGACTATTCCTGAAGCCAGTCAATTAGTACTTCAAGCTGGTGCCATGGGTAATGGGGGCGAAGTGTTCCTTTTAGACATGGGTGAACCGGTTAAAATTGTCGATTTGGCTAAGAATATGATTCGCCTTTCTGGCTTTGAGCCTAATAAGGATATTCGTATTGAATTTACTGGCTTACGTCCAGGTGAAAAGTTATATGAAGAACTATTAACTGCCGGAGAAGGTACGAATATTACTACGCATAAGAAAATTTTTGAAGCAGCTCTAGAAGATGTTAATCAAGAATGGCTAAGTCGTGAAATAGAGCGTTTTGATACATGTAAAACTGATATAGATGTAATTAATGTGTTGCAGGATATCATTCCTACATACGACCCAAATCATAATGTATAGGTCGTGGACGATACATTTATTACCCGATATATGTATAAGACTATTTTAATTTTGATACATTGTGCCTTTATTGAGAGGGTTGGGTACAGTTAATATTCTAAGTGGGAGAGACCCTGTTGTTTGTATACTTTTACAGAAAGGGGTATATGGGTGGAACAAATTATTGATTTAAAAGAGGTGGGCAGAGTCCTCATTAAAAAGCGCCGTAAAATTATTAATATTGCGGTAGCATGTATGGTTTTAGGTGGTGCGTATGCTTTTCTTGCACCATCAACATATCAATCTACATCGATGTTGCGCATTAAACAAGCTCAAGGTTTGAGCAATTCTGTATTATCTAGTGCTAATGCCTATTCTGATTCTATGTCTCGTCAATTGATGAACACAGATGCAGAAATTTTAAAAAGTCGTAATGTAGTAGAGCCAGTAATTACTGCTATAGAAGATCCTGAAGGTACTGGTAATGCGCCAACATATGAAGATTTTGTTAAAACTCGCATTGAAACTAAACCGTATAAAGAAACCGAGTTATTACAAGTAAGCGTGACTGGTAATAGTCCTGAGCAAGCACAAGAAGCTAATCAATTACTTATTGATACCTTCTTGAAACGTCTTGCCGAAATTTCTCATGTTGAACAACGAACTACTCGTGAATTCTTACAAAAACGCGTTGTTACTGCGAAATCTGAATTAGAACAAGCAGAAAATAAATTGCAACAATTTCAAATAGATAATAAGGTGTACTCCACCGCTGATCAGACGAAAGGCTTAACAGATAAAATTACTCTTATCGATCGTGAGAAGGCTCAAAATCAACTCGATTTAGAAACGGCACAAGCTGCACTTGGCAGTATCAATGAACAATTAGGTTCTGCTGGTAAAAGTATCGCCGATAGCGCCACGGTTCAAGCCTACAAGGGGCAGTTAGCAGACCTAGAATCTCGTAAAGCTTCTTATATTGGTAAATATACTGATGAACATCCAGCGATGAAAGAGATTAACCAACAAATTGAAGAGGCTAAAAGTGGTTTAAATGCTGAAATCAACGCTATTGCATCTCAACAAGCACCTTCAAGCAACTCTGCACAACAAGGCTTGCTAGCGGATAAGTTTAAAAATGAAGCTGCTTTAGCAGTAGCTCAAGGTAAACAATCTACATTAGCTGAGCTAGATAAAGCAAACGAAGAAGCTATAAAAGGACTACCTGAAAAAGAACGTGGTTATATCCAAGCAAAACGTGATGTAGATGTGGCACAAGATATCTATCAAATGTTATCCACTCGCTTAGAAGAAGCGAAGGTAGCAGAGGTTATGGTACCGAATGAAGTTCAAATCGTTGATCCTCCTACATTGCCAGAAAAGGCGATTGCTCCGCGTAAGGTTCTTATTCTATTAGGCTCTGCCATTTTAGGCCTCATCTTTGGTTGCCTCTATACATTGGGCCAATTCTTCGGTAATCGCAAAGTTCAATCTGTACAAGAAATTAATGATATTCTTGGCATTCAAAACTTGGGCGTAATTCCAAATCATAACGAAAAAGAATACGAGGAGCCTAGTAATCGTATCGTAGCATTGTTGCGCAAAGTGAGAGGTTAATATGATTAGACTAATTTCTAATGAACGTGGTGATACACCACTTGTGGAAGCATACCGTACATTGCGTAGCAATCTTCAATATGTATGTAACCAACATAAGTGTAAGCTTATTTGTATTACTGCAGCCACTAGTGGTGAAGGCACTTCTGAGGTGGCTGCTAATACTGCATTAGCTTTATCTAAAAATAATAATAAAGTTCTTCTAGTAGATGGTAATCTACGTAATCCAATACAACATATAGCCTTTAATGTACAAAATAAGGGCCTTACAAATGCGGTGATGATGGATGAAGATTTGACGATTCATCGTAATGTAGTGCCTCATTTGGATGTGCTTACGGCGGGTGAAGTTGTTGAATATCCATCTGATATTGTAGATTCTAGCAAATTACCTGCGATTTTTGAGTATGTACGTGATGAATATGATGTGGTTATCATTGATACACCATCCGTATTGTCTGTTACAGATGCCGTTGTATTGGCAGAAAAATCAGATGGTGTTGTGTTAGTTGTTAAAAATGAAGTAGTTAGTTCAAAAGATTTGATTGAAGCTAAGAAACGGCTTTCACAAGCAGGTATTTTTCTTTTAGGATCTATCGTAATTGATGCTTAATATAACTGTTTTAATCAGTATTCTATGTGATAAATCAAACGTATCAATATGGTACAGAAAGTATTGAGGTGATTTATATGAGAATTAATTTTTCTCCTCCAGATATTACAGAGTTAGAAATCAATGAAGTCGTTGAAGCCTTAAAAAGTGGGTGGATTACGACAGGTCCTCGTACTAAAGAATTAGAAAAAAAGATTGCTCATCAGTTAGGTACACCTAAATCCGTTTGTTTAAACTCTGCTACGGCAGCGCTTGAAATGTCTCTTCGCGTATTAGGGATTGGACCTGGAGACGAAGTCATAACTAGTGCTTATTCTTATACAGCTAGTGCAAGTCCTGTAGTTCATGTAGGTGCTACCTTAGTACTCGTTGATACACAGAAAGATGCTTATGAAATGGATTACGATGCAGTAGCTCGCGCTATTACACCAAAAACAAAAGCAATCATTCCCGTTGATGTTGCAGGTGTACCTTGCGATTATGATCGACTACGCTCCATTGTAGAGGAAAAGAAATCTCTCTTCACACCATCTAATGATATTCAAAAAGCATTAGGTTGTATTCCTATTGTGGCTGATTGTGCTCATTCCTTTGGGGCCTCATATAAAGGGGTACAAACAGGTAATGTTGCAGACTTTAGTAGCTTTTCCTTCCATGCAGTAAAAAATTTTACTACTGCTGAAGGCGGCTGTGCTACATGGCGCCATATAGATGGTATTGATGATGAAACTATTTACAAGCAATTCCAATTGCTATCTTTGCATGGTCAAGATAAGGATGCTCTTGCAAAAACAAAAGCAGGTGCTTGGGAATATGATATTAAGGGTACCTATTATAAATGTAATATGACGGATATCATGGCGGCTATTGGTTTGGCTCAATTAGAACGATATCCAAAACTTTTAGCTCGTCGTAAGGAGATTATCGAAGCTTACGATACAGGTTTGAAAGATTTACCTGTTACATTGTTGAGCCATTATACAGATGAGCATGAAAGTAGTGGTCACTTGTATTTAGTACGTTTAGACGGCCGTGATGCGGAATATCGCAATAAGGTTATTGAAGCTATGGCTGAGGCTGGCATTGCGACGAATGTCCATTATAAGCCAATCCCAATGCATACGGCTTATAAAAACTTAGGCTTTACAATCGATGACTATCCAAATGCTTATGACCAGTTTAAGAATGAAATTACATTGCCACTTCATACGCTCCTTACAGATAATGAGGTGCAATATATCATTGAACAGTTTAAAAGGATTATTACCGAATGTTAGTAAAAAACTTTCATGATCTACCACAAGAGCTACAGTGTGAAGCGATTCGTCCCTATTTTGAAATATTAAATCAAAGACGTACAAGCCTTCTTTGTAAAAGTATTTTTGATCGCGTCATGGCAGCGGGAATGCTTATTACATTAAGTCCTATATTCTTGATACTGGCCATCATGATTAAACGAGATAGTGAGGGAGAGGTTTTTTTTCGTCAAACTCGAGTGACACAGTACGGTCGTACCTTTGGCATCTATAAGTTCCGTACTATGGTAAAGAATGCGGAATCTTTAGGTGCACAAGTGACATCACAAAATGATATGCGCGTTACGAAGGTAGGCAATATGCTTCGCAGCTGTCGTCTCGATGAATTGCCTCAGCTTATTAATATCCTTTTAGGAGATATGAGCTTTGTCGGTACAAGACCAGAGGTTCCACGTTATGTGGCCGCTTATACAGATGAAATGAAAGTTACCTTATTATTACCTGCTGGTGTTACCAGTGTTGCCAGTATTACTTATAAAGATGAAGATCAACTTTTACAAAATGCTCAGAATGTTGATGAAGTCTATATAAATGAGGTTTTACCGGGTAAGATGGCTTGGAATTTAAGGAGTATTAAGGAGTTTTCTTTTTTACAAGATATAAAAACGATGATTGATACAATATTAGCTGTATTACGTTGAAAGAGGTCCCTATGAGTACATCTATGACAAAGGAAATACAAGAAAAAGAGCTGAATATGTTACTGTACTTTAAAGAGTTCTGTGATAAACATAATTTGCGCTTTTATCTTTGCGGCGGTGGTCTCATTGGGGCTATACGTCATAACGGCTTTATCCCTTGGGATGATGATTTAGATCTTTTCATGCCTCGTCCAGATTATGAAAAGTTAGCTGAATTATGGCCAAAATATGCTGATACTGAACGATTTACGTATTGTCGTACTGATCGCAATCATATCTATCATGATGCAGGAGCTTCTATTAGAGACAATAATACGACTTTTATCAATCGTCATAGTATGCATGAAGATGTTTGTCATGGTTTGGCACTTGAAATTATGCCTATCGATGGCTGTGCACCCGGCAAAATTAGTCGTGCATTGCAGTTGATGTGGGCCATGACTTTTGCACTCTTTAATGCACAGCGTTTGCCTGATAATAAGGGACCAACATATCGCGCTTTAGCGGGTTATATTTATAAAATCTTTTCAAGTCAATCTATACGCTATCATATTTGGCGATTTGCAGAAAAGAGAATGACTCAATACGACTTTGATACGAGTGATGAGTGTACGGAGTTAATCGGTAGCTTAAAAGGTATGAAGCTACGTCATCCTAGAGAGGACTTTGCTTCTGTTGTATATAAAGACTTTGAAGGTCATCAAATACCTGTTATGAAAGGGTATGAGAGATATTTGCGCCTTATTTGGGGCGACTATATGCAATTACCACCTGTAGAGCAACGTGTAGCAAAACATGATGCAGTATTTGCTGATTTACATACACCTTACAAGGAGTATAAAGGCATACATTATGCCAAAAAAGAAGCTCAACCATAAGGAGGGCCTATGAAACGAATAGCAGTAATCTTTGCGGGTGGCGTAGGTGCTCGTATGAAAAATAGCAAGACGCCAAAACAATTTTTAGAATGGAACGGTAGACCGATTTTGATTCAAACCTTAGATGTATTTGAACAAACGGAGACTATTGATGGGATTGTTCTTGCCTGTAAAGCAGAATGGATTGATCATACTAAACAACTCATAGAAAAGGCGGGGTTACAAAAGGTATTATCCATTGTGCCTGGTGGTGAAAGTGCTTTGGAATCCCAATATAATGGGCTAGTAGAGGCTAAGCGTTTATTCCCTGATGACGCGGTGACTGTATTGATTCATGATGGGGTTCGTCCACTTGTAGATAACTCTACCATAGAGAGAAACATAGAATCTGTTGAGTCAAAGGGTTCTGCCATTACTGTTACTCCAGCTATCGAAACGGTTATGGTTACCCAAAATGGTTCTATTAACCGCATTTTAAATCGTAATGAATGTCTTATGGCTAAAGCTCCGCAGAGTTTTAGATTGGATGATATTATATCAGTTCATAATCGTGCAAAAGATGAGGGCATTCATGACTTTATTGATTCCGCATCGATGATGATGCACTATGGTTATACTTTATACCCTGTGTTAGGGGAAACTGAAAATATAAAGATTACAACTCCATCTGATTATTATATGTTCACAGGGATTATTAAAAATCGTGAGCTAGGAGGATTAAAAGATGAGTAATTCCGTTATTCAACGCGAGTTAACGGCTTTAGTACAGGAAAAAAATTACTTTCATTTCCTCCGTCATCAACGCATTCTTATAACTGGTGCAACGGGGCTTATTGGATCTATGTTTATAAAATTACTTATACTTGCCAATGAGACTCATGACCTGGATTTAAAAGTGATTGGTCATGTGCGAAGCCATGAAAAGGCAAAAAACATTCTTGGTGAGTATTTAGATAATAAATCGTTAGCTCTAGTGGATGGTTCATTAGAATCTATTGATGTGCCATGTGATTATATTTTACATGGAGCCGCACCGACACAGTCTAAGTTTTTTGTAGAACATCCTGTAGAAACTATCCGTACCTCTATTTATGGTACGGAGGCCATGCTTGAGTTAGGTCGCCGTCAAAAGGTAAAGAAACTAGTTTACTTATCCAGTATGGAGCAATATGGGGTACCTTATGAGTCTGGCCAAGTTATGACAGAGGAAAGAATAGGCTATTTGGATCATCTAAACGTTCGTAGCTCTTACTCCGAAAGCAAAAGACTTTGTGAATGTTATTGCAAGTCCTATGCTGTGGAGTATGGCGTTCCTGTTGTAATAGCTAGACTAGCTCAAACTTTTGGGCCAGGTGTTCCAGTAGCTGATAATCGCGTTTTTATGCAGTTCACTAAGAGTGCTATTAAAAAAGAAGCCATTATACTTCATACAAAGGGCGATTCTATGTCGAATTATTGCTATATTACTGATGCCTTAACTGGGCTTTTAACTCTTTTAAAAGCAGGGGTACCTGGTGAAGCATATAATGTTTGTCATGATGAGGAGACGCGTTCTATTGCAAGCATTGCTCATTTAGTGGCAACTCATGTTAGCAATGATAAGAGTGAAGTCATCTTTGATATTCCAAACGATGTGCAAGGGCTTGGCTATGCACCGACAGTGCATATGTTCTTAAGTTCTAAGAAGTTAAAATCCCTAGGTTGGCAACCTAAGGTATCAATGGCACAAGCCTATGTAAGACTGGCAGAATATATCCAAGAGGAAGGCTTATGAAAAAGGAAATAATAATTGTCACTATCTCCCTTGGTAACGATGGGGCTGAACGAATCTTAACAGAGTTGGCTCGTCAGTGGGTACATGATGGTCATCATATTACAGTTATCCAAACAAGCCCTAATCGATATGGTAATGAATATGCGTTAGAGGAAGGTATTGAACAAATCGAAATTCATACTACAAGCTCTAATAAAGTCATTCGCTTTATGCAAGAAATAAAGGAACTAATCAAAATCTTAAAGACTAGACCAAATGCGACATGTTTATCTTTCTTGTCTGCATCGAGTTTTATCTTAGCGATTAGCTCTTGGTTTATAAAAAATCGCATTGTGTTTTCTGAGCGCAATAATCCACGCAAAGTTCCTATTGGTTGGCATCAACAAGCGTTGCGCAATTTTGCTTTTCGATTTGCAGATGCACTAGTATTTCAAACGGAAGATGCTCGTTCTTATTTCCCGAAATCTGTTCAAAATCGCGGTGTTATTATCCCCAATCCTATTAATGGTAAATTGCCACCACCAATAGAGGGGGAACGAGAAAAGACAATTGTTACAGCTTGTCGTTTGCATCCGCAAAAGAATTTGCCTATGATGATTAATGCCTTCAGTATGTTGGCAAACGAGTTTCCAGAGTATAAACTTGTCATTTATGGACAAGGTGTATTAGAGGATGAACTACGAGCCCAAATTAAGTCTCTTAATTTAGAGAATCGTATTTTATTGCCTGGCTTTGCTAGTAATATTTTAGAAAAGGTAGCCCCTTGTTCTATGTTTTTATCATCCTCTGATTTTGAAGGTATTTCAAATTCTATGTTGGAAGCATTGGGCATGGGTTTACCGGCAGTAGTCACAGACTGTCCTGTAGGCGGTGCTCGCATGGTAATTAAAAGTGGTGAGAATGGTATCCTTGTGCCTGTAGGTGATACGCAGGCTATGTATGAAGCTATGCGCAGTATATTAAAAGATCCTGCACTAGCAGCTAAGCTTTCACAGGAAGCAATCAAAGTACGCGATGAATTTCCACTATGGAAAATCGCTAAACGTTGGTTAGAAGTTTTATGAGTGTAAGGAGGAGAACCATTGAAGTTAAATATTACGGCTCTTGCTGATCGCATGATATGGTTCATAACTCTAATCTTTTTAGTGTTGTCGTTGACCATTTCTTTTGCCCTTGGCGAAGCGAACTATGGTGCGTATGTATTGTTTGTATGCTTATTTGGGCTCATTATTTTTTATCTAATAAGAGAGCAAGGTGTTATTAAACTACGGCTTAATTGGATGCATGCTTATATGCTACTCTTTATTGGAGCTTGTTATCTGAGTGCGATTAATGCCACAGATACAGCTGTGGCGATGAGTCGAAGTTTTGATATGGTCAAGATATTCTTTATGCTCATCATTTTATACATGTGTTATCAAGATAAAAAATCGGTGGATACATTATTAAAGATTGGCATGTGGACAGGCTATATAGTTTGTTTCTATACTGTTTATTTCTACGGTTTAGATTATTTTATTACTGTTTTATCATCCTCAGCGCGTATTGCTAATGATGCATTGAATGCGAATACGGTAGGGCTATTGGGGGCCAATGCTATTGTTATGACCTTGTATTATATGCTATACGATCGACCTCGTTGGTGGCATGTCATTGCATTACCAACACTTGGTATTTTAGCGGCTACAGGTAGTCGTAAGGCCTTAGTTTTTGTTGGTGTTGGTACAGTATTACTCTTTATTTTTAAAAGTTTTCGTAGTGCTAATGCGGTCAATTCTATTGTAAAAGTTATTGGTTCCTTATTAGGTCTTACCATTATAGGTATTGCGGTCTTGCAATTGCCGATGTTCTCTGAAGTATTAGACCGAATGTCTAACATGATGGAAGCCTTTACAGGCACAGGGGGGGACTCATCCACTATTATTCGTTTAGCTTTGGTAGATATTGGATGGGACTTATTTTATCAATCTCCCATAACTGGTGTAGGTATCAATAATCCATCTGTATATACTTTTTTCGTATATGGCAAAGATAATTACTACTTGCATAACAATTATATTGAGTTATTAGCTGGCACGGGTGTTATTGGTTTAATAGCATATTATTCAATGTATCTATATGTAGCATATAATTTAATTCGCTATCGCGATATACATAGTAATGAATATATAATGGTACTTATTTTATTCCTTTCACAAATTGTTATGGATATGGGTATGGTTTCTTATGAAAGTAAGAGTACTTATTTTTATATAATGTTGTTTTATTTAGAGGTACAAATTCTTCGGAAAGGACGAAAACATGAAGTTCAGAAAATTGTGTAATGTTGGCATGTCCTTTCTAACAAAACCTTACTATCGTACGAGGGTATTAATTAAATCGGGTTATTATGACTCTTTGTCTGATGAAGACTTTTTGAAGAAGATATTTCCTAAGTATATGGGATACCCTTTAGATCTAGAAAATCCAAAAACTTTCAGCGAAAAGTTACAATGGCTTAAGGTTAATTTTAGAGACCCAATACAAACAGTGATGGTTGATAAACATGAAGCTAAACATCTTATTGCTCAACGTGTAGGTAATCAGTATATAATACCTACGATTTCCGTATGGAACTCTGTAGATGATATTGACCTTGATAGGTTGCCTAATCAATTCGTTTTGAAATGTACACATGATAGTGGAGGCATCGTTATTTGTAAAGATAAATCAACACTTGATTGGGAAGCAGCAAAAGCTAAATTAAGAACATTCTTAAAACGGGATTATTCACGTATTGCTAGAGAGTGGCCTTATAAGAATGTTCCTCGACGTATTATCGGAGAGGAATATTTGTCGGAGTTAGGTAGCAATGACATATTAGATTATAAGATGTATTGCTTTCATGGTGAACCAAAGTTAACAGTAGTATGTTCTAATCGTTTTTCTAAAACAGGAACGCGTATGAACTTCTATGATATCGATTGGAATCCTATGGGAATTCATTTTGGACATTATCCACCGTTACCTACAGAGTTTCCAAAGCCAGATACATATGGTGAAATGCAACAGGTTGCGATGGAGCTTAGCAAAGGGTGTCCATTTTTGCGTGTTGATTTTTATGAAATTAAAGGGCATCTATTTATTGGAGAATTAACATTTTTTCCTGGTGCTGGATTTGAAAGATTTCGTCCTATGTCAAAGGATTATGAATTAGGAGAGTGGTTACATCTTGAGAATGTACATCGGGGCTGATTTAGTTCCTACGAATATTAATAAAACATTATTTGAAAACGGTAATGGAGAAGCTTTTGTAGGAAAAGAGCTTTATGAAATTTTGAAGCAATCGGATTTAAATGTTTTCAATTTAGAGGTTCCTCTTACTGATATAGAGACACCCATCGTAAAATTTGGTAATAATTTAATTGCGCCTACAAAAACAATTAATGGATATAAGGCGTTAGAGCCGTTATTTTTAACACTGGCTAATAACCACTCCTTAGATCAAGGGGTGGAAGGGTTGACGACAACATTAAATTTGTTGAAGCAGCATAAGATTGCTCATGCTGGAGCTGGAGCTAATTTGAAAGAGGCTAAGAAGCCATTTATCTTTGAAAAAGATGATATACGTATTGGATTCTATCTTTGTACAGAGAACGAGTTTACTATGGCTACTTGTCATACAATGGGGGCTAATCCTTTTGATGTGCTAGAAAGCTTTGACGAAGTGAAAGTTTTAAAGGCACAATGCGACTACGTCATCGTTCTATATCACGGCGGCAAGGAATTCTATCGCTATCCATCTCCTATGCTACAGAGATATTGCCGTAAATTTGTCGATAGTGGAGCGAATCTCGTTATCTGTCAACATAATCATTGTGTAGGGTCTCGCGAAGATTACCAGGGGGGCACTATCATTTATGGACAGGGAAACTTTATTTTTAATTCTGACTTTTATGTAAATCATCAGGAATTTGTGAAAGATGCAATACTAGCTACTGTAGACGTAACTAAGGATGATTTTGTGGTGTCTGAATTGCCTATTCGTAGAACTGATAATGGTACACGATTAGCCACAGAAGTTGAAGCTACAGAAACATTAGAGGCTTATAGAAAACGTAGTGAAGAAATTAAAGACCCTCATTTTGTGACTCAAGCTTATAAGGCCTTTGCTGATACACATGTAAAACGTTATTTGCGTGAGTTTTTAGGTAGATCATTTATTGTACGCGCTATTAATGCTTTATTGGGCCGAAAATTGGTAGAACTTATTTTGGGCAAAACGAGTTATTTAGCAATACAAAATTATTTGGAATGTGAAGCTCATCATGAACTATTCTTGAGAGGCATTAAGAATATCAATAAGAAATAATGGATACTAAAATCGTAGCTGCTGCTAAATGGTCTGTTATTACAGAGGTTTTGGCAAAGCTTATCACACCACTGACAAATATAATATTGGCTCATATGTTAGCACCGACTGCATTTGGCATATTGGCGACGATTATGATGGTTATATCTTTTGCGGAAATGCTTGCTGATGCGGGTTTTCAAAAATTTCTTGTTCAGCATGAGTTTGAAAGTGCCCAAGATAAGCAAGAGGCTACAGATGTGGCCTTTATTGCCAACCTAGTGTTTTCTCTAGTTTTATGGAGCGCTATCATAATCGGTCGTGATGAATTGGCTGTATTAGTAGGTAATGATGGTTTAGGTATACCTTTAGCCGTGATGGGCGCTATGATTCCTTTATCTGCTTTTAGTAGTGTCCAAATGGCATTGTATCGAAGAGATTTTAATTTCAAGTTTCTTTTAAATATTAGGCTCATAACAATTCTTACACCTATATTGATATCTATACCAATGGCGCTTATGGGGTACGATTATTGGTCTTTAATTGCTGGTATGCTAGGGTCTCAGCTATTTACGGCGTTGGCATTATTAAAGAGTCGGAAGCATCAAATTCATCTGTTTTTTAGTAGCCGCGTCTTTATGAATATGTTTAACTATAGTGCATGGTCTTTAGCTGAAGCATTTTCTATATGGCTCACTGCTTGGGTGGATACATTCATTATTAGCCGTTTTTTAGATGCTTATTATTTGGGTATATATAAGATGCCAATGGCTATTGTTACGACTGTAATGGCTATGGCTACAGCATCTTTGGCTCCTGTATTATTCGCGGCTTTAAGTCGTGTGCAAAATAATCAACAGGCCTTTTCGAATACATTCTTTACATTCCAACGCTATATGGCTCTATTTTTGGTACCTCTAGGTGTAGGCTTATTTGTATTTCAAGACTTTGTTGTTCAGCTTTTACTAGGACCACAATGGACGTTAGCGGGCATTGTATTAGGTTCGTGGGCATTGAGTTCGGCTATTATGACTGTAACAGCTAATTTGATTTCCGAAATATTTCGTGCAAAAGGGATGCCTAATCTATCATTTTGGACTCAAATACTACATCTAGTAGTTTTAATACCAGTTATTTATATTTGTATTCAATATGATTTCAGTACCTTTGTATATGCTCGATCGTTAGTAAGAATGGAAATGCTAGCAGCTTCTATGTTGCTACTAGCTTTATTTGTCAATATGAGTGCATTTCGCATAATATCTAATATCAGTGTATATCTCATTACAGCATCTATAGTTGGGTTAATTGCCTATAGTATTTTACATCTCTATGATGCAGTATGGTGGACCGTCGTTTGTATGCTTTTATGTGTTGTATTATATGTGGCTATTTTATACGTCATTCCATCTGAGCGCATAATTATTGCTTCTGGCTATAAAAAAGTCTTAAGTAAAGTAAAACGACATAATTAACAGAACTATGAAAGGAGTACATATGCTTTCAAAAAATGTAGATTTAAACAACACGGTAATCCTTGTAACAGGTGCCGCTGGATTTGTAGGGGCTAATCTAGTTATGTCCTTACTATCTGAAGCAGAAGGGACTCAAATTATTGGCATAGATTCTGTTAATGATTACTATGATGTAGCATTGAAAGAGTATCGATTGCAACAGATTGATGAACTTAGCAAAAATAATAAGAATATATGGATTTTTAAAAAAGGGAATATTGCAGATAAGTTCTTTGTTGATGAAATTTTTGCTATCTATAAACCACAAGTTGTAGTGAATCTAGCAGCTCAAGCAGGGGTTCGTTACTCTATTACTAACCCCGACGCCTATATCGAGTCTAATATTATTGGATTTTATAATATTCTAGAAGCTTGTCGTCATTCTTATGATGATGGTGAAAGAGGTGTAGAGCATTTAGTGTATGCATCATCTTCTTCTGTATATGGTGCAAATAAACAAATTCCATACTCTACAGAGGATAAAGTAGATAATCCTGTATCTCTTTATGCAGCTACAAAAAAATCAAATGAGTTATTGGCTTATTCGTATGCTAAATTATATAACATCCCTAGCACAGGGCTTCGTTTCTTCACTGTATACGGCCCTGCAGGTCGTCCAGATATGGCATACTTTGTTTTTACAAATACATTACGTAATGGTGGGACAATTAAAATCTTCAACTACGGCAATTGTAAGCGTGATTTTACCTATATCGATGATATTGTAGAAGGCGTTTCTAAGGTTATGTCTACTGCACCAGAGCGTCGCAATGGTGCGGATGGCTTGCCGGTTCCACCGTACGCTATTTATAATATCGGCAATAGCAACCCAGAAAATTTACTTGATTTTGTGCGCATTCTTTCAGAGGAATTGGTTTCTGCTGGCGTATTGTCAGAAGATTATAATTTTGAGGAGCATAAAGAATTAGTACCTATGCAACCAGGGGATGTGCCTGTTACATATGCTGATACAAGTGCGTTAGAAGCAAATTTTGGCTTTAAACCTAATACAACCTTACGAGAAGGGTTAAAGCGTTTTGCCATATGGTATAAAGATTTCTATATGATGGAGGGCAAATAAATGAAAATTGCAATTGCTGGTACAGGCTATGTAGGCCTTTCCAATGGTGTGTTGTTAGCTCAACATAATGAAGTAGTAGCCCTCGATATCATCCCAGAAAAAGTAGATATGTTAAATCGCAAAGAGACGCCTATTGTAGATGCTGAATTGCAAGAGTATTTAGCTACTAAGGAGTTAAACTTCAAAGCTACACTTGACCCAGTAGAAGCTTTTAACGGTGCAGATTATGTTATCATTTCGACACCTACAAATTATGATCCTCAAAAAAACTTTTTCGATACATCTTCTGTTGAACAAGTTATTAAAACTGTGCTAGAGATTAATCCTGATGCAGTAATGATTATTAAATCAACTGTACCGGTAGGCTATACGGTACAAATGCGCAAAGAATTTAATACGGAGAATTTAATTTTCTCGCCAGAATTCTTGCGTGAAGGTAAAGCCTTATACGATAATTTACATCCATCCCGTATTGTTGTGGGCGAGGATTCTGACAGAGCACGTCGTTTTGGCCAATTATTAGCGGAAGGTGCTATTAAAGAAAATATTCCACAATTATATACTGATTCTACGGAAGCGGAAGCAATTAAATTGTTTGCTAATACGTATTTAGCATTACGTGTAGCGTATTTCAATGAGTTAGACTCCTATGCTGAAGTACGTGGCCTTAGCACAAGTCAAATCATCAAGGGGGTTTGTTTAGATCCTCGTATTGGAGATTTTTATAATAATCCTTCCTTTGGTTATGGTGGTTATTGCTTGCCAAAAGATACAAAGCAATTATTAGCTAACTATAATGATGTACCACAAAACTTAATTTCTGCCATTGTCGATGCAAATAGAACACGTAAAGATCATGTGGCAGATACTATTATTGCTAAAAATCCGAAAATTGTTGGTATCTATCGCTTGACCATGAAGATGAACTCTGATAATTTTAGAGCATCAGCCATTCAAGGTGTTATGAAACGTATTAAGGCGAAGGGGATTGCTGTGGTAGTATATGAACCTACACTAGATGCAGAAGACTTCTTTAATTCGCCAGTTATTCGTAATTTTGAAGACTTTAAGCGTGTTAGTGATGTTATTGTAGCTAATCGCTGGGATAGTAGCTTAGAAGGTGTAAAAAATAAAGTTTATACACGAGATATTTTTGATAGAGATTAATACAGCTATATGTATTGTGGCGTTTAGGAGAGTAGTATGAAACGTTGGATACTATATATTGTGTTATGTCTAATTGTGTTTTTTATATGGGATAATTCCTTGCAAAATGGAAGGAGCTCTGATGGATTTAGTCTTATTTTTGCAGAGTGGCTTGCCCCTATAGCTGATAAATTAGGCTTTTACGGAAATATATGGGCCTTAAATAGGATTGTTCGAAAATTAGCCCACCTTACAGAGTTCACAATCCTTGGTGGTGTTTTATATGTAGTTCTACGCCACTATATTGAATATGGCACAGTAGTAAAAACTATAGGAGTGGGTATAGTAATAGCTAGTCTAGACGAATTTATACAATTATTTTCTCTAGGTCGCAGCTCTCAACTTTCTGATGTATTGATTGATACAATTGGTATAATCATTGGTATATCGATAGTAAAATTAGCTTATTATATTAGTCATGATAAAAGATAAAGGTACATTTAAAAATTAAAAAAAATATTAATATAATAATGTGTAAAATATGACTCATAATTATAGAGATTATGAGTCATATTTTATGAAGGAAAAATGAATATATAGAAATTGTATTAAATGAACATATAATAATTTATTTATTTTTATAGAAAAACCAATGTACAAGCAACTACTCCCTTGTTATAATCGTGAATGTAAAATGAATTATAAACTTAAATGAGAAGAACATGAACTTTATGAAAGAGGTCGATTTTTGAACAGAGAATCGAAAGTAGAAGGGAAAGATTATGAGTCGCGTGGTTGATTTACATGGTTGCATTTTGCCAGCTGTGTTAGGCCCACAAGGGCCTCAAACAATGGCAGAATCAGTAAAAATGATTAAGTCCTTGTCTGAACAAGGTATTACAGATATTTTTAGTACGCCTGATGTAACAGTATCTATGGATCTGAACACATGGAATGCTATAAACTCTTTAGTTAATGAAGTAAAAGTTATGGTTAAGGAGCAACAAGTAGATATAACTATTCACAGTGGAGCTCGCGTAATGCTTTGTGATGAAATGGTTGCATATATAGCTTCTCATCGCAATCAATATACGTTGGGAGATAGCCATTTTATATTAGTTGCTCTTCCACAAAATAGCAAAGTGCTTCATATTAATGCGTGGTTATTAAGTCTACTAGATATGGAGCTTGTACCTATTATTAGTGAAGTAGAAACTTATGGACAATTATTTACTAAACCTGAACAATTACTAGCATGGGTTGATAGAGGTATTTTGATTCAATGTAATATGGCATCTTTTGATCATGGTAACGCTAACTATGATAGGGCCATTGAATTATATCGAAATGGTTTAATTCATTTCTTTGGTACTGGTTACAGCGATGGCTGTGATGTTGAGGCGTACCAAGGTTATGTGGAAGCAATTTCTGAATTAGACAATACGTATAAAAAAGATTTGTTGCCAAATATCCATCTTAATGAACGCGACCTCTTAGCTAATCGCACATTTTATCCTTCTGTCCCATCTAGTTGGGTGGGGAAAAAGGGTAATTTCTTAACTCGTCTATTTGGCTTTGCATTATAATTTATATAGGTTCTTTTATCCATGTCATATTGGTATAGATAGAGGGACCTATTTTTACTTTATATTGTATTTAGGGTTGAAAACAACCACCATATATAGTATACTGAGAGGGCGGTAAAAATAGAGGGGTTTTCTAATAATTCTTTACATTTTTACATATAAATTTATAAAAAGTGTGATTAGACATACTTTTTATACTTCTTAACATATATTTTGGCAGTAACAAGATGGGGAGGTTGCCAATATGTTGCAGGTCATTAAGCGTGATGGCACGAAGGTACCATTCGACAAAAACAAGATTGCTTTGGCTATTGAAAAAGCTGAACATAGTAGTACTGGGTTGTACGAAGAGGGCTTGGCACAGCGTATTGCAAATGAAATTGAGGAATATGCTACTAAGCTTCAAAAAGACATGACAATTTATGCTATTGAAGATCAAGTGTATTATAAGTTGATTGAGTATCATAATCCTGCAACGGCACGCGCCTATGAAGGTTACAAAGCTGTTCAAGCTTTTAAACGCCGTCAAAATACAACTGATGATGATGTAATCGGTTTATTAGATCGTAGCAATATAAGTGTTCTTGATGAAAATTCTAATAAAGATGCTGCTATTGTATCTACCCAACGGGATTTAATTGCTGGTGAAGTATCTAAAGATATTGCTCGTCGTAAACTAATTCCTACTGATATTTTAGAAGCTCATGATAGTGGAGCCATCCACTTCCATGATATGGATTATATTATTCAACCAATGTTTAACTGTTGCTTGATTAATTTGGAAGACATGCTTACAAATGGCACAGTAATCAATGGTAAGAAAATCGATACACCTAAGTCTTTCCAAGTTGCTTGTACTGTAACAACACAGATTATTGCACAAGTAGCATCTGGTCAGTATGGTGGTCAAAGTATTAATGGTATTGACCGTATTTTGGCACCATTCGTACGTAAATCCTATGAAAAAATCCTCAATAATGTTATTGAAGAGCAAGTTGAGATTTACGGCATGGAGCCTAATATGGAAAAGGCTCGTGAAATTGCGTGGAAACGTACGCGTAAAGAGGTTAAAGATGGCATCCAAACTATTCAATACCAAATCAATACATTGATGACCACAAATGGTCAATCTCCATTTGTTACATTATTTATGTATTTCCAACCAGACTATGAATACGCGAAGGAAGCAGCTCTTATTACAGAAGAAATTTT
Organism: Veillonella sp. AF36-20BH; assembly: GCF_003602765.1. NCBI lineage: Bacteria > Bacillati > Bacillota > Negativicutes > Veillonellales > Veillonellaceae > Veillonella > Veillonella sp. AF36-20BH. Next base: position 99,549 of record NZ_QTLR01000001.1, read on the forward strand.
GCGCCAACGTATTAAAGGTGTAAAAAACGAAGCCGATGTATATATCACACCAGCCTTTCCTAAGTTGATTTATGTTCTTGATGAGCATAATGTAACACCAGATAGTCCATACTATTACTTAACTGAATTGGCCGCACAATGTACGGCTAAGCGCATGTACCCTGATTATATTTCTGCGAAAAAAATGAAGGAAAACTATTCAGGTAATGTCTTTAGTCCTATGGGCTGTCGCTCCTTCTTATCTCCTTGGAAGGATGAAAATGGTGAATACAAGTTTGATGGACGTTTTAACATTGGTGTAGTAAGTTTAAACTTACCTCAAATTGGCATTCTAGCCCGCGGTAGTGAAGAACGATATTTTGAAATCTTAGATAAACGACTTGAGTTGGCAGAAAAAGCACTAATGCTTCGTTATGAATTACTTAAGGACGTAGTGAGTGATGTGTCACCAATCCATTGGCAACACGGTGCTATTGCAAGACTTAAAAAAGGCGAGAAAATTGCCAAATTCTTGACTGGCGGTTATGCGACTATTTCCTTGGGATATATTGGTATTTATGAAGCAACTCGCTTAATTACCGGTGAATCGAATACAGGCGAGAAAGGTCGCGTTTTTGCGATGAAGATTATGGATCGCTTAAATGCAGCTGTTGATGAATGGCGAGTTAAACATAACATGGGGTTCGCATTATATGGTACACCTGCTGAAAGTTTAACCCATCGATTCTCTTCTTTGGATCGCGCTCGTTTTGGTATTATTGAAGATATTACGGATAAAGGTTATTATACTAATAGTTATCATGTAAGCGTACGAGAAGAGATTAATGTATTTGATAAGTTCTCTTTTGAATCTGAGTTCCAAAAGAAATCTACCGGTGGCTGTATTTCCTATGCGGAAATTCCTAATATGACTAATAATATTCCAGCTGTTTTGACTATGATTCAATATATTTATGATCATATTTCTTACGCTGAATTCAATACCAAGTCTGACTACTGTCACGAATGTGGCTTTGATGGCGAAATCAAGGTAAACGAACATAACGAGTGGGAATGCCCTCGTTGCCACAATACAAACCGCGATAAATTAACTGTTATCCGTCGTACTTGTGGATACCTTGGCGAAAACTTCTGGAATGAAGGGCGCACAAAGGAAATTAAAGATCGTGTAATGCATATTTAAGATTATTAGAGGTATAGTTTTAATAATTATTCTATATATTAAGATAAACTGTTATATAGATTAATATAATTATCATAGATATCTAATGATGTGGATATTTTAATAGATACGATTTTAATTCTAAATACGATAGTTCTGTAAATGCTAAAAGCTGTGCCTAAGGCACAGCTTTTACTGTATATATGAGAAATTAAAATATATCTATATAGTGTTAATCAAAGTTGATCGGCACTACTATGGAGGTTATGATGAGATATGGGCAAATAAGACAATATGATATTGCCAATGGAGAAGGGATTCGTACATCTATATTTGTAACAGGTTGTACACATTGTTGTTATAATTGTTTTAACGAAGAATACCAAGATTTTAATGCTGGTAAGGTATGGACGCAAGCTGAGACAGATTTAGTGGTTTCTTATGTGAAGAATCCTACATGTTCAGGTTTAACATTATTAGGTGGGGAGCCATTTCAAAATGTACAAGGCTTATTACCGGTGGTGAGAGCTGTTCGAGCAGCGGCGCCAGAAAAGAAGATTTGGGCCTATTCCGGCTATGAAATAGATGATATTTTAGAAGATGAGTTGCGAAGTGCTTTATTACAAGAAATCGACATTCTCGTAGATGGCCGCTTTGTAGATGAACTTAAGGACCCTGCTTTGCGCTTCAGAGGTTCCTCAAATCAGCGTATCATTGATGTTAAGAAAACATTAGAAACTGGTGAAGTTGTGTTAGCAATGGAGTAAGTATGGCATTTGATAAACGATTGATAGGTCTCATTATTATAGTTGGCTTTATAGCTGGACTTGTAGGGGCCTCTTATACGCATTTAATGCATGGAATTCAACATTTTGTATATAACTATTCTACTGCGGATCATCTGAGTTTTGGTGCAGCTGTGGCCCGAGTATCACCGATAGAACGATTAATACCCTTAATTGTCTGTGGCGTGATAGGTGGCATAGGTTGGGTTTTGATTCACCGATATGGTAAAGGTGTTGTAGATATTAAAACTGCGGTTTCCGGTAAGATGGAGATGAATCCCATCACTACTGTTTTACATGCAACCTTACAAATTATTACGGTAGCTATAGGTTCACCTTTAGGGCGAGAAGTGGCCCCTCGTGAAGCAAGTGCGGGGATTACAACTTTTTTAGTTAGGCACTTTGACATAAAACAAGAAGATCGCCAATTATTGATTGCTTGTGGTGCAGGCGCGGGCTTAGCAGCAGTTTATAATTCACCATTATCGGCGGCAATCTTTACGTTAGAAACCTTGCTCCTTACTTGGAATATACGCGCAATGAGTGCTGCACTTATATGCTGTGGATTAGCAACTTTTGTAACTCGACAAGCTGGTGTAGGGGATGTTATTCAATATACAATGGCTCAACCTAGCTTGGGCAGTCACTATGTAGAATTCTCTATCGCCTTGGGCGCTATTGTTGCTTTAGGTGTAGTTTTATTTAATATTACTCAAGGTAAGTTACCTTCTATTCATCGTAGCAGTCCTGTTATGATCCCAATATCTATCGTTGCGTTTACAATTATTGGTGCGCTAGCTATGTATTTCCCTGAAATTCTAGGGAATGGTAAGGCTGGGAACGAATTAACCTTTACTAATGATATTACATGGACTTATGCATTAGGATTATTTGGTTCTAAGTGGGTAGCGGTATTACTCGCATTAGCAGCTGGAGCTTATGGTGGGCGTATTACTCCATCTATGATGTTGGGAAGTACGTTAGCCATAGTATTTGGTACTTTTTGGTCTATTGCTGTAGCTCCTATATCATTAGGTATGGCCGCCTTTATCGGTGCTGTAGCATTTTTAGGACTAGCACAGAAGATGCCTATGACATCTTGCGTATTTATGCTTGAGTTGACTAGATTTTCCGTAGAGATGTTCTTCCCTATAGCTTTAACAATGGGGACAGCTCTTATGGTAGAGCAAATCATTCAATCAAAATTAAATAGCGCTAAGTAGCAATAAATAACAGTTAATAAAAGTAAATATAATATATAGAAAAGAAGCGGATAGTTGAGTTAATCAACTATCCGCTTTTAATGTATATGTAATTATACGATTTTGGCGTTCTTATCGTATTCCTCGCCACCCGCATCAGGAAGCATGCCGTATTCTACAGTCCATAAGTGTTTATATTTTAGCGCTTGATTGTGAATACGTTCAATTTGCGTTTCATCTGTACGAGCTATGCGAGCTGGGATTCCAACAACTAAAGAATTAGGTGGGATTACAGTGTTCTCCTTTATGACTGCACCAGCAGCAATAATAGAACCAGAGCCAATATGACAACCGCTCAATACAATAGCACCCATTCCGACTAATACATTATCTTCGATAGTACTAGCGTGTACTATCGCACCATGGCCAATTGTTACATAATCTCCAAGAATGCAAGCCTTGTCGTCATCAACGTGTAATACAGAGTTATCCTGTACATTAGAATAGCGACCTACTACGATTTTATTTACATCACCGCGAAGTGCACAGTTTTGCCAAATGGAAGCATATTCTTTTAGTTCAACATCACCTGCAAGTTCTGCACCAGGCATAACACAACTTTTAGGATCTAATTTGGGGTATTTTCCGTGAAATGGTAACATAAGGAACTCCTAATTTATTAATTATACGATTTCAATAAGACGTTGTGCTTTACGAATAGACATGATAGCTTCGTTCATTACTGTTTGCACGATAGTGTGAGCAGGTTCAATAGTAGTAAGTCGGTTCAAACCCTGTCCAACTTGTACGGCACCATTTACAACATCGCCATCGATAGCAGCACGTTTGTTAGTGCCTTGGGACATTTTGGTGCGTTCTTCAGGCGTAGTAACACCATCTGTTTCGGCAGCTAAGTAACGCATAGTGAATTCGTTTTTTAAGCTACGTACTCCACCGTGCCCGGAGAGCAGACCCGTTACAACAGAGTCTATATCTGTGGCTTTGATAATTGCTTCTTTCATATTTATGTGGGCTTGGCATTCTTCAGCTAACAAAAAACGGGAACCCATTTGTACACCTTCAGCACCCATTAACAATGCTGCTGCAATACCACGACCATCTACGATAGCGCCTGCTACAACAACAGGAATGGAAATCTCAGGTAAAATATTTTCCATTAAGGACATGGTTGTTTGGCTACCAATATGTCCACCAGCTTCCATACCCTCAATAATAATTGCATCAGCACCAGCTTCTTCAATACGTTTAGCAAGTTTTAGAGATGGGACAACAGGGATAACTTTAATGCCTGCATCTTGCAATGGTTTAATATATGGTACAGGATTGCCTGCTCCAAGTGTTACAAATGCAGGCTTTTCTTCAATGATAATATCTACTAATTCGTCTTTATTGGGAGCCATTAACATGAGATTGACTCCGAAAGGCTTATCCGTTAAGTTTTTACATGCACGAATTTCGTTGCGCGTCCATTCTGCATCACGACCACCAAGAGCAATTACACCTGTAGCACCTGCATTAGCTACGGCAGCAACTAGTTTGTGTTCAGATACCCAAGCCATAGCGCCTTGGATAATAGGATATTCGATTTGTAAAAGTTGTGTTAATGCTGTTTGCATAAAGCCTCCTATAATAACAATTAAATCTACTGAAACTTTATTAAACTTTTATACGAGAATTTTATATAAGAATGATTTTATTTTCTTATATAAAATTAGAGTATTAATAAAGTCAAGAATATTCATCAGTATATACTTATATACTAAAGAGATTAAGCGTAATATTATTTGGAGATTATATGTAATCGTATAATCTCTTCTCTATATAATAGTATAATATAGTAATTATGTACACCTTAGATAAGGTTATTATAGTTATTTATCTAAACAATATGCTTTCAAAATTAATTTCCAATTATTGGATTATAATAAAATATTCAGCAGTAGTCTAAAGATAAAAAAACTAAATGATAATATATTTCAAATGAGTTAAGTAGTAGAAAACCGCATAGTATCTATGATTATTAAATATTATAAAAATGAGAAAATAAGAAAATGAGTATTGAAAAGTTTCGATGTCTTTGATATACTACATTACAGATAGAGTATCTGAATTAATTAAAGATAAACATTAAACAATAATTTTCAAGTGAAGGAGGAAATACACATGGAAAAATATGTATGCATAGTATGTGGTTGGGTTTATGACGAAGCTGTTGAAGGCGTAAAATTCGAAGATCAACCAGCTGATTATGTTTGCCCAATTTGCGGTGTTGGTAAAGACCAATTCGAAAAAATGTAATTGACTTACCAAAAGGCTATCTTGAGTCCACTTGAGATAGTCTTTTTTATTTGACAAAGCACCATGTCATGTTTATAATATTATGAGTCGAGGTAAGATTATGAAACTGCAAGTAGAGCAAGCAAAAGAACATATAGGAAAGAAATTTCCTTATAGCTATACGATATCAGCCTCTGAGCTTGGTGACGTAACTGCTTTTCCTTGGAGCCGTCATGATATAACCATTAGTGGTGAGTTTTGGTTTGATGGTCAAAATTACATCGTTCAAGGTTCGATTCAGTCTAAAGGGAATTATGATTGTTCCCGTTGTTTAAATACAACAGAACATTATCGAAAAGATTTCTTTGAGGAAATCTTTAGTGATTGTCGAGATGCTGCGGATGATGTGAATTCTTTTGATGGAGAAGAAATTGACTTAACTGAACTAATTAGGGATACATTAATCATCAATGAGCCCTCTCAAGTGTTATGTCAGGATGATTGCAAAGGATTGTGCGTTCATTGCGGAGCAAATTTGAATGTTTCACCTTGTTCTTGTGAATCCTTTGTGGTGGATCCTCGATTTGCAGAGTTACGTGCTTTGCTTGATGAGAAAGATGATAGATTATCCTAATGATTGTACTAAGGAGGTGCAGATAATGGCAGTACCTAAACGTAGATTGTCTAAATGTCGTCGCGATCGTCGTCGTGCTAATTGGAAATTAGAAGCTCCTGGTTATGTAGCATGTCCACAATGCCACGAACCTAAGATGCCTCATCGTGTTTGCCCTACATGTGGTCACTATAAAGGTGAACAAGTAGTAGCTAATGCTTAATATGTGAGTGGAGAAAGACGCCTACCTAGTAGGCGTCTTTTTTATATACTTTCAAATTATACACTCATAATTTTATATGTTTCGTTATCAATAGCAAGTGTCATTATTTTATAGTAAGATTATTCTATAAGATAGTGACACATTTTTATTTTTTATAAACAAAAATACTAAAATATAAAAAAACAACTATATTTTGTATATGCTATGAAAATTTCTTACTATATGTATGAAAAGTCTTGCCAATAAGGGAATTATTGTATATACTTAGGATGTAATATTAATACTAGGTCATAAAAGGTGGTCCCATGAGTCGGTTAAAGAAGCAAGAGCGCCAGAAGCAGTTACAAGAAAAACTGAATATTACGCCATTTCTTACTGATGAAGAATTGGCAACACACTTTGGTGTAAGTGTGCCAACAATTCGTCTCGATCGACTAGAATTGGGTATTCCTGAATTGCGTGAACGCATTCGTGTTATGGCTACAGGTCAATCACATGAAATGGTAGAACATGTATCATATGAAGTGGTTGGTGAATTGATTGATGTCACCGAGGGGCACCAAGCATTATCTATGTTACGTACTACGGCTGATATGGAAGATCAATTCGGATATGTAGAACCGCAGTATTTATATGCTCAAGCAAATTCCCTTGCAAAAGCAGTTATGGGGACGACTGTTTGCTCTGCGGAAGTTGGAAATATAAAATATAAGAACCCAGTAGGATCTGGTACTAATTTGGTAGCGAAAGCAGAAATTATTCGTCGCCGAGGTAATAAGTTCTTTATTTGGGTTATAATAAGAGATAAAATAAAAGAAGTGTTTCGCGCAAAATTTATTATGGAATCCGTAGAGAATAGGGTGTAAATTATGAAAATTGCAATAGACGCCATGGGTGGCGACTTTGCTCCAATGGAGACTGTACTTGGATCCATTGAAGCCGTACGAGCAAATCAACACATTGAAGTGGTGCTCGTCGGCGATGAGCAGCAAATTTTTGATATATTAGAAGCTAATAATGAAGCTAAGAATCCACGTATTTCTGTACATCATGCTAGCCAGGTAATCGGTATGGATGAACATCCAGGTCAAGCATTGCGCAAGAAAAAAGATGCATCTGTTGTGGTCGCTACTTCGTTGGTTCGGGATAATCGTTGTGATGCTGTAATTGCTCCAGGTAGTACGGGAGCTGCTGTTGCAGCGGCTTTATTTGGGCTTGGTCGCATTAAAGGCATTGATCGCCCTGTCATTGCAACTCCAATGCCAACAGTAAGTGGTATAACAGTTATGTTAGACTCTGGTGCAAATTCTAATTGTAAACCTAAACATCTTGTACAAGGAGCTTTAATGGGCTCTGAATACGCTAAGCTTTTATTAGGAAAAGAAAATCCTACTGTGGGATTGTTAAATATTGGTGAAGAGGCCACAAAGGGGAACGATGTCGTATTGGCGACGTATCCGATTTTGGAGGGTATGAAGACTATCAATTTTAAAGGTAATATTGAAGGTCGCGATATTCCTAAAGGTGCCGTTGATGTTGTCGTATGTGATGGATTCGTAGGCAATGTGGTACTTAAATTTGCGGAAGGTTTAGTAACAGGTCTTACGCAATTAGTAAAGGATAGCATCATGGCAGGAAGTATTTTCGCCAAGATAGGAGCTATGCTTGTAAAGCCAGCTTTGAAAAAGATGGCAAAACGTTTGGATCACACAGAAAATGGTGGTGCTCCGCTCTTAGGAGTTAATGGGGTATTCATGATTGCTCATGGTAGTTCTAAAGCAAAAGAAATAAAAACTGCTATTGAAATTGCTAGTGATTTAGTAGAGCGTAAAATTATTCAACACATAAGAGAAACGATGGATATTGAAGGAGCCTTAAAGTATGACTATGATGAATAAACCTGTAGGAATCATTGGTACTGGGAGCTTCCTTCCTGACAATGTAGTAACAAACTTTGATCTTGAAAAAATGGTTGATACCAATGATCAATGGATTAGAGAGCGTACGGGTATAGAAGAACGACGCATTGCACCGGAAGGTATGAATACATCCTATATGGCGACCGAGGCAGCAAAAAAAGCTATGCAAATGGCTAATGTCTCTGCAGAGGATATCGACATGATTATCTTTGCTACCTTAACACCAGATATGATTATTCCTTCGGCAGCTTGTGTATTGCAAGCAAACTTAGGAGCTAAAAACGCTGCAGCCTATGATTTACAAGCGGCATGCTCTGGGTTTGTATATGGATTGATTACTGCCGCTAGTTATATTAGCTCTGGTATTTATAAAAAAGTACTCGTTGTGGGGGCAGAAATTCTTTCTCGTCGAGTAAACTGGAATGATCGTGGTACATGTATCCTCTTTGGTGATGGTGCTGGGGCTGCAGTAGTATCTGAAGTACCTGAAGGCTATGGCATTAAAGGTATTGACATGGGCGCCGATGGCACTGGAGGATCAGCGCTTTGCATTCCTGCAGGTGGCACTGCTGTAGTAGCAAATGATCAACGCGTAGAAGAGGGCTTAACATTTATTCATATGGATGGCCCTGAAGTATATAAATTTGCCGTTAAAACGATGGGACGTACGGTTTTAAAATCCTTAGAACGTGCTGATATGGAGTTAAATGAATTAGATTACTTCATTCCTCATCAAGCGAATATTCGTATTATTGATTCGGCAGCCAAACGTTTACATCTGCCGATGGAAAAAGTTTTTGTTAATTTACATAAGTATGGTAATACATCTGCCGCGTCTGTAGCGATTGCACTTGATGAAGCTAATCGCGAGGGACGTTTCAAACGCGGTGATAATGTTGCGTTTGCAGGATTTGGTGCAGGCCTAACATGGGCAAGCCTGGTCTTGAAATGGTATTAAGGAGGACACATCAAGATGATTAAGACTGACATTTGTGATTTATTGCAGATTGAGTATCCAATCTTTCAAGGTGGCATGGCTTGGCTCGGTACTGCAGAATTAGCGGCAGCCGTTTCTGAAGCTGGTGGACTTGGGATTATTGGTGCTGGTCATATGCCTCCTGATATTTTCCGTAATGAAATCCATAAATTAAAAGAGCGCACTAGTAAGCCTTTTGGCTGTAATATCATGCTCATGTCTCCATTTGTAAAAGAGGTTATGGAAGTAGTCGTGGAAGAACGTGTTCCTGTTATCACTACAGGTGCAGGTAATCCTGGTGTTTATGTTCCCGCTTTGAAAGAAATTGGTACAAAAGTTATTCCTGTAGTTGCATCAGTATTACTAGCAAAGCGCTTATTACGTGGTGGTATTGATGCAATTATTGCTGAAGGTACAGAGTCTGGTGGTCACGTAGGTGATATTACAACTATGGCATTAATTCCTCAAGTAGTTGATGCTGTAGATGTACCAGTTATTGCTGCCGGAGGTATTGCAGATGGTCGTGGTATGGCTGCGGCATTTGCATTAGGTGCTAAAGCGGTACAAATGGGAACACGATTCGTATTATCCGAAGAATGTATTGCCCATGAAAATTATAAAAATGCTGTATTGAAAGCAAAAGATCGTGCTACAGTTATGACTGGTTTAACAACAGGTCATCCTGTACGTATTATAGATAATGCGTTAGCTCATAAATATAAATCCCTTGAATTCAGTGGTGGATCTAAAGAGGAATTGGAAGCATTAGGTGCTGGTACACTTCGTTTAGCTGCTATTGAGGGTAATGTAAAAGAAGGTTCTGTAATGATCGGTCAAATTTCTGGTATGTTAACAGATGTTAAACCATGTGAAACTATCATTAAAGATATTATGACTGAAGCTGAAACTGTGATTAAGAATCTTCAAGGTCTTAGTAAATAAGGAGGCCCCTAATGAAAACGGCATTTGTTTTTCCTGGTCAAGGTTCTCAAAAAGTAGGCATGTTACAAGATTTGTATAATGCGTACCCTATTGTGAAACAACGTTTTGAAGAAGCTGACGAGGCACTTGGTTATTCTATCAGTAAATTATGCTTCGAAGGTCCTGATACAGAGCTCGTTAAAACAGCAAATACACAACCAGCTATTTTGACTGCATCCGTAGCTTGTTATGAAATTCTAAAAGAACAAGGCTTTACGCCTGACATCGTAGGCGGGCATAGTCTTGGTGAGTATAGTGCTCTAGTAGCAGCCGGTGTATTGAACTTTAAAGACGCAGTATATGTAGTTCATAAACGCGGTGAATATATGCAAGAAGCTGTGCCATTGGGTAAAGGCGCTATGGCAGCAATTTTGGCATTACCTCGTGAGCAAGTTGTAGAAATTTGTGAAGAAGTAAATGCTTCTGTAGGTTCTGTACAAGCAGTTAACTTCAATTGCCCTGGACAAATCGTTATTGCCGGTGAAACTGCAGCGGTGGAAACAGCAGCTGAAAAAATGAAAGAAGCAGGAGCAAAACGCGCAGTAATGCTTCCGGTAAGTGCTCCATTCCACAGCCGTTTGATGGAACCCGCAGCTCTTCGGTTAAAGGAAGAGTTGGATAAGATCCAAGTGTGTGATGCACAAATTCCTGTAGTTGCAAATGTTACTGGCAAGATTTTGACTAATGCAAATGACATTAAAGAGTCCTTAGTTACTCAAGCCGCTAACCCTGTCTTGTGGGAAGATTGTGTAGCTGAAATGGTAAACTTTGGTGTTACTCGCTTTGTTGAAGTGGGGCCTGGGAAAGTACTCACAGGTTTTACTAAAAAGATCAACAAAGATATGGAATTAGCTAATGTTGAAGACATTGCATCCTTAGAGAAAACGCTTGAATTTTTGAAGGGGGTTCGATAAAATGCATTTAGAGGGTAAAGTAGCCATTGTAACTGGCGCATCCCGTGGCATTGGTCGCGCTGTAGCTATCAATCTAGCACAATCTGGTGCTGATATTGTAGTAAACTATAGCGGTAGCGAAGGTGCAGCACAAGAAACTGTTGAAGCTGTACAAGCGTTAGGCCGAAAAGCCATTAAATTTAAAGCTAATGTAGCAAATGCTGATGAAGTTGCTTCCATGGTGGAAGAAGCTCATAAAGAATTTGGTCACATTGACATTCTCGTAAATAATGCGGGTATTACGCGTGACGGTTTGTTGATGAGAATGAAAGACGAAGATTTTGATGCTGTAATTGATATCAACCTTAAAGGTGTATACTTAGTAACTAAAGCAGTATCTAAAATCATGATGAAACAACGTTCTGGTCATATTATCAACATGACATCTGTTGTAGGTGTTATGGGTAATGCTGGTCAAACTAACTACGCTGCTTCTAAAGCGGGCGTAATTGGTTTTACTAAGTCCTGTGCTAAAGAATTGGCTAGCCGTGGTATTACAGTTAATGCTATTGCTCCAGGCTTTATCAACACAGATATGACCGATGTATTACCAGAAAAAGTTAAAGAAGCTATGGTTACTGAAATTCCATTGGGCCGTATGGCTGATGCTGAAGAAGTAGCAACAGTAGTAACATTCCTTGCTAGCGATTTTGCTAATTATATTACGGGTCAAGTCATCAATGTTGATGGTGGCATGGTAATGTAGTTGTAAAATTAGACTATATATAAATATACTTTGAAAGGAGGTGAACCACTAATGAACACTTTCGATAAAGTTAAAGCAATCGTTGTGGAACAATTAGGCGTTGATGAAGCTGAAGTTACCATTGATTCTACATTCATCGACGACTTAGGCGCTGACTCCTTAGATATCGTTGAATTGATCATGGCATTTGAAGAAGAATTCAATGTTGAAATCCCTGACGACGTTGCAGAAAAAATTAAAACCGTTAAGGATACAGTAGAATATATTGATTCTGCTAAATAAGCTGTAAAGCTAACAATTCAACCGAACGGGAGGCCGAGTGGCCTCCCAACCGGTTTTATTTACAGGAGGATTTGATAGTGAAGCTCCCTGAACTTCGCATTGGGAATCTAGTGGCCAAAGTACCTATTATTCAAGGTGGTATGGCGATTAGATTGTCTACAGCTCGCTTGGCAGCAGCCGTTGCAAATGAAGGTGGTATCGGCCTTATTGCGGCATCGGGCTTGCCTTTCGATGAATTACGATACGAAATACAATTAGCTAGAAAATTATCACCTACGGGTATTATTGGTATAAATGCGATGGTAGCAGCAACTCAATTTGCTGGTTTAGTAAAGACTGCCATCGAAGAAGGCATTGATCTTGTAGTAGCAGGTGCTGGTTTTTCAAGAGATATGTTCGCAATGGGCAAAGAGTCTGGTACTCCTATTGTACCAATTGTTTCGTCCGCAAAATTAGCTCGCATTTCTGAAGGTTTAGGTGCTGCAGCTGTAATCGTAGAAGGCTGTGAAGCTGGTGGACACCTGGGAACGGATCGTTCCGCTCGAGAAATCGTTCCCGAAGTTGTAGCAGCGGTAAAAAATATTCCAGTAATTGCTGCTGGTGGTGTTCTAGATGGCCGTGATATCGTTGAAATGTTAAAAATCGGCGCTAGTGGTGTTCAAATGGGTAGCCGTTTTGCTGCTTCTGATGAATGTAATGCATCTGATGAATTGAAAAAAATGTATGTACGAGCTACAAACCCTGAGGATATTGTATTGATTCAAAGTCCTGTTGGTTTGCCTGGTCAAGCAATAAAAAATAAATTTGCTGAATCTGTTTTAGACGGTACTGTAGCGCCTCCGACGGTGTGTGATAACTGTTTAAAACACTGTTCCCATAAATTCTGCATTATCCGTGCTCTTTCTCGTGCACAACAAGGTGATGTGGAAACGGGGTTGGTGTTCTCTGGCAATAATATGAGAAAAGTCGATAGGATTATGCCAGTTAAAGATATCTTTGCTCAATTAAAACAGCAAGTAGCAGAGATTGATTAATTTAAAGGGCTGTATAGCTATAAGAGGTGGAATAATTGGAAAAACGTGTAGTAATTACTGGCTTAGGGGCAGTGACTCCTGTAGGTATCGGTAAAGAGAACTTCTACAATGCGTTATTGGCAGGTCAATCTGGTATTGGGCCGATTACACGCTTTGACGCATCTGACTATGCAACACGCATTGCGGGTGAAGTAAAAGACTTTGATATTACAAACTATGGGGTAGACAAGAAAGAAGCTCGTCGTATGGACCGTTCTGTAGAATTTGCTATCGGTGCAGCTGTTCTTGCTTGTGAAGATGCTGATCTTGATTTAGATAAAGCAGATTTAGATCGCTGTGGTACTGTAGTTGGTACAGGTATAGGCGGCATTGACTCTATCCATGAGGTGTATGAAACATTATTCGAAAAAGGTCCTGGCCGCGTAAGTCCATTTGCAGTACCTATGATGATTGCAAATATGACATCTGCACGCGTATCTATTCGCCTTGGTCTTAAAGGTCCAGTTATTACAGACGTAACTGCTTGTACTTCTGGTACAAATGCGATTGGCGATGCATTCCGTATTATCCAACGTGGTGATGCTGATGTGATGTTTGCTGGTGGTACTGAGGCTGCGGTATCTCCGGCTGCTGTAGCTGGTTTTGCGGCTATGAAAGCTATGTCTACACGCAATGATGAGCCAACAAAGGCGTCCCGTCCATTTGACCGTGACCGTGATGGTTTCGTAATGGGTGAAGGTGCTGGTATCGTAGTTCTTGAAGAATTAGAACACGCAAAAGCACGCGGTGCGCATATCTACGCTGAAGTTGTGGGCTATGGTAGCAATGGTGATGCTTACCATATCACTGCACCAGCTCCAGGTGGTGTTCAAGCTCGGAAATGTATGGAATTAGCAATTAAAGATGCAGGTATTGATCCTAAAGACGTTAACTACATCAATGCTCATGGTACATCTACTGGCCTTAATGACCAAAATGAAACATTGGCTATTAAAGAATTGTTCGGCGATCACGCTAAAAATATCGCTGTTAACTCTACTAAATCCATGACAGGTCACTTATTGGGGGCTGCTGGTGCTATTGAAACTATCGTAATGGCAATGGCGATTGAAACTGGTAAAGTTCACCCTACAATTAACTGTGACAATCCTGATGAAGGTTTGGATCTGGACTATGTTCGTGAAGGTGCACGTGAACTTCAAGTAAAATGTGCACTTTCTAACTCTTTCGGTTTTGGTGGTCATAACGGTACACTTTGCATTCGCCGTTATGAAGCTTAATGGTTACTATCGAAACGCATAAGAGTAAGATAACACAAGCTCGTGAAGAATCTCTTCATGAGCTTGTTGCTCGTTTAGACATACCTGTGTTAGATATATCCATTATAGATTGTGCTTTTACACATACTTCTTATGCGAATGAACATAAATCAAAGCATATTCATCACAATCAGCGATTAGAGTTTTTAGGCGATGCTGTTTTGGATCTTATTATTGGGGAATACCTATTTAAGACATATCCAGATATGGCTGAAGGTAATTTAACGAAAATTAAGGCCGCTACAGTGTGTGAGGATTCTTTAGCATCTGTGAGCCGTTCTTTGCAACTAGGACAATATTTATTGCTCGGTCATGGAGAAAGCGCTTCCGGTGGTAATGATCGAAACTCTATATTAGCGGATACCTTTGAGTCTCTCATCGGTGCCATTTATATTTCTACAGATTATCAAACGGCCATGGCCTTCGTTTTAAAGCATTTAACTACCTATATCATACAAGCCTTAGAAGGTAAGCGGGGCAAAGATTATAAGACATTATTACAAGAATATGTGCAACGTGATGGGGATAAACATATTGTCTATCATTTGCTCAGTGAAAGTGGTCCCGATCATGCTAAAACCTTCCTTATGGAGGTTGAAATTAATGGTGTTACTTACGAGGCCGGCTCTGGTAAAAGTAAAAAAATTGCAGAACAACATGCGGCTCAATTGACTTTAGAAAAGTTGATGGCTGATAAATAGAAAAGCGCCGAATGGCGCTTTTTTTTGTATAATAGTATGTGAGTAATATATAGTATGTGAGTAATAATCTATATAATGGTAGATGAATAATGATCTATATAATGATAGATGAACAATAATCTATATAATAATAGATGAATAATAATTTTTACATAAGAAGAGGAGATGTCTATGAAACCATTTGGTATGATTCCCTTTTTTATACCTCACGTAGGTTGTCCCTATGTATGTACATTTTGTAATCAATCTCGTATTACAGGCCAATTTGGTATTAGTCACCTAACTCCAGAATATATACAACAAACAATCAAAGACTATGTAGGAACAAAGCGGAATGAAAAGTTTTGGGAGGTTGCCTTTTATGGTGGATCATTTACGGCTATTACTAAAGATTTACAACATAAATTATTAATGCCTGCCTATGAAATGTTTCAACAGGGCCTCATTGATGGCATACGCTGTTCTACAAGGCCCGATGCTGTAGGAGCTGAAGCGATTACACTATTACAGTTTTATGGAGTAAAAACTGTAGAACTTGGTGTGCAGTCTATGAATGATGGTATTTTAGTCGATGCTAAGAGGGGGCACACGGCACAAGAGGTAGTAGAGGCTGTTGCACTATTAAAACAGCGTGATATGACCGTTGGAGTTCAACTTTTACCAGGATTAAAAGGAGAGACCTGGCAAACCATAATAGAAACGGCCATTACGGTAGCTGCATTGCAACCTGATTTTATACGTATCTACCCTGTACTAGTTATTGAGAATACAGAACTAGCCGACCAGTATAGAGCTGGAGAATATGAACCACTAAGTACTGAGCTAGCTATACAGTATTGTGCATTTTTAAAAGATTGGTTTGAACAGCATGGAATTGAAGTCATTCGTACGGGTTTACAAAGTACAGAAGAATTAGATTCCGGTAATAGCTTAGTGGCCGGTCCATATGAGCCAGCTATGGGGGAGCTTGTTGTGAATGAACAGTATAAGCAGCGAATTGAACGTTGTATTGATGAACATGTATCTCAGTATAAGTACTTAATAAGTAATGATTCTTTTAGTTTAATTGAAGATGCTCCTTATGGAAGCTTAAAATTAAGTAGGATTAATGCTGATAATAGTGGATGTATAGATAACACTAATAATGATAGAACAAATTATATTAGGAATAATGGTATTGCAGTACAACATAATATTGTTATTTCTTATCCGAGAAGCTTAACATCTAAGGTGCGAGGGCTTAAAAATAGAAATGTGTTATATTTCGCTGAATTATACCCACAATATAGTATAAGCTGGTGTGAAGAAAGTACGAGAAATACCGTTCGTTGCTGTATTGATGGCCTACAATATGTGTTATAATAAAAGATATGATTATTTAGGGTTGTTAGTAGAAAGGAGGCAGTCATGCAATTACTTCGGTTGGAATTAAAGGGCTTTAAATCGTTTGCGGATAAAACGATTGTAAAATTCTCACCAGGAATGACTGCCGTTATTGGTCCTAACGGAAGCGGTAAAAGTAATATTACGGATGCCATGAAATGGGTTTTAGGGGAATCCAATGTTCGCAATTTACGCGGTCAAAAAGCAGAGGATATCATTTTCTCTGGTACGGAAAAGCGCAAACCTATGAGCGCTGCTGAGGTTACTCTTGTATTTGACAATAGTGACCAACAATTAGATTTGGATATGGCTGAGGTGGCTATAACACGCCGTATCTATCGTACTGGTGAAAGTGAGTTTCTCATCAATAAGCGATCTTGTCGTTTAAAGGACATACATCTTTTACTAGCAGATACCGGTCTTGGTAGAGATTCCATGGCTATTATTGGACAGAACCGAATTGATGCTATTTTAAATTCTAAACCTGAAGAACGTCGTCTTATCTTTGAAGATGTAGCTGGGATTTCTCGCTTTAAAATTAATAAAGAAGATGCTTTACGTCGTATTGCTAGTACAGACCGTAATATGGAGCGCGTACGGGACGTAATGGCTACCATTGAAGAGCAACTAGGACCTTTGTCTGAAAAAGCGGAAAAGACTAAAAAATATATGACTTTAAGTCGCGCAAAGCGCGATTATGATGGGGCATTAGGCTTTCACAATTATAAGACTTCTGATCGTCTTTTGACGCGTTTTGAAAATGATAATATTGCCTTTAAAGATGAAGAGATTGAGCTTCAAACTGAATTGTCTAAATTAGAGGCTCGTCGTCACGAATTGCAATCGTCTTCGTCAAAAGAGCAGGAACAGCTTAAGTTGTGGGAGGCTCAGTATACTGAAAAGCAACGTGATAAAGAACGCTTAGCTGGTCATTTACGTCTTTTAGAAGAGCAACTAAAAACAGCGCGCCGTGAATTAGATGAAACTTCTATGCGCATTAGCGAGCTAGAGGCTACGCAAAAAGGCGAGGAGCAACAATTGCGCATCTTAAATCAATTGATTCAAGATGAAAGTGCTCAATTAGTAGAGAAAGAGTCTAATTTAGGAGAATTAGAAGCAAGTTACAAAAAAGCTGTTGAAGATGTAAGGGCAGAACAAGCTAAGTTCCAATCCTTGCAATCTAATCGAGAGGCTTTTGAGAAACGTCAATTAGAAGTTGTGAGTGCTATTGAAACGGCTAAGGCTAGTATTCGGAGCTTAGAAGCTCGCAAGGTGGAAAGTAAAAATCAATGTGCTATTCTAGAATCTGAAATAGCACAGGTAGATAGTGAACTACAAGTCGCTCGTTCTGAATTTGAAGCGCTAGGTCAAAAGTTTAATGCCTTATCTGCTCAACGACAAGCCCTCGTTGATGATGCTAAGGATACGGCTATGAAAGCGCGTGAAGAGCGTAAGGAATTACAAAAGCTGCGCACTCAAGAACAACGTGCAAAAGGTCGATTAGAACTATTAGCACAGTGGGAGGATCAGCACGAAGGTTACTTAGAAGGCACAAAGAACATCCTCAATGGTAAAGGTTCTTGGCGCGAACAGATCACGGGCGCTGTTGGCGATCTCTTTACGGTAGAGGAGAAATATACTACGGCTATCGAAACGGCCTTAGGCGGTAGTGTTAACCACGTTGTAACTACTACAGCTCGCGCTGCTGCGGAGGGTGTCAATTATTTGAAATCTATCCAAGGTGGTCGCGTAACCTTCTTGCCGATGGATTCTGTTAAAGGTAAACCATATGATACACCGGCTTTACATGAAAGCTGTGTATTAGGCACTGCTGTTGATTGTATTTCTTTTGATAATAAATACGCCCATATTTTCCAATACTTATTGGGGCGCACCTTGGTAGTGTCTTCCATGGATGATGCCATTGGATTACAGAAAAAATACAATCAGCAATTGCGCATCGTAACTCTTACAGGGGAACAATTTCAACCTGGTGGTTCTCTAACCGGTGGTGCCACAAAACGTAAGCGTGCTTCTGTATTGAGCCGCAAGGAAGAGGCTGCTAGTCTTGAACAAGAACTGGTACAAATTGAAGAACAAATTCGCTCCTTAATAGCTAACTTAGAAAGCCTTGAAAAACGGGTTGAAGAGACTGAAAAGGATCAAGCGACTCTTGATGAAAGCTATCAACATACGAACTTACTCTATGTGGCTAGTGAAACAAAGGTACAAAATATACAAAATCAGCTGGATCGTAAGAAACGTGTTCTCCATGAAGAAGAGCAACGTTTAGTACAAATTGATATTGATTTGGCTACTACAACAGCTAACTTGAAAGATCAAGAAACAGCATTAGCTTCCTTGCAAGAGGATCATGGTATGGATGGTAATCAAGGGGCGTTGATGGGTCGATTAACCGTGTTGCAAAAGGTGCAACAAGAGGCGTATGAAGCTTTTACAGAAGCTCGCCTTACTTGTGATACCTTGCGACATACCATTCAGGAACGGGAATCACAACGTGAACAGCGTAATCAGTCTATTTCTAGTATTATTGAGCGTTTAACACCACTTCGTAATTTGTTAGTTAGTACTACACAACGCTATGAAGAGGATATCCCTCTGGCTCAGGAAGTTGCAGAACAAGAGTTGACCTCTGCTACGGCTGAGGTTGAACGATTACGTGCCCTTCGCGATGAAGCTTATGATAAAACATCTACGGGGCGTGAGGAAATGGAATCTATCCTCAGTGAGCAAGACCGATTGAATCAACGCTACAAAGTGGTGCAAGGTCGCCTTGTTGATATGGAAGGTAAAATTACACGTCATCGCATGGACCGTGAGCGCTTTGTAGAAGAATTACAAGAGCTAGGTTTTACTTTGGAAGATGCTCAAGTCCTTCGCATTGAAGGCTCCGTTAGCGATTGGAAGGATGAGCAAGCTCGTTTGATAGCCGAAATTGCCGAATTGGGTCCAGTCAATCCAAATGCCGTTGAGGAATACGAAGAGACTAAAGAACGCTATGATTTCTTAACCACACAATTAGCTGATTTAGATACGGCAAAGGCGCAATTACAGGCGGTTATTGCCGAAATGGATAAGGCGATGAGTACACAGCTATATGATGTATTGGATGTGGTAGGCCGTAGATTCCAAGAAGTATTCAGCCAATTGTTTGGTGGCGGTACTGCGCAAATTGTACTTACTGATCCAGATAATATCTTGACGGGTGGTATCGACTTCTACATTCAACCACCAGGGAAAAAGCGTCAACAATTGACACTCTTATCGGGTGGTGAGCGTGCTCTTACGGTTATCGCTTTATTGTTCTCATTCCTTGACTATCGTCCAGCTCCGTTCTGTGTGCTTGACGAAGTTGACGCGGCGCTTGACGAAGCTAATGTTGAACGATTTAGCTCTTACTTAAATCGAATAAATAAAGAAACACAATTTATCGTTGTATCTCACCGTAAAAAGACGATGGAAGCTGCCGAAGTACTTCAAGGGGTAACCATGGTGGAACGCGGTGTATCGCGATTATTAACAGTAGCATTTGAAGATGTGAAGGAGGATCTAGCATAATGGCATTTGGATTCTTTGATAGAATTAAAGACGGTTTAGAGAAAACTCGTAAGTCTTTTGTAAAAAATGTAGAAAGCATCGTTATTGGTTATGCGCAAATCGATGATGATTTTTTAGATGATTTAGAAGCAGTTATGCTTACTAGTGATCTAGGCCCTAAGACGACAGAATACTTGATGAAAGAAATTCGTCGTGGTGTAACAGAAGGTATCATTAATCATACAGGCGATGTAATGCTGTTTATGGAAGACCGCATCACGGAAATGCTCATCGATCAAGAAGATGAAATTACTTTGCATCATCCTGAGGTTATCCTCGTAGTTGGTGTAAATGGTGTCGGTAAAACAACGACAATCGCTAAATTGGCTAATTATTATACTAAAGAAGGTAAAAAGGTTATCATTGCAGCAGGTGATACATTCCGTGCCGCTGCAGCTGACCAATTATCTATTTGGGCTGATCGCGTTGGTGTGCCGATTGTTAAACATAAAGAAGGTGCAGATCCTGCTGCCGTTGTATATGATGCAATGGAAGCTGCGAAAGCTCGTAATGCAGACCTTGTTATCGTAGATACGGCTGGTCGACTACATACTAAGGTTAACCTTATGGAAGAGCTTAAAAAGATGGGGCGCGTAGCAAATAACCACGTAGAAGGTGCGCCGCATCAAACATTGCTCGTTTTAGATGGTACTACGGGTCAAAATGCAGTAAGCCAAGCTAAATTATTTGGTCAAGCTGTACCAGTAAATGGTATTGTAGTAACTAAACTAGATGGTACGGCAAAAGGCGGCGTAGTTATCTCTATTAAAGAGGAACTAGGCGTACCCGTACGCTGGATTGGCGTTGGCGAAGGTATGGATGACTTGCGTCCATTTAATGCAAAAGAATTTGCTAATGCACTATTTAATAAAGGAATGATTCAAGGTGACAAATAAATATAACCGGGAATTCTTACTTGAATATGTAGAATCTGAAAATAAAAAAAATGAATGTAATGTTAGCCTAGAAAATATGAATAAGATAGTTAGCTTAATCGAGTACTTCGGTATTGAACTATATCGCCCCATTACGAGATTGCTACTTTCAAACTGGGAAGAAATTACAGAACGTATTAATAACTATACTGAATCAGATTGGATGATGGCTGATGAAATCCAGAAGACCACACCTACACTAGATCGCTTTTCTATTGCTATGCTCATCGAAGTCTTAGAAGGTGAGGATACGTTGAATCAAGCGGAAAATGTAGGTCGTCGTTTGACGGATGAAGAAATGAAAGCCATCCGTAAACATCAGGATGAACAGTAATGAAGCATAGTACATATAATTACGAGGGGGGCCAACCATTTAAAGTGGAGGCGCCCTTTACGCCTACAGGTGACCAACCTACCGCGATTCAATCTTTAACAGAAGGTATTGAACGTGGTGAATGGGCGCAAGTTTTGCTCGGTGCCACTGGTACTGGTAAGACCTTTACAATGGCTAAGGTTATTGAAGCAGTTCAAAAGCCGACCTTGATCATTGCTCATAATAAAACCTTGGCGGCTCAATTATGTAGTGAATTTAAAAGTTTCTTTCCAAATAATGCGGTAGAATACTTTGTATCTTACTACGATTTTTATCAACCGGAGGCCTATATTCCTTCTAGTGATACATATATCGAGAAGGATGCGTCTATTAATGATGAAATCGATAAACTGCGACATAGTGCTACGATGAGCCTTTTTGAGCGCCGCGATGTCATTATTGTTGCCTCTGTTAGCTGTATTTATGGCTTAGGTGACCCTGAGGACTATTCTGATCTCGTATTGTCTTTGCGCTTAGGTCAAACGAAGTCGCGCGATGAAATCTTATCTAAACTCGTAGATATTCAATATACGAGAAATGATATGAACTTTATTCGCGGCACCTTCCGTGTACAAGGGGATACAATTGATATTTTCCCTGCTGCTTATAGTGAAAGAGCCATTCGTGTGGAGCTCTTTGGTGATGAAATCGACCGCCTTGTAGAGGTAGATTCCTTGACGGGTGAAGTTATTGCGGAACGAAAGCACGTTGCTGTCTATCCAGCATCTCACTATGTGACGACAAAAGAGAAGATGAATATTGCTGTAGAGCGTATTGAAGCTGAACTAGATGAGCAGTTAGCGAAGTTAAAAGCTGCTGACCGTCTATTGGAGGCTCAGCGCTTAGAACAGCGTACGCGTTATGATATAGAAATGATGCAAGAAATGGGCTATTGCTCGGGTATCGAAAACTATTCACGTCATATGTCTGAACGCAAAGCTGGGGAAGCACCGTTTACATTGATTGATTATTTTCCAGATGATTTCCTCATCATGGTGGACGAGTCTCATGTGACGATGCCTCAAATTCGAGCTATGTACAATGGTGACCGTGCCCGTAAAGAATCTCTTATAGAATATGGTTTCCGTCTGCCTTCTGCACTCGATAATAGACCGCTTCAATTCGATGAATTTGTAGAGCGTATCAATCAAATTGTTTACGTATCGGCAACGCCTGGACCATACGAAATGGAAGTAGAAACGAATATTGCAGAGCAAATCATTCGTCCTACGGGCCTATTAGATCCATCTATAGAAATTCGTCCTATTAAGGGGCAAATGGATGATTTGCTTGGAGAAATTCATAAACGAGCTGCTAAGAACGAACGGGTTCTCGTTACGACCTTGACGAAGAAGATGGCTGAGGACTTAACGGAATTCTTGAAGGAAATGGGCGTACGAGTTCGTTATCTTCATTCCGATATTGTTACTATTGAGCGGGCTGAAATCATTCGTGATTTGCGGGCTGGCGTATTCGATGTATTAGTTGGTATTAACTTGCTTCGTGAAGGTCTCGATATGCCTGAGGTTTCCTTGGTTGCTATCTTAGATGCGGATAAGGAAGGTTTCTTGCGCTCCGATACGGCTATGATTCAAACTATAGGTCGTGCGGCTCGTAATGTGAATGGCCATGTTATCATGTACGCAGATCGTGTAACAGGTTCTATGCAACGGGCTATCGATGAAACCGATCGTCGTCGTGCCGTGCAAGAGACTTATAATATTGAACATAATATTACGCCTAAATCTGTATCTAAAGATGTAAAAGAGCTTATTGAATTAACGAAAATTGAAGAAGATATGGTTACCGATGGAAAGGGACTTTCACTGAAAAAAGGAAACCAAAAAAAATCCTCAGAGGGCATGGACCATGGACACGAACCATATGTTCAAGATACATCAGCACCTAAGGTGGCAGATATAACACCGGAAGAATTGTACAATAAGATTGAAGAGCTAGATCGTCAAATGAAGGCCGCCGCCAAGCAGCTTGAATTTGAAACCGCGGCTAAGTTACGTGATCAATTGGGCGTATTACGTCAACAATGGTCGGATATGCATAGTGCAGGAGATAGCAAGTTGAAGAAGCCTGCTTCTGCCAAATCTAGAAAAAGGACAGGTCTAAAAAGTAAATCTTAGGAGCAATTTTAAAAGATTGTAAGAAAACACATAGATTATATAGACTATATGTGCGATAATATACATATATTATTTCATGTTAGTAATCGGAGAGATGATGCCGTTTGGTATCATCTCTTTAAATAGGAAAGATAATGAAAGATCAATTGATTGTAAAAGGTGCGCGTCAGCACAACCTAAAAAATATTGATATATCCTTGCCACGTGATCAGTTTATCGTCTTAACTGGCCTCAGTGGTTCTGGTAAATCATCCCTAGCATTTGATACGATCTACGCAGAAGGGCAACGACGTTATGTTGAGTCCCTATCTGCGTATGCACGTCAATTTTTGGGACAAATGGATAAACCCGATGTCGATTATATTGAAGGTTTATCTCCCGCCATTTCTATCGACCAAAAGACGACGAGTCGCAACCCTCGTTCTACGGTTGGTACCGTAACGGAGATTTACGACTATTTACGTCTCTTATTTGCACGTGTAGGTCATGCACATTGCCCAGAGTGTGGTAAGCCTATTACCCAGCAAACAATACAACAAATGACAGATGATGTAATGAGCTTTCCCGAAGGTTCAAAGATTTTAGTGCTGGCCCCTATGATTCAAGGTAAAAAAGGGGAACATAAATCGGTGTTTGAACAACTTCGCAAAGAAGGCTTTGTTCGTGCTCGAGTAGACGGTGTAGTACGTACCTTGGACGAAGAAATTGTATTAGAGAAAAATAAGAAGCATTCCATCGATATCGTTGTGGACCGTCTCGTTGTAAAAGAAGGCATTGAATCTCGCTTAGCAGACTCTATGGAGACCGCATCAAAATGGGCAGAAGGCATTGTAGTTATCCAAGAGGTAAACGGACCTGAACACATGTATAGCCAACACTTTGCCTGTCCAGATTGCCATATTTCATTACCTAAAATTGAACCGCGTATGTTCTCCTTTAACAGTCCATTTGGTGCGTGTCCAGCTTGTTTGGGGATTGGCTCTACCATGGAAGTAGACGAAGAGCGCGTTATTCCAGATGGATCTATTAGCTTTGCCGATGGTTGTGTACAAGCCTTGAGTTCAAATCCTAATGCGTGGTTTATGCGCCAAGTAGAAGGTCTATTAAAAGCTAATGGATACTCTTTAGATTCTACTTATGATGAATTGCCAAAAGCATTACAGAAAAAGGTGATGTACGGTACGACGGATAAGGTAAGTTTCACCTATGAAAATATGAGAGGTGAGATAAAGGAATTCTTTACTGAGTACGAAGGTATTTTACCGATGGTTAAGCGCCGTCATAGTGAAGCCTCTACAGACTCTATGCGTGAAGAATTTGAAAAGTTTATGTCTATTAAGCCGTGTACTACATGTCATGGGGCTCGTCTTAAACCTGAAGTATTAGCTATTACTGTAGGGGATAAGAATATCAACGAAATAACGCAGTTAACTATTAAAGAAGCACTCGATTTCTTTGGTAATCTACAGCTAACTGAACGTGAACAAGTGATTGGTGCTCAAATTTTAAAGGAAATCAATGCTCGTCTAGGTTTCCTTAATAATGTAGGTCTCGATTACCTAACAATGAACCGTAGTGCAGGCACATTATCTGGTGGTGAAGCACAGCGTATTCGGTTAGCTACACAGATCGGCTCTGGCTTAGTAGGTGTATTATATATCCTAGATGAGCCATCTATCGGTTTACATCAACGCGATAATGATCGACTCATCGATACATTAAAAGGGTTACGTGACTTAGGCAATACCTTGCTCGTTGTAGAACATGACGAAGATACGATGCGTGCTGCCGATTATTTAGTAGATATCGGTCCTGGAGCAGGTGAACATGGCGGTCAAATTATTGCCGCTGGTTCTGTTGACGAAGTTATGAAGGTAAAAGACTCTATTACTGGTCAGTATTTGAGTGGTCGTAAATTTATCGCTCTTCCGGAAGAACGCCGTAAACCAGGTAAGAACTGCATTGAAATTCGCGGTGCTAAGGAAAACAATTTACAAAATGTAAATGTAAAATTCCCTATTGGCTTGTTTAATGTTGTTACTGGTGTCAGCGGTTCTGGTAAGTCTACCTTGATTAATGAAATTCTCTACAAAGGTTTAGCTAATCAATTATATCGCTCTAACCACAAAGTAGGGGCTCATAAAGAAATCCGTGGTCTTGAACATATCGATAAGATCATCAATATTGATCAAAGTCCTATCGGTCGTACACCTCGTTCCAATCCAGCTACATACACAGGTGTATTTGATGCGATTCGCGAATTATATAGTCAAACGCCTGAGGCCAAAATGCGTGGCTATAAACAAGGTCGTTTTAGCTTTAACGTAAAAGGTGGCCGTTGTGAAGCTTGTCGTGGTGACGGTATCATTAAAATTGAAATGCACTTCTTACCAGATGTGTATGTACCTTGTGAGGTTTGTAAGGGAGCCCGTTATAACCGAGAAACTTTGGAGGTTAAATATAAAGGCAAATCCATTGCAGATGTATTAGATATGACAGTTGATGATGCTGTAGAATTTTTTAGTGCCATACCTAAGATTAATCGTAAGATGGTTACTCTTCAAGAGGTTGGCCTTGGGTATATCCGTTTAGGGCAGGCGGCTACTACATTATCTGGTGGTGAGGCTCAACGGGTTAAATTAGCTACAGAGCTAGCGCGTCGTAGCACCGGCAAAACGCTATACATCCTAGATGAACCTACTACAGGTCTTCACGCCGAGGATATTCGCAAGTTATTACACGTATTGCAACAACTCGTAGAGGGTGGCGATACAGTTGTCGTTATCGAACATAATTTAGATGTTATTAAGATGGCTGATCACATTATTGATCTTGGTCCTGAAGGTGGTAATCGCGGAGGCACTATCGTGGCAATTGGTACGCCTGAGGAAATTGTTAAGGTGAAAGAAAGCTATACCGGGAAATTCTTAGGCCCTGTATTGGAACAGACTAAGAAATTTATGAAAGCAGCGAAGCATAAGAAATAAAATAGTACATATATTTAAGTTTCTATAAAAGAAAAATCATAAAGAGAATAGACTACATCCTTCAACTTATAAAGGTCAATACTTAAAGAAGTGTGTAATCTATTCTCTTGTAATCTACAAGGAAAGGAGGAAATATGCCGTCTGAAGAATTACTGGAAAAGGTTAGTCATTTGCCAACTACACCAGGCGTATATTTGTGGCGTGATCAATATAACCGAATTATTTATGTAGGTAAGGCTATTAACTTGCGAAATCGTGTGCGTTCCTATGTGCGTAACGATGCAAATCGCGCACCAAAGGTTACGGCCATGATGAAACGAGCCGTCGATGTGGAAGTTATTCAAACAAAAACGGAGATGGAAGCGCTCATCTTGGAGAATACACTTATCAAGGAGCATGAACCGAAATATAATATTAGGCTTCGTGATGATAAGACGTATCCCTATGTTAAAATATCAGTGCAAGAGGATTACCCACGCGTATATATGACGCGTCGCCTAGAGCGTGATGGAGCCAAGTACTTTGGCCCTTTTACAGATGTAACATCAGTTCATGTAGTACTAAAATTGATTCGTCAGTATTACCCTTTGCGTACCTGTAAATCTATGAAGGTAGAGCGACCATGTTTGCAATATCATATGCACTACTGTGAAGCACCGTGCTTTAACAAGATTTCCGTATCGGATTATGGAAAGTATATCGATGAAATCATAGAGCTCTTTGAAGGTAAGCCTATCCCTTTGCTGAAGGAAATTAAAGAGAAGATGGAGCTTGCTGCAGAAGACTTACGCTTTGAAGATGCAGCACGTTATCGAGATCAGCTAACTAGTATAGAAAAAATCCAAGAAAAACAGCGCATGGTTACACAGCGTGGCGACTTAGATGTGTTAGGTATTGCAGTGGATACCTCGATGGCTTGTGTACAGTTATTATTCATCCGCGGTGGCCGACTATTAGGCCGTGAGAACTACTTTGTACAACATGATGGAGATAGTCAAGAAACTATCATGACGGACTTTATCAAGCAATACTATGGAGATACAAACTTCATTCCAAAGGAATTATTATTACCTATGGATAGCACCGATAGAGACTTGTTAAAGGAATGGTTTACACAGCTTAAAGGCCAAAATGTAGACGTATCTGTACCACAGCGTGGCTATAAGATGGATATGATTAAGATGGCCCATGAGAATGCAGAAACCTTCCTAGAAGAACGCCGCCGTCAATGGCAACACCAAATCGATAAGACCGGTGGAGCCGTTAAGAAACTAGCGGAAGTATTGGACTTACCACGCTTGCCAGAGCGTATGGAATGCTTTGATATCTCTCATACCCAAGGTGCTGAAACAGTAGCCTCTATGGTTGTCTTTGAAGGTGGTAAGCCGGCGAAGAAGGAATATCGTCGTTTTAAATTGAAAACTACGCAAGGTAAGCCTGATGACTTTAAGTCTATGGCTGAAATTATGGAACGACGCTACGGTAAGGAAACAGATTGGCCTATGCCAGACCTCATTATTATCGATGGTGGTAAAGGTCAGCTCAATGCAGCATTGCCGTTGATTCGCGGTGTAGGTGTTACCGATGTGCCTGTTATCTCTTTGGCTAAACGTATTGAAGAGGTCTTTGTAGAAGGACAATCTGAAAGTATTATCTTAAGCCACCGTTCACCAGAGCTTCAATTACTTCAACAAATACGTGATGAAGCCCATCGCTTTGCCATTACGTACCATCGTAAGCTTCGTGGAAAACGTAATTTAGAATCTATTCTAGATCATATTGAAGGTATTGGGCCTAAGCGTCGAAAGGCATTATGGGCTCACTTCAATAGTTTAGAAGCCATGAAAGAGGCATCTATTGATGAGCTTTCAAAGGTGGAATCTATGAACTATAAGACGGCAGAAGCATTATATAATTTCTTCCGCATGTCTAAGGTAGAAAAACAAGATATGTTGAAATAAAAGAGAGCATCTTATGTAAGATGCTCTTTTACTGTATAAAAATGTTATTTATTTTTGTTGGCACTGAATGTACCAAGTACGCCAAGTGAACAATACACCTGCTGCTAGTACGCTAGAGAGTAACCCAATCCATACGCCAAATGGTCCATAATTAGGATTTTTAGCAAGGATATAAGCAGTAGGGAAACATACGCCCCAATATGATACGAGGGAGATGTAAAGTACTACTTTTACATCCTTGTAAGCTCTTAGTATACCTTGTAATGGAGTACCGATGGCATCGATAGCGGAAAAGAATACGCCATATCCAAGGAATTGATAAATAAGACCATATACTTCATCATCATTTGTGAATAGGTCCGCAATATCATCCATATGGGTGAATGTAAAGGCACAAATGAGTAACGCAATGATGATGGCCATTACGCGAGCGATGTAAGAATACTGAATGGCATCTTTTTTACGCCCTGCACCAAGCTCGTAAGCAACGGCAATAGTAGAGGACATAGCAATACTGAGTGGTAAGCAGTAAAATACATTAGTAAAGGAAATAACTGACTGATGGGCTGCTACTACGGCAGATCCAAAGTGAACCATCAAGAGGCCAGCGATACTAAAGATACTGGCTTCTAAGAAGATGGAACCACCAATAGGAATACCCACATGTAATTGCTCACGAATATAGTGGAAGCTTGGACCTTTAAAGTCTTTATAAATACGATAACCTTTAAGCTTCGGATGTAATAGAATAACCAAGCTAAAGAGGATAAAGTTAGTCCAACAAGCACCAGCTAAACCGTAACCCGCGCCAACACCACCGATTTCAGGGAAACCGTAGTGGCCAAAGATGAGTGCATAGTTTAAGAATACATTAATCACAAAGCTTGTAAAAACGATAGCCATAGAGTAATGTGTTAACCCATGGGAATCAACTGTATTACGCAACGTATTTACCCAAAGTAGAGGGAATAAACCAAGGGCAAAAGCTTTTAGATAACTAATGCAAACCTCAGCGGCAGCAGGTTCTAAATTTAACGTAGTCAGTAATGGGCGAAGACCCAATATACCGATTAGTAAAATGATAAATGCTAGGCCTGTACCAATGAAAAGACCTTGATGGAAAATCATGGAAATATCATCCGTCTTCTTAGCTCCCAATAGCTGAGAAATGATCGGTGTGATACCCATTAAAGTTCCTTGTGCAAAGATATAGAAGAGGAGCCATAAATTATACCCCGTAGCGACCCCAGCTAAATCTATGGTACTATATTGTCCCGTTAAAAAGATGGCTATAAAAGTACCACCTATAAGGGAAAATTGCGTTATACACATAGGAGTAAATAGCTTAATGAACAACCATAACTTTTGTAATATAGAATATGTTTGATACATACTAACCTCCCTTTTATTGATATACTATACAATATCATAAAATCGCTTAATTTAATAGATAAAACCTAGAAATAATAGGAATTAAATCTATTAATCAATAGCGGTTATATTGTTGATTTTGAGAATAAAAATAGTTATGAATTCCCACTCATGAAGGTGAAGAATGTATGAGAAAAATGTATATATATGTTAATAATTGAATTTTACACTACCTAACTATATCGATTATAATATATATACTATAGTTTAATTCTAAGGAGGATACATTGGACATCTTAACTGTACAAGGCTTATTAGCGATGCTTCAAATCATCGTTATCGATATTTTATTAGCTGGCGACAATGCCATCGTTATCGGTATGGCGGCCCGTAACTTGCCAGCTCATTTACAGAAAAAAGCAATATTCTGGGGCACTGCAGGTGCCATTATTCTACGCCTTGTTATGGCATTCTTATTCGTAGAAGCGTTAAACAACATTCCTGCTCTACGTTTAGTAGGTGGTATCCTTCTTTTATGGATCGGCTACAAGCTCGTTGCTGATGATGAAAGCGAGCATAATATCGAGGCTAAAGATAATTTACGTGCTGCCATCACGACAATTGTCATTGCGGACGGTATCATGGGCATCGATAATGTTATCGGCGTAGTGGGGGCTGCTGGTGGTGACATGACATTAGTTGCTATCGGTATGCTTATCACTGTACCTATCATCATTTATGGTAGTACTTTGTTTGTGAAAGTAATTGAACGCTTCCCAATCATCCTATACGTAGGTGGTGGTATCCTCGCTTGGGTAGGTGCTGCTATGAGCGTGGAAGATAAATTAATTTCTCACACTGTTGAACCATATGCACTGTTCATTAAAATAGCTGCAGTAATCCTCGTAGTAGGTGCATCTCTATTAGCAAATAAACTAAAAAAATAATGAAACTTATCTCTTCTTCTAGTAATAGGAGGAGAGATATTTTTTGTAAAAAAAATATTCTTAATAGAAATCATCATAAGGACTAAGCCCCATGTATAGATGAGAAAATATAATATTTATGGTATAGTTAAGGGATAGTTATAGAATTAGTAGACTGAATTGAGGTAAGTACAAAATGGAATTTTTAGAAGCCGCTACGTGGATAACCATTAGTAAAATTATTTTAATAGATATTTTATTAGCAGGAGATAATGCTGTTGTTATCGGTATGGCAGCTGGTAAATTAGCTCCAGAACTACAAAAGAAGGCTGTTATTTGGGGTACTGTAGGGGCTATTGCAATGCGCCTTATTTTTGCCACACTTCTTGTAGAAGCTTTAACGTTGGTACCTCTTGTCCATTTAGGTGGTGGCCTTGTACTTGTATGGATTGCCATTCAATTATTAAAAGGTGGAGATGAAGATGCACATATCGAAGCTAAGAATTCATTAATGGGTGCCATTTGGACGATTATTGTAGCTGACGCTATGATGAGTATTGATAATGTCATTGGTGTAGTAGGGGCCGCTAGAGGTCATTTAGAGCTTGTTATTGCGGGCATGTTAATTACGGTTCCAATTATCGTATTTTGCTCTACATTATTTGCTCGTATTATTAATAAATTTCCTGCTATTCTTTGGGCTGGTGGTGCACTACTTGGCTGGGTTGCAGGCGAAATGATCGTGGAGGATCCACTTCTTATGCCATATATTCAAGGTGATGAATTACTCGTGAAATTCGGTACTGTATTCTTTGTACTCATTGTGACTGGTATGATTAAAATTTGGAAGAAAAGAGACGCGTAATGAACGGTACAGGTCGTACATCTCGTAAAAAACAATCTAAACAACATAGAAGTGCGAATCGCTCAAATTCACAGCAAACTATGAGCGGTACAGTATCTAAAAAACAACAAGCTATACTCAATGCACCTGTTAAACTAGGCGATGAAGTGCTCGTCACAATTCACGGTATTGGTAGCAGTGGTGAAGGAGTAGGTCGTGTAGATGACTTTACTGTCTTTGTTCCTTTTGCCTTGCCTGGAGAAACTGTAAAAGTAGCCATCAACATGGTAAAAAAGACATATGCTACAGGTAGACTCTTAGAGATTGTTACAATGGCCCCGAACCGTATCGATGCTAGTTGTGAACTTTATGGCTTCTGTGGGGGGTGTCAACTACAGCACATTACCTATGAAGGTCAGCTTTCACTAAAAACACAAAAGGTGAAGGATGTTATAGAACGCATTGGTCATCAAAATCCAGACCTTGTAAAACCTGCATTAGGCCCTAAAGAGCCGTGGGCATATCGCAATAAAATGCAAATGCCTGTAGGCGGCACTAAAGGCAATATTCAAATGGGATTCTATGCGATGGGATCTCACGATATCGTACAAGGTACAAACTGTCCTATACAAGACGAAGGGAATAATATCATTGCTCAAGCTTGTTACCAAATCGCTAAAGAGTTTGATATTGAACCGTATGATGAACATACAGGAAAGGGTGTGCTGCGCCATATTATCGGACGCATTGGACAGTCAGGATGGATGATTATCCTTGTAACGGCAACCGAACAATTGCCGCATAAAGAGAAGTGGGTAGAGAAATTAACGGAACGCATTCCTCAAGTAGAAACTATTGTTCATAACGTAAATGGTAAGCGAACTAATGTTATATTAGGACCTAAAAATAATATCCTCTATGGGGATGGGACGATTACAGACCATATTAAAGACTTGCGGTTTACCTTATCTCCACATTCTTTCTTCCAAGTGAATCCAGAACAAACGACAGTACTTTACGATCAAGCATTAGCTTATGCGGACTTAAAAGGTGATGAAACCGTTATCGATGCGTACTGTGGTACGGGGACCATTTCATTGTTTTTGGCTCATAAGGCAAAACATGTAATAGGTATAGAAATCGTAGAACCTGCTATTATCAATGCTTGTGAAAATGCGAAACGAAATGGTTATGATAATACAGAGTTTATCGTCGCTGATGCGGCTGTAGAAATGCCAAAACTCTACAAAGCTGGCGTACGACCAGACGTAATCGTATTCGACCCTATCCGTGCAGGCTGTAAAGAAGAAGTACTAACCTCTGCAGCCGGTATGGAACCAAAACGCATTGTCTACGTATCCTGTAATCCAGCTACCATGGCACGTGACATTGAAATCCTAACACACTACGGCTATGAACTTAAAGAAGTACAACCTGTAGACATGTTTCCTATGACAGCGCACGTTGAGGCAGTGGCTTTACTCACTAGGAGCAAAGCGACGCAGTGAGTGATAGCACTGCCCATGTGATAGGCGTCCAAGAACACGAGATGAAGACGAAGTGTGATTGGAAACGCCGAACCACTGAGGCAGTGGCTTTGCTTACTAGGAACAAAGCGACGCAGTGAGTGATAGCACTGGTCAGGGATGTCCAAGAATTCGAGCGAAGCGAAGAATGATTGGAAACAGCCTACGGCTGAGGCAGTGGCTTTGCTTTCTAGAAGCGAAGCATCACTTTAATATCTTATTTAGAAGTTTATGGAGTGAACTATAATGGTATGGCTAAATTCAGTAGATTATAAAAACCAAGAGTATATGGAGCTAAGACTTAATGCACCATTATATGAGAACATACGCTTAGATTTTAATCCACTCAAAATTTCTGATGTGTCTAGTCATGAACCAAGTTGGAAAGACTGGCACTGTTATAGAAAGCCATTACGTGTTTATAGTCCCGATTTTGATATCTTAGTTTCTTATTTTAATAAAGCGTATCCTATTATAGATGCATCGGATAATACTGAAAGAGATAGCTTTGATGTATGCTTTGATAATTGGATTAAGCAAGACGACTGGATTAAAATAATTCACAATATTGAAGTTGATCTTATAAACTCTAGTAAAGTAGAGCAAGAGTTTTTAAAGATATTTATTGCTTGGATTAAGGAAGCACTTCAACACACATCTGTTATAGTTGTTGAGGGAAATCTTTAAAAATCAAAACAGTATTTTAATAATATAATCAATAAAGATAAGTTAAGATATAAATTAATTGATTTTAGCCCTTTTCTTTTGCGAAGGGCCTTTACAATATAATCATATATAAATATAATATAATTCGTATAAGTAGTTAAATTGTATTGAAGGAGGTATGTGGTGTGGACTAATTTTAGATATTGATAAAATAATGTACCAATTGAGTATTTGGCGACCAATATTTCATTCGGAAGCAGATTTTCAGTTTAGCTTAGCATGGATGATTAAAGAACAATATCCAAATTGTGATATTAGATTAGAGTTTGTACCTGAATTTAATCCTAATTTACATCTAGATATTCTTGTTATATTAAATGGTAAATGGATTCCTATTGAACTCAAATATACAACAAAAAAATGCATTAAAACTATAAATGAAGAAATTTATGTTTTAAAGGAACACGGAGCTAAGGATCAAGGTTGTTATAACTATTTAAAAGATATAATGCGTATAGAGGAATTCAGGGATAAGAGTAATAAATTTATTGAAGGTTATACTATTAAGATAACTAGTGAGATGTCTTATCTAAAGCCTCCGACAAAAGTAAATTGTACATATGCTGAATTCTCTATTGAGGATGGTTCTATTAAAACTGGATGCATGAATTGGGCCACTAATACAGGAAAAGGAACAATGCGTGGAATGGAGGCACCCATAGTATTAACGGGTATGTATCCAATAAATTGGAAAGAGTATTCTAAAGTTGATGATACTAATAGTGGTACTTTCATGTATCTTGTAAATATAATTAGTAAGAAAAATTAGGAGATATATATGTTTAAACCAATTCGTATGAAGATAAATGAAATAGATCGTAATGCTGCAGAAGCTTTATTACAATCAAATCGTCGTGGAATTATTGCTATGAATGGAGATAATGGATATCCTTATGCTATTCCTATTAATTACTTTTACGATTGTGTAGGTCAGAAGATTTACTTTCATGGAGCTAAAGCGGGTCATAAAGTGGATGCATTGAAAACTTCAGATAAGGTATGTTTTACCATATATGGTAATGAGCGTATTGATGAATCTGAATCCTGGGCACCGTATGTACAAAGTGTAGTTGTCTTTGGAAGATGTCGTTTATTAGCAGCCGGCTCCGAATCTATAGATCGATTAAAAGAATTTGCTATGAAATATTATCCTAGTGAGCAACTTGTGGATGAAAATATTGCTCATGCTGGTAGAGCAGTTCAAATGTTTGAAATTACCATTGAACATATGAGTGGTAAACAAGTACAAGAGAAATAATAGATTAGCCCTTCGCTTATGCGAAGGGCTTTTACTATACACTCATACTTATAAATGTAATATAATGTAATTAGTTAAGAATGATTGGAAACAGCCTACGGCTGAAGCTGATGCTTGACTTACTAGAAGCGAAGCATCACTTTAATATCTTGTTTTGAAGTTTATGGAGTGAAATATAATGGTATGGCTAAATCCAGTGGATTATAAAAAACAAGAGTATATGGAGCTTAGGCTTAATGCACCATTAGGTGAGCACATACGATTAGATTTTAATCCTCTAAAAATTACTGATATGTCTGATTCTTCATCAAGTTGGAAGGATTGGCACTGTTATAGAAAGCCATTACGGGTGTATAGTCCAGATTTTGATATCTTAGTTTCTTATTTTAATAAAGCGTATCCTATTATAGATGCATCAGATAATACTGAAAGAGATAGATTTGATGTATGCTTTGATAATTGGATTAAGAAAGATGACTGGATTAAAATAATTCATAATATTGAAGTTGATCTTATAAACTTTAGTAAAGAAGAGAAAGAGTTTTTAAACACATTTATTGCATGGATAACGGACGCACTTCAACATACATCTGTTATAGTAGTTGAGGGAAATCTATAAATAATTAACCGTATAATATTGGAGGAGTACTTTTATAATCATGAAACCTAGAGAATTATGTGAAAAAGCTTGGCAAGAGATTGCAAGTAAATTCCCTGATTTTAAGGTAGTTAGTAAAGGTCAGAAGTTAAAGAAAATCTCTAAAAATAAAGATCTTACATTTGAAATCTGTTTTCAGGCTAACAGAAATAATTATGCGTGTAGTGTAGAATTTGTTCCACATGTTTTTATTTATTCAAAAGATATGAAGAAGGCTAATTATCATAATGGATTTGTTTATGGCGGAGAGCTTGGAAGCTTATTAAATAGAAAAGCATGGCACTGGTGGCAATTAGCAGGAGCAAGCTATCAGTATACTGTAGATGAAGTTAGTAAATTACTTGAGGAACATATCATCCCGGTATTTGATGATTTTGAAGATACAGAAAGTAATATTGAAAAGCTTATAGATGGAGATATAATTGATCATAACTTACTGTATTATATTTATCACTTTGGTGGGAAAGCTAAGGCTCAGCAGTATTTTAATAAGATAATTGAAAAAGATAAGTTAAGAAGTAAATATATTGGCTTTTATAATCATTTGAAAGACTTGCCGAAGGAAAGTATCTTATTAGATGAAGGCGAGTTTTATGGAGCCGATATGATTAAATTTGCTTTTATCAATGGACTTGAAATAGACAAATAATAGTTAAGCCTTTCGCATAATAAGCGAAGGGCTTTTACTATACACTCATACTTATAAATGTAATATAATATAATTAGTGATAATCATTTTAAAAATATAGTTCATGGGAGAGATACATGATACAGATAAAAGACTTAGGTACATTTGAATCTGTGCCTCACATTGTAACAGATATTGTAACAGGAAATATTAGCGCCTTAGAAAATGAATTAGCCAATGGTTGGGATATTAATATACCTATAGAAATTGGTGAGTATAGTGAGCATACACCTTTAGAATTAGCTCTTGTTATGTGTTGCTTGCCAAGTATTCAATGGTTAGTGGAGAATGGCGCTGATCTTAATGATGAAGAAAATCCAAGTTTCTTATTAGCTGTACGGTATGGTAATAAAGAGATTATTGACTATGTTGTGACTCATGGTGCTAATGTTCACGCCTTGAACCGTGTGAAAGTAGATGCCTTTCAAGCTGCCTTATATGGCAAGAAATATGAGAACCTACAAATCATTCATGACTTAGGCCATACAGTACAAAAGTATGGCGGTAAAGCTTTCAGAAATATCATTACAGATAGAAATTATGAGGTTCTAGATTTCTTTATTCATAATGGTGTAGATATTAACTACAATAAGCCTGATTCTGTATATCCCTTTAAGCCAACCCCATTGTGCGTAGCAGCACGGTATGTAGATTTAAAGATGTGTAAATACTTGGTAGAACATGGCGCTGACGTGACCATCACGGAAAAGGATGGTATGCGCCCTTATAGCATTGCTATTGAAAAAGGCGATATGGAAATGGCAGAGTATTTTAAATCCTTAGAGCCTGCTGAGTTCCATGACATACAAAATAAAATGGATCAGTTAAAGCCCTTTAAATTACCAAAAGCATTAGTGAATTTTTTAGAGGGCGAACATCTTTACTTTGAATTACCAGACTCCGATTTTATATCTATAGAGTTCTTTCCAATTATTGATACGATTCCATTTAAATTAGGTCGCCGTAATCTATTGCGTTTATCTAAAGAACTAGGCGAGTATAATGAGTGGCAAATTGTATGGGATCCTAAAAGTAAAAAGATTTCTTGTTATGATATAGAACATCAAGAACTACGAGAGCTTTGTAAATTTGATGAGTTTATGTCCGATATGGCAGGTCAATTAGAATCCTTGTTTTAAGGTATATCGTAAAGGAGAGGCAATACATATGACAGATACATTTGAGAAAACATATACGGATTGGTCCATTGATGTAGGCACCTATAAATATGAAGGTATTACACTGAATGAAGTTGAGCAAAATCTCTATGCTATTCAGGATCAAGAGCAAGATTTTGTAATCTTATTCCCATCAAATGCAATCTCAATAGATAAGAAACAGTATAACTTTGTACAAGTTTGTTGTGATGAAGATACTGATTTATTACATATAGAGCTTAGTGTAACTAATGATGGTGACCGAGGCGCCATCATATATGGTAAAAACGAGCTGGGCCATCAAGAGGTATTACAGATTATAGAAGATTTTATTGCTCATCATAAGGTGCCATCATTAGATGATTGGGAAATCGTGTTAGATTTAAGACCGAAGATGGAAAGCTATGTAAAGGGGACAAACGATGACTGATCCTGCAATATATTTTGGGATTATGAATTCAAAGATTTACATTACTTTGCCATAGATAGATGATATATTTTTTAAAGATTAAGTTACTACAAATAGTATACGGAGCCCATTATGTTATATTCACCGAATAACCTTTTGTATAAGTATATTCGCTATCGATTTAGACGGATTCAGATTGAATGTAATATGGTATATGATGTAACACCAGAGGAAGAAGATGAGATTTGCCGTAATCTATTAAAAAAGAGAGCGAAGATATTGATTCCTGTTGGCATAGTATATGGTTTGATATTTGCCCTTACTTTCACTTGGCTATTAGGAACAAGTGAGGAATTGAACCCATTAATGCAATGGGAAGTAAGAGTTATTGACTATGTTATACCATTTTTAAATACCATTGATTTTAAGTGGTATGCGTATTCACTGAATTTATTGTGGGCAGCCCTTATATTGGCCCCTATCGGGATTATAAATGTATCTCCTTATATCATTGTTTCCTATATGGTTGATACCATTTTGATACGACGTAGGGTAAAAGCTTTAATTAAAGAATATTCCACTGATGAGAAACAATTTGATTGAAGTAACATATTTGACTAGGAGCGAGTATTATGAGTGATTTGAAAGACTTTAATTGGAATGGGTTTTGGAACGATGTTGATTATGCCTTTGAATCTTATATAGGTAAACCTGTTACGGATAAGGATATTAAGGATGCTGAATCTGAGCTAGGCTATATATTGCCTGCAGCATATATTGAATTACTTAACAATCATAATGGTGGTGTATTAAATAAGAACTGCTTTATAAATAATAATGGCGACTGTGTATATGTAACAGGCATATATGGCATCGATAGAGATAAAAAGAATTCTATATTGGGGCAGTTTGGCAACGAGTTTTGGATTTCTAAATGGGAGTATCCTCCTATCGGTATCGTTGTAGCCGATACGATTTCTGGTGGTCATGATATGATTTTCCTCGATTATCGTGAGTGTGGTCCTACTGGAGAGCCTAAGGTAGTACGTGTTGACCAAGAAGGTGATTACTCAATCACTCTGTTAGCAGATAACTTTGGTGACTTTATTAAGAACTTATATATCAGTATTGAAGAGATTACGGATGAAGAGTTTCAATCTTTAAGTGATACGGAAAAGGTTAAGCTTCTTAATGAACAAGAGGACCTAGATGTTGATCGTGCTATGGAGCTGTTAACTAACATAGGTATCGATAATTTGTCGCCTACATTGTTAAGCGCCTTAGGACGTATGTATAACAATAATGGTCGACCAGAAGAGGCTATCGATTTATTTAATCGTATTGATGAAACACATCGTGATTGGTCTTGGTATTATCGGTGTGGCTATGCTCATGCGTCTTTAGCATGTGGTGAAAGCTACGAATCTAAACATGTACAGAAAGCTTTACAGTTAATAGAGACGGCCATGAAAATGACAAAAGAAGACCGCTTAGATAAACAACTTGGTTGGTGTTGTGAAGTTGTAAAATATCTGTTAACTCAAATTAAGCCCAAAGAGTACAAGGTGGATTATCCTTTGGTATACGAAACTATTAAGAATGTCTTTGATAAGAAAAATAGCAAAGATACTATAGAAGATAAAGTTACTACAGAAGGTAAAGTTACTGGAGATATTAATGAATGCGAAGAAGATAAGTATCCTACATATGATGTAGTACATTGGGTATTTAATAAGAAAACATATAGCAGAGAAGAGTTTTCCAAAGAATACAATGAAAATGTAAAGAAATATACAGATGATGGTCAAGCAGATGACGACGATAGATTAGAAGAACCTGAAATTCTAGTAACCTATGAAGCTTGGATTGAAAGTGTAGACCAGCTCTTTGATAATGAACGTGTAACCGATGAAGAACTATTTGAAGAGGATAAAGAAGATGGTATGTGGCAAGTAGAAATCATGGCTCATCTCGTAGCGGATAATGGTACATATTTTACAAGAGAAGAGTTGCTCTTTAAATTGCATAATCTAATGGCTAATAAAGAACTGGGTGATCACGTATTCTTTGAAGGTATTGAATACGAAGGCCATGAATGTGAAGGTTATGGGCTTATAGATAACGAAGATGGTATACCTGTATTCTATACATGCTGTGGTAGCTAACTAATAGAGATATAATAGATTAGCCCTTCGCTTATGCGAGGGGCTTTTACTATATACTTAGAAAGTATATACTTGTGTGCTTTGGGCTACGTTATTTTATAGGGGATTAATGTAGAATATTGAGAAATATATTAGGAATAATGAAATCAAAGCATTGTTTAAAAGATTACAAGGAGGATTATATTATGATTTTTGAAATGATCAAAAACCTTTTTAACAAAAATGAGAACACGGAAAAGATTGAATATCTTGGTGTGGATAAAGATGGTAATAAAATATATGAAGGTTACTATCATGAGTTTAAGGGAATTCCTTGGGTTTTCAATAAAACTACCTATACTAGAGAAGAGTTTGTTAAGGAGTTTTATACATGCTTAGAAGAGCATAAAGTTAATC
The DNA here is from genome assembly GCF_003602765.1 of Veillonella sp. AF36-20BH. Classification (NCBI taxonomy): domain Bacteria; kingdom Bacillati; phylum Bacillota; class Negativicutes; order Veillonellales; family Veillonellaceae; genus Veillonella; species Veillonella sp. AF36-20BH. Next base: position 140,222 of record NZ_QTLR01000001.1, read on the forward strand.
CTGATAATTTACCACCATTAGTAGAGCCTGAAATTTTTGTAAGCTATGAAGCTTGGATTGAAAGCAAAAGTCAGCTTCACCCTAATGAACACTTATACGAGGTAGACGAATTACTAGAAGACGATAAAGAAGATGATATGTGGCAAGTTGAAATCTATGCTCGCCTTAAAGCAGATAATGGTCAGTACTTTACTACTGAAGAGCTTCTTTTCAAGATACATAACTTAATGGCCAATAAAGAGCTCGGTGATCATGTATTCTTTGAAAATTTAGTCTATGATGATCACGAATTTGAAGCTGATGAAATTGAAGATATTGACGATAATGATGAAGGTATTCCTGTATTTGTTGTATGGCTTGGTAGCTAGTTAAATAGTCTTTTTTGTCATAAACTATTATTTTAAAATCTGTAATTTATTGTTTTGTGTTGTTTGTTATTATTATGCTAAGATGAGTTCATATACATATTGATAATATGAGGGGAAGTGTATTGTATGTCTATAACTATTGAACAGTTTTTATCTTTTTCTGAAAGTGAGCAATTACAAACTGTTAAAGAGCTTAATGATACTGGAAACGTAAAAACTATTATTGATGTGTTAACTCGTGTAGGCATAGAAAATTTATCTATACCTCTGTTAGGTGAGCTTGGTAGAGCTTATAACAATAATGACAATGAAAAAGAGGCAATAAAGGTATTAGAGTCTATTGATGAAGAGTATCGTGATGCGGTGTGGTATTATCGTTGTGCCTATGCGTATGGAGCCATTGCTTTAGACAATAATGAATCGTATACATCAGATACTATGAAACAGATGCTAAGATTAGTAGATCAGGGCGTACGTTTAGCTCAGGAAAAGAATCTGGATGATATAAAATCGTATTGTTTTGAAGTCATTGATATGTGCTATATGCAGATGGACTTTGAACAGTGTGAAGCAGAGTATCCTGAGTTATGTAAAGCTTATAGCAATTATGTAGCAGAGAAAAAGAAGAACCGAGAAGGTGTACCTCGTCATCGGACCATTACTATTGAAGAAATTCAATCTACAGATGATATGTGGACCATTAATGAGCCCATGTATTGGACTATCAATATATATGGTTCTTACGATGATTATTTAGAATCTGGAAAACCTTTCACTTTAGAGCAACGATACCTAAATGCAATATGTTGGTATTTTGCCGAGGTCAATAATGGTGGTCATCATCAATTTTTATATAACTCAACAGGCATTGTATGGGAAGATGCTCTTGCTGGCTTACGCCTCTTCAAGATGGATGAGCTAGCAGATAATTTACAATCAGTTATCGATTACTTTGGTGGTTCAGTTCCATTTGATAGAGCTGAACGATGGACTATTTTACAAGACTGGGAAAATGAAGAGGAATTGTTCGATTTCCTAGATGGAAAAGATGATGTAGTATATGAATATGATGGAATCTTTGAAGATGCATTTGTTCACGAGAATCCTCAATTATTTGTATTTGATGGAACCTATACGATTCCAGAATAAGCTTGGGATATATTTAACAAGATATAATCGATGTAACCGGTACAACTGGTACTTTCACTATGTTAATCGATTTTATTATGTAGTAACTTTCACCAAGTAGAAACGATATATTAGAGGTATTACATGTTAGATAAACAAGGCGTATATGATTGTTTACGTGACCATCATATCGATTTTGAAATTACAGATCACGCACCATTATTTAGTATGGACGACAAGCCAAATGTGCAGTTGCCCTATCCTGAGTGGGATGCAAAGAATTTATTTATACGAGATCATAAACGAGAGCATTACTATTTAATTACCGTTCGTGGTTCAAAGCGTGTGGATCTAAAACAGTTCCGTAAGGACCATAAGTTGAAAAAGATTTCCTTTGGCTCTGAAGAAGAGCTATGGAATATATTGAAGATTAAACCAGGTCACGTATCTCCATTTTGCTTGCTCCATGATGAGGAACGCAAGGTCCATTACTATATTGACGCGGACTACGAGAATAATTTAATCGGCATACATCCGAACCAAAATGATGCGACTGTGTGGCTTCAAGGTAAAGAACTAGTTAAACTCATTGAAGAGCATGGTACAATAGTAGAATATATTACATTTTGATTTAGGAGTCTTTTATGAACAAAAATTTGTTAAAACGTATTGTATTAACATCTGCTATTGCCGTATTAGGTGTAAGCACATCTTTTGCAGCTCTTGTTATGGAGCGGGATCAATCTGTAGATACAGCACCTAGCGTAGGTATGTATCGTTTCGAAATACCTGTAGAGTTACAAGGAACTTATAATAGTGCAGGTGTAGCTAATCTGACAGCATCTATGGAAAAAGAACCTAATACATTGTCCATGAATGTGGCGCATGTAAAAGGTAATCCTTCGGAGTCTTATGTAGTTGAAATCTATAAAGATTTAGCTGCTATTGAGACACATCGCAAATCTGACCATTATCAAGCCTTTGTTAATGAAGTAGGTTCTAAATTAACAAATCGTAAGATGTATGATGTACAGTCTGTACTTTTATTTGAAAAGAAAGATGCATTATCCATTGTAAATGATGGTAAGGCAGTAGTTACCTTAACTGAGTTTACTGTTGATAGCAATGAAATCGATACGGTACAACGACAATATCAACTCGATATGGAACGTGCCGTTCGTGATGATGTGGGTTATAAGGCTGGTTATGTGCTTCGTGAAAGAAACGCAAAAAATCGCTGGTACATCATTCAGATCTATAGCAATCAGGAAGCCCTTACTAAACACTTGAATAGTCCAGGCTATCGCTTTATGATGAGCCAAATCCAAGGTAGTCTACAAGGGGTTACTACTAAAGTATTAGATGGGGATATCCTCGTAAACCATGGTGGTCAAGCTTTTGTTAGACCTTAGTCTTTGATAAAATACTAATCAGTAAAGTTACTGCTAGCATATTATGTGCTAGCAGTTTTTTGCTATATAATAGGTTATAATCTAGTTAATTCTATTTAGGAGTTATATATGACACAACAAGAACGATTGCGCTATCTTTTAGAGGGATTGGTAGCAGAATATAAAGAGAAATATAACGAACATATAGATATTCCAGTAAATGAAGAAGAACAATTTACTCTATTTAGAGCACTATGTAATATTCGTCCAGCAGGAGCCATGCCCGCGGAATGGATGAAGATACAGGATGAATACTTAAATACATTGGCTCATGAAAAAGGCATCGTTACGATTAACGATATGGAAGAGCGAGAACCTCAGATATATTTGTGGCAAGGGGATATAACGCGTCTAGCGGTAAAGGCTATAGTCAATGCAGCTAATGAGCAGTTGCTCGGTTGTTTTCTACCGAATCACAAATGTATTGATAATGCCATTCATACTTTTGCTGGTATTGAGTTACGTATGGCCTGTGCTAGGATGACTGAGTATATGGATATGCCTGAAAAGACAGGTGTAGCTCGTATGACCTATGGTTTTAATTTACCTGCCAGTCATGTTATCCATACGGTAGGGCCTATTGTTTATGATACTGTTACAGACTTAGAAAAAGAACAATTGTCATCGTGCTATAGATCTTGCTTGGAGCTAGCTAATGCTTATAGTTTGAAGTCCATTGCATTTTGCTGCATTTCTACAGGTGAGTTTAGATTTCCTAATGAATTGGCGGCCCAAATTGCTATCGATACGGTACGTAGGTATTTAAAAGAAACTAATAGTAAAATACAAGTGGTATTTAATGTATATAAGGATATAGATTATGAAATCTACAACAAATTATTGGGATAATATAGAACGTGTAAAAGAATTTTTGAATACTGCTGATGCGGTACTCGTTGGTATCGGGGCAGGTATGTCTACTGCAGCGGGTCTGACCTATAGTGGTGAGCGTTTTCATAAATACTTTGATGACTTTCACAAAAAGTATGGTATTACAGATATGTATTCTGGTGGATTCTATTCATTTGAAAGCATGGAAGAATATTGGGCATGGTGGAGCCGTCATATCTACTATAATCGCTATGATATTTCAGCAGGTGAACCTTATATTCGGTTGATGGAGTTGTTACAAAATAAGAATTACTTTGTGATTACCACTAATGTAGATCATCAAATGCAATTTGCTGGAGTGGATAAAAATAGATTTTATTACATGCAAGGTGATTATGGCTTGTGGCAATGCTCTGAGCCATGTCATCAAAAGACTTATGATAATGAAGAACAAGTGCGTCGTATGGTGAAAGAACAAAAGGATATGAAAATTCCCACAGAATTAATTCCTCACTGTCCTAGATGTGGCGAACTAATGACGATGAATTTACGTGTCGACGGTGCCTTTGTGCAAGACGAAGGTTGGTATGCAGCTCAAAAACGATATGCAAGTTTTATAGAGAATTATAAAGATAAGAAAACCGTATTGTTAGAACTTGGTGTTGGCTATAATACGCCGATGATTATCAAATATCCATTTATGCGGATGGCACATGATAATATAGACACACTATATGTACCAGTTAATATTGAAAAACAATCGATTCCATTTGATATTCAGCAAAATACAGTATTATTTAATAATGACATACAAAAGGTATTGAATGATTTGTTATCTAAAGAAGGAGCTAATGTACTATGAACTATAAATACACCTATGAAAGTCCATTAGGAACTATGATTATGCTTGGTACATTATCATACTTAACAGATTTATTTTTTATTGATGAAGCTTATGCACCTAGTTATGATGATGCGGAGTATATAGAGCAACTAACAGGTCCATTTGAAGTAACAATTATGTGGCTAAATCAATACTTTAATGGTAAAAAGCCCTTTATTACACCTCCCATCCAGTTAGAAGGTACTGAGTTCCGTAAATCTGTATGGTCTATATTACAAACCATACCTTATGGTGAAACTACAACATATGGAGATATTGGTAAACAGATTGCACAGCAACAAGGTAAAGAGAAATTCTCTGCTCAAGCCGTAGGGGGGGCTGTAGGGAATAATCCAATTTCTATCATCGTTCCTTGTCACCGTGTTATTGGTAGTAATGGCCAGTTAACGGGCTATGCAGGGGGCATTGAACGCAAGAAATATATGCTAGACCTAGAGTCAGAGCATAAATAAAGTAATAGTAAATATAAAACATAGATAATAATAAAAGAGATTACTTCTATGTATAGTTAGACATACATAGAAGTAATCTCTTTTTGTGTTTAGATATATTTAGTTGTAATGTAAATAGATATCGTAATAATAAGAATACGAGCAAATACAATACTTTAACAATGTACTTATTTTAAATAAATTTGTTTTCTAAGGTACCAATACCACTTATGGAAACTGTAACAATATCTCCTGGTTTTAACCAAGAATACTTACTTTCATTTTTACCTAATACTACACCACTAGGCGTACCTGTAAAGATAATGTCACCTTCTTGGAGTGTCATATATGTTGATAAGAAGGCAATAATGTTATAAGGCTTAAAAATCATTTGTTCTAGCTTTGCTTGTTGACGTATTTCACCATTTACTGTTGTCGTAATAGTAGCACTTTCAAAGTCAAAATCATCAGGAGATACAATATTAGGACCAATAGGAGCAAAGTGATCAAGCGATTTGCCAAGAATCCATTGAGAACCTCTAAACTGTAATGTACGGGCAGATACGTCGTTACCAATGGTATAGCCTAAGATATGTTCCATTGCCTTTTCAGGAGATATGTTTTTACCAGATTTACCGATGATGATAACTAATTCTCCTTCATAATCGTAATGGAAAGTTTCGTCTTCAATAGTAATTGTATCATGATTACCTGCAAGAGCATTTGATGTTTTCATAAAGATTTCTGGAAAATCATGTGTAGCTAGACTAGTTTCAGCAATATGATCAGCGTAGTTAAGGCCGATACAAATGATACTTTTAGGATTAGGAATTAAAAAATTTTTATTTTCGTTCATAATAGGGACCTCTAGTAAAATAGGATAATGTATATCTAAAATTATTATAATATAAATAGGGCGGTAGCTATACTGTAAAAAACAATTTTTATATTCAACGATAGTATAGCTAGGGGCCTATTTGATAATATACATATCTATTAATATGTTACCTATATATAGATGATATATCTTAATAGATACTATATCTGTATATATAATTTATCATCTCTATAGAATCTATTGAAAATACAAGATGATAGTGATAAGATTAAGTGTATATCAATATAAATGGAGGTTATTGTTATGAGCAAGAATATCGATTGGGATAATCTCGGTTTTGGTTATGTAGAAACCGACTACCGTTATTTGACTACATATAAAGATGGTAAATGGGACGAAGGTGGTCTAATTACTGATGCTAACGTTGTCCTTAATGAATGTGCTGGTGTATTCCAATACGCTCAAACTGTTTTTGAAGGTTTGAAAGCATACTATACAAAAGATGGTCACATCGTATGCTTCCGTCCAGATTTGAATGCAGAACGTTTGAATCAATCCTGTGAACGCCTTGTAATGCCTACATTACCTGAAGGTCGTTTCCTCGAAGCTGTAAAAGAAGTTGTAAAAGCAAATAAAGACTTTGTTCCTCCATATGGTCATGGTGCAAGCCTTTATATTCGTCCTTACATGATGGGTACAAACTCTGTTATCGGTGTAAAACCTGCTGATGAATATCAATTCCGTGTGTTTACAACACCAGTAGGCCCTTACTTTAAAGGTGGTGCTAAACCAATCAAAATTCGTATTACTGATTTTGATCGTGCAGCTCCTCATGGTACTGGCCATATTAAAGCTGGTTTGAATTATGCTATGAGTTTGTATGCTATCACTGATGCTCATAATGAAGGCTATGCAGAAAATATGTATCTTGATGCGGCTACTCGTACACATGTAGAAGAAACTGGTGGTGCTAACTTCATCTTTATTACTAAAGATGGTAAATTAGTTACACCTAAATCTGATAGTATTTTGCCATCCATTACACGTCGTTCTTTGATGTATGTAGCAGAACACTACCTTGGTATGACTGTAGAACATCGTCCTGTTCATAAAGATGAATTAAAAGACTTTGCTGAAATTGGTCTTTGTGGTACAGCGGCTGTTATTTCTCCAGTAGGTCAAATCGATACTCCAGAAGGCACTATTAATGTTCCTGCTGGCATGGATGATATGGGTCCTATCACTAAAAAATTATATGACACATTACTTGGCATTCAACATGGTGAAATCGAAGCTCCTGAAGGCTGGGTAGTTAAAATTTGCTAATTATTTAACTATGCAAATATGATTTAATTATGCAAACATGAAAGTATATAAAAATGGCATCTACCGTATGATAGATGCCGTTTTTTATTCTGCTAAAGATATTAGTAAACTAATGATTTTGATTGATAAATATTCTAGCTATATTTAGTTAGCGTTTGCTCTACTATGCACTTTAGCCATAAATTTTTCGTTGTTAATGACAAAGCGTTCATGTGTACCACGACCGATAATACCAATGCCATCAGAAGCTTCGATATCGAATGTGATTTTGCGACCTTCTACGGCGCTTACAATAGCTTTTGCTGTTACTGTTGCACCAAGTGGAGTAGGGGCTTCATGGGTGATGGATAAAGCAATACCTACAGTGCCTTCACCTTCTTCTAAGTATGGTTGTACTGCTGCTTGAGCCGCTTCTTCCATTAAAGCGCACATGGCCGGTGTGGCAAAGACATCTAAAGAACCAGATTTCATTGTTTTAGCAATATTAGATTCTGTAACTGTTACAGTAGCCGTAGCTGTTTGACCTGCTGATACCATATTATACCTTCTTTCATTAAGAAAATTCTCGTTATAATAGTATTATACATCTTTCGATAATTTTTATGCTAATGTAATGATACATATTTTATAGATATATGTATACGCCTCTAAAGCTATATCGGTTACCAATTTTAAATATATTAAAAAAAATAGCTATTCAGATTAGAATTAAAGAAATGTAACTAGTTATAACTGTTCTATAGAATACGTGATATAATGAAGCTAGTCTTTTTTATACGAGGTATATATGAGTAAAAGAAATTTAAAACCTTCTGGTGAAGGTTGGGTACAGTTAATAGCAGGCATAGGTTTTATTGTTTTATTAATTATTATAAATATTGTAGATCCTACATTTTATCCGACCATGTGGCACTTAGCAACAAGTGGCTCTATGGAAGAGGTAGCGGATTATATTCAAAGTTTTGGCCCTATGGCCATGTTGGTGAGTATGGTCCTCGATATTTTTGTTAACGCCGTAGGCTTTTTACCGTCAATTTTCATATCTACAGCAAACGGTTTAGTATTTGGCATGTGGCCAGGAATCATTATTTCTTGGTTGGCTGAAACAATTGGCGTAGTCATTAGCTTTTATATTATGCGTTACTTCTTACGTGATACAGCGGACAAGTTGATTGCTAAGAGTACGGTATTGATGAAAGTAGATGATTTTTCTGGTAAAAACGGTTTTGTGGTTATGTTATTTGCACGATCCTTACCGTACTTCCCATCTGGCGTTATTACAGCCTTAGGGGCCATTAGTAAAATTAAACCTAGAGATTATATATTGGCAAACTTGATTGGTAAATTCCCATCCACGGCTTTAGAAGTTGCCATCGGTACTGATATTGTAAATTTCCAAGAAAATATGGGGCGCTTAGGAATTATTGTTCTTGTTGCAGGTGTTGTATACTTCATTCTTTGGAAAGTATATAAGAACTATATTAATAAGAAAAATGCGGAACAAGAGCATGATCCTAATGCGTAATATAAAGTCTAATTAGGTAAGGCATTACAAAATAACTAATTAACTATAGACTGCTTACGTTCTAATAATGTAATATTCTTAATTTTTGATGTTAGTAATATTTTCTACTTAGAAGTATTTTCTACATAGTATATATGAAAGAGGCGATAGTATGAGCTTTTCTCTTCCTGAACGTGTAACCTTAAAAGGACCTAATTTTATTCGTGAAGTATTTGAACGTGGTGTAGGTGTGGAAGGCTTTATTAGCTTTGGTATTGGCAATCCTGCGCCTGAAGCGATTCCGGTAGAAGTCATCGAAAATGCTTTTGATGAAGTTGTACATTCTAATCCTATGAGCCTTTTACAATATGGTCCAATGCAAGGTGATGCACATTTAGCAGAACTTACATTAGAACGTTTAGTACAAACTCATAAGATGAATCCGGAAGGACAAGGTCTCATTATTTCCAATGGTGCAGGTCAATTATTAGGTCTTGTACCAATCACAGTTTTAGAACCAGGCGATGAAGTGTACATGGATGAATTTACTTTCACCAGTGCTATTAACTCTGTGCGAAACATGGGCGGTAAAGCAATAGGTATTAAAACTGATGAGTATGGTATGATTCCAGGTGAGTTAGAAAAAGCGGCTCAATCTGGTAAAGGTAAATATATTTATCTAATTCCTAACTTCCAAAATCCAACAGGCATTACTATGCCTTTAGAGCGCCGTAAGGAGATTTATGCTATTGCATCTAAATATGATTTATTTATCTATGAAGATGATCCATATGGTGAAATTCGTTTCGCCGGAGAATACATTCCAACGTTCAAATCCTTCGACACAGAAGATCGTGTTCTGTATGCAGGTTCTTATTCTAAAACATTATCTGCAGGCTTGCGCGTCGGTTTCTTATTTGGTCCAACTAAAATTATTGAAGCTATCCAAGCATTAAAAAATAATACGGCCGGTCAAATGCCATTAGTAACTCAAAAGGTGGTAGCGAAGGTTCTTGATACCATTGATTACGATGCTCATTTAGATAATGTACGAAAAGTATATAAAATGAAATGTGAAGCTTTACTTAACGCTTTTAAAAAGTATGCGAGTTCTAAAGTTTATTTGACACAACCTACAGGTGGTATGTTTGCATGGATGACGATGCCTGAGGATGTAGATTGTGATGTATTCTTTGAAACTTGTATGGACCGCAATGTAGGGATTATTAAATGTGGTGCCTTTGCAGCAGATGGAGCAGGAGAAGGTCATGCATTTCGTTTGAGCTATACGGTACCAACAGTAGAGGAAATTACAAAGGGGATGGAAATTCTCGGCGGGTTAACTAAAGAATTTTGTGGTGAGTAATATATTGATAATTTTTGATATAACGTGATACAATGTAAGCGTAGATACATTGTGTTTACCATATAAAAAAGTTTTTAATATAGATGTGAGGTATAGCCTCAAAGAAAGTAGGTGTTTACTATGGGTTGCGGTAGCAGCAGTGATTGTGGCGGATGCCCATCTCAATCTTCTGGTTGCGGTGGTGGCGCGCCTCAACAACCTCAAGATCTTACAGCTCAATTACACGAGCTTAGTTCTGTTAAACATGTAATTGGTGTAGTATCTGGCAAAGGTGGCGTAGGTAAATCCTCCGTTACCAGCTTGATGGCCATTACAATGGCGCGTAAAGGTTACAAAGTAGGTATCCTCGATGCGGATATTACAGGTCCTTCTATTCCTAAGATGTTTGGCATTAAGGAAAAGGCATATGCTGACGAAATCGGTATGTATCCTGTAAAATCTAAAGGCGGTATTGACGTTATGTCTGTTAACCTCCTTTTGGAAAACGATACAGATCCTGTTTTATGGCGTGGTCCTATTTTAGGTAATGTAGTAAAACAATTTTATACAGATGTTATTTGGAAAGACATCGATTATTTATTTGTTGATATGCCACCGGGAACAGGTGACGTAGCGATTACTGTATATCAATCCTTGAAATTGGACGGTATTATTATCGTTACATCTCCTCAAGACTTGGTATCCATGATTGTTGAAAAAGCAGTTAAAATGGCTGATTTAATGCAAGTGCCTATTATTGGTGTGGTGGAAAACTACTCTTACTTCCATTGCCCAGATAACGGTAAGGATTATCAAATTTTTGGTGAAAGCCACATCGAAGAAATCCTTCAAAAATACGGTCTATTATTGTTGAACCGTTTACCAATTGACCCAACTATTGCAAACCTTTGCGATAAAGGTAATATTGAGTCTATCGAAAAAACAAATTTAGAAGACGTATCTCTACCTGAATAGGATTCATCTGTTAAAGATATATAAAGCCGTCCCGATAGGGGCGGCTTTTTATGATAAAATATGAGTAGTTAATAGATAATTAATGTAAATATTGTAAAATAATATACATAATAAATTATTCAAGCTAATTGTACAAATTTTATATGATTTGTGCATAGGAGGGACCTATGAAGTTTGATAATGAACAATTATTAAAGTATATTGGCGCTTGTACATCTCCGTATCACACAGTAGATACAAGTTTACAAATGCTATTGGACTCAGGATTTACAGAGCTCAGTTTAGAAGATGAGTGGCAGTTAGACTCTGGTTCTTATGTAGTTAACGTGTTCGGCACCACCTTATTTGCCTTTCATATAGGGAAGAAACCAGAACATACATTACGTATTGCGTCGGCTCATACAGATTTTCCTGCTATTCGTGTTAAACCAAACCCTATAACCTCTATGAAAGGATACACAAAGTTAAATGTAGAAATGTATGGCGGGCTTATAGAAAATACATGGCTTGATCGTCCATTAGGTGCAGCAGGTACGGTTGTGTTAAAAGGAAAAAATGCCTTTGACGTAGATTCTGTTCTAGTCGATACAAAACGGCCTATCGCTATTGTTCCAAACCTAGCTATTCATATGAATCGCTCTGTTAATGATGGGGTTAAACTAAATCGTCAAAAAGAAATGCTTCCTATATTGATGATGGAACGTAATAATGAAGATAATCCTACAAAACCTTTAAATAATAGAAATAATCCAAGTTTATTTTCAGAATCAGATACTCAATACGATGAGTGGACAAAGTTTTTAGCTGATGAAGTAGATTGCGATCCTTCCGAAATATTATCTTATGAAATGACTTTATATCCTACGGAACAAGGCTGTGTACTCGGTACGGAAGGTGATTTCATTAGCTCACCTCGTTTAGATAATTTAACATCTTGCTTTGGTGTATTATCTGGTATTATTCAAGCCAAAAAAATGAATGTCAATGGTGTTCGCTGTGCTATACTTTTTGATAACGAAGAGGTGGGTAGTCGTACGAAACAAGGTGGGGCCGGCATGATATTACCAAATCTCGTTAAACGTGTGTATGACGCATTAGGATATTCTAATCAAGAGATGGACAGCTTTATCTCTAAGGGCTTTATGATTTCTTCCGATGTAGCGCACGGATTACACCCAAACTATCCAGAGAAAAATGATATTACGAATATTCCTGTACTTAATAAAGGGTTATCTCTCAAAATTGCATGTAGCCAATCTTACGCCGGAGATGCTAAGGCCATTGCTATCGTTAAAGGCCTTTGTGAAGAAGCGGATGCACAGTATCAGATTTATGTAAATCGTTCGGATATTCCAGGTGGATCTACTGTAGGTTCAATTTCATCAGCTATGTTACCAATCCGTACTATTGATGTAGGCTTGCCTCTTTTAGCAATGCATTCAGCTAGAGAATTGATGGGGGCAGCTGATCAAGAGCAATTAAATCGATTAATGAATCACTTTTTAGGTGGTAAATAATATAAAAATAGAATTTATTCGATGTATATTATTGAAAGACATATGATTTTTTGTAATGAACAGTAAAAAATATATTTTATACTTTCATAATTGGTATAATCCTTTAAATATAATGAAAATATTGTATAATAAGTATATATTATTATGAATATAAACCTCATCATAAATTTTGATGAGATCTCCCATAATATTGATTTATCTATAAGTATAGGAAATATTCATATATTAATAAAAATGAAAGCTGATAGTTCACATTTGTGGAAGCTAGTAGGAGGCAATACATGAGAAAAATTAAATCCGTATTGGTTGCCAACCGTGGAGAAATTGCGATCCGCGTGTTCCGTGCATGTAATGAAATGGGGATTAAAACTGTAGCCATTTACTCTAAAGAGGATACATTATCCTTGCACCGTAACCAAGCCGATGAAGCCTATCTCGTAGGGGAAGGGAAAAAACCAGTTGACGCATATCTTGATATTGAAGATATCATCCGTATTGCAAAAGAACATGACATCGATGCTATCCATCCAGGTTATGGCTTCTTATCTGAAAATGAAGGCTTTGCTCGTCGTTGTGAAGAAGAAGGAATTATCTTTATCGGGCCTAAAATCAAGCATTTGAATATGTTTGGTGATAAAGTAAATGCTCGTGAGCAAGCTAAATTAGCAAAAATCCCAATGATTCCAGGTTCTGATGGGGCTTTAAAAGATTATGCTCAATTAGAAGAATTTGCTGATACACATGGTTTTCCATTGATGATTAAAGCCGTTAATGGCGGCGGCGGTCGTGGTATGCGTGAAGTTCATCATAAAGAAGACCTTCGAGATGCATATGATCGTGCTAAATCTGAAGCGAAAGCTGCGTTTGGTGATGATGATGTATATGTAGAAAAACTTATCGTAGAGCCTAAACATATTGAAGTTCAAATCTTAGGTGACGAACATGGCAATGTAGTTCATTTGCATGAACGTGATTGCTCTGTTCAACGTCGTCACCAAAAAGTAGTTGAAATGGCGCCAGCCTTTGCGTTGTCATTAGAAACTCGTAAAGCTGTATGTGATGCTGCCGTTAAAATCATGAAAAATGTTGGTTATGTGAATGCAGGTACTGTAGAATTTTTGGTAACTGCTGATGGTAGCTTCTACTTTATCGAAGTTAATCCACGTATTCAAGTAGAGCATACTGTAACAGAAATGATTACAGATATTGACATTGTTCATGCTCAAATTAGAATCGCTGAAGGCTTTAGTTTACATAGCCCTGAAGTAGGTATTCCTGAGCAGGATAAAATTCCTTGTAAAGGCACTGCTATCCAATGTCGTATTACCACAGAAGATCCTAAAAATAATTTTATGCCTGATACCGGTAAAATCTTAGCGTACCGTAGCTCTGGTGGTTTTGGTATCCGTCTTGATTCTGGTAATGCTTTTACAGGTGCCGTTGTAACACCTTACTATGACTCCTTGCTTGTGAAAGCGACAGCATTTGGTCCTAACAACGAAGAAACTATTCGTAAAATGCTTCGTTGCTTAAAAGAGTTCCGTATTCGCGGTGTAAAAACAAATATTCACTTCTTGATTAATGTATTGGAACATCCTGAATTCCAAAGTGGTTCTTACAATGTAAACTTCATTGAAGAACATCCTGAATTATTCGAATTGAAACCAGATCGCGACCGTGGTACTAAATTATTACGTTACATTGCTGATGTTACAATTAATGGCTATTCTGGTGCAGGAGCTCAAGAGGTTCCTGACTTTGAACCGATTCAAATGCCATCTACTTTGGATGTAAGTCCAGCATCTGGTACAAAACAAAAATTTGATGAACTTGGACCAGATAAATTCAGTAAATGGTTATCGGAACAAAAACAAGTATTCTTCACTGATACCACTTGGCGTGATGCCCATCAATCCTTGTTTGCTACACGTCTTCGTACAATCGATATGGCTCGCGTAGCTGGTCATGCTGCAAAAGGTGTACCTAACTTATTCTCCTTAGAATGTTGGGGGGGTGCTACTTTTGACGTATCATACCGATTCTTACATGAAGATCCGTGGGAGCGTTTGCGCATGTTCCGTCGTGAAGTGCCAAATACATTGCTTCAAATGCTTCTTCGTGGTGCAAATGCCGTAGGTTACACATCGTATCCAGACAACGTAGTTCGTCAATTCATTCAACGGGCTGCTGCTAATGGTATTGATGCATTCCGCGTATTTGATAGCTTGAATAGTCTTGATAATATGCATGTTGCTATCGATGAAGTGCGTGCACAAAATAAAATAGCTGAAGTTGCATTGTGCTACACTGGCGATATCCTTGATGGTGCTCGTACAAAATACAACTTGGACTATTATGTGAATATGGCAAAAGATCTTGAAAAAGCTGGTGCCAATATTATTGCTATTAAAGATATGGCCGGCCTTTTAAAACCACAAGCTTCTTATAACTTGGTATCTGCCTTGAAAGATGCTGTCTCTGTTCCAATTCACTTACATACTCATGAAGGCTCTGGTAACTCTATCTATACATATGGCCGCGCTGTAGATGCTGGTGTTGATGTAATCGACTTAGCGTACTCTGCTTTTGCTAATGGTACTTCTCAACCTAGTATGAATTCCATGTACTATGCGTTGTCCGGTCATGAACGTCAACCAGAAATGAACATCGAGTATATGGAAGAAATGTCTCATTATTTTGGTAGTATCAGACCATATTACAAAGGTGTAGATAAAGCAGAAGCATATCCTAATACTGAAGTATATCAACATGAAATGCCAGGTGGACAATACTCTAACTTGCAACAACAAGCTAAAATGGTAGGGCTTGGTGATCGTTGGACAGATATAAAGAAAATGTACCACCAAGTAAACATGATGTTTGGTGATATCATTAAAGTTACACCATCCTCTAAAGTGGTAGGGGATATGACATTGTACATGGTACAAAACAACTTAACTGAAAAAGATATATACGAAAAAGGCGATGTATTGGATTTCCCTCAATCCGTAGTTGAATTCTTTGAAGGCCGTCTTGGTACTCCATATCAAGGCTTCCCTGAAAAATTACAAAAAATCATCTTGAAAGGTGCTCGCCCAATCACAGTTCGCCCTGGTGCTGTATTACCTCCAACAGATTTTGAACATATTCGTCATGAATTAAGCGAAATGGGAGCCCAAACAACTGATGAAGATATTAGTGCATATTGCTTGTATCCTAAGGTTTACCAAGATTACAATAAATTTGTAAAAGACTTTGGCGATGTATCTGTATTAGATACTCCAACATTCTTCTTTGGTATGAAACGGGGCGAAGAAATTCAAGTAACCATTGAAAAAGGTAAAACACTGATTATCAAGATGAATGGTTTCTCTGAACCTGATGAAGATGGTAACCGCATCGTATTGTTCGAGTTTAATGGTCAACCTCGTAGCATTAAGGTTCATGATAAACATGCTAAGACAACTGGTGTTGTTCGTCGCAAAGCGGATGAATCTAACCCTGGTGAAATTGGTGCTACATTGTCTGGTTCCGTTGTTAAGATTCTTATTAAGAATGGTCAATCTGTAGCTAAAGGTGAACCATTGATCGTTACAGAAGCGATGAAAATGGAAACAACAATTACAGCTCCTATTGATGGTATCGTAGAAGAAATTCTTGTACGTGAAGGTAGCCGTATCGAATCTGGTGACTGCTTGCTTCGTATTGAAGATGCTTTAAAACGATAAGCTAACAATCATTTAAAATTAAAAATATTATTTCTCAAATATTTCATAAAATGAAAAATTGAAGAATAATGGAAGAATCCCTAGGAAATCCTAGGGATTCTTTGTATTTTCAAGGGTTTCATGGTACTATATAATATAATGAAAATAAGTTATATAATACGCTTGTTTGCTGTACTTTTTGATAAAACGTCATAAAATCGTCAAAAATTATTAGCCAAAAATATTGGCTACGTTTTCCGCAGCGTTTTTTCTCATTTCATCAGAGTAATGTATGTAATTCTTTATGACTGTATCGACTGTATCACCAAGTAGCGATGCTACTGTTTTTATGTCTACATTGTTTGATAGTAGGGTAGTAGCATATGTATGTCTAAATGCATGAATGGACTTATTAGGTACATATAATTTAAGAATGTAGTTAGCCCTAGATGATTTAGCATTCTTTGTAGGGAATAACCTATCTGTTGTTGATGTGGTCTTATATGCTTTTAATATGTCTATTAGCCGTGGTGGTATTGGAACATCTCTGTATCCATTGTTGCTTTTTAGTGGAGAGAAGCCATGTAAACCATCACCAGTAATAGACCATTGTTTATTAATGGATATAATAGCTTTATCTAAATATATGTCATTCCATGTGATACCGATAATTTCTCCGTATCTAGCCCCTGTATAACGTGCAACCATGAACATGACATAATACATGTAGTGATTGCTTTTCATTCGTTCTATGGCTTTTAAATCATTTTCGTCTAGTAGTTTTAATTGTTGTTGCGTTCTATTAGTAAATGTAATTCCTTTACATGGATTAGTGGCTATAATGTGATAAGGTGATATAGCGTAATTGAATATGACATTTAGTATGCGTTTACATAACTTTTGCGTACTAACCGCATATGGTGATTGGCTAAACTCATTTCGTATCATTGTATGTGTTATATCCACTATCTTTTTATTTTTCAAATGTTCGACTACTCGTAATGAGTTACGATAGGTGAGTATAGATCCATACGATAGATTAATTTTATCCTTGGCAAAAATATCAAAAAATTGAATTAATGTAATATCCTTTAGACTATCATCGATTTGTGCGGTGATAGTCTTTTTTAGGTTATCGACTATTTGTTGCCCATAAAGTTTAGCATCTCTTTGCGTGGCGAAACCCTGTTTAGATTTCTGTTTCCATTTGTAGCCATCCTTATAGCTAACTATAATCTGAAACCCTTTATTTTTTTTTCTGATAGTGAAATTGTATTGCATATCGTTCCCTCGTTTCTAATTTTTCAAAAAATTTAGTGCTTTGACGTTTATTGATGTAACGAATTAGGGCGTACCCCAACCAAAATATAATACCTGATATGGTTGCACCGATTGTTTCGCCTTTATCTTGGATAATGATAAAAAATATCCCTGCAAATAAAAATGTAAATAAGTAGGTGGCAAGTGTGATGTTTATCATCTCTTTCTGTATCTCTTTGTATTTAGCTTTCATAATACACCTCTTATATATAACACCCTGTTCGCTCAAATATATTGAGTAGTTCAACAGTATCATTGAATGTTAAATATCGCTCATTTCTAATACTATCAATCATTCGTGGTGAGTTCCTCATGCAAGTGTGAGCAACTAAAAGAAAAGCAAATTTGTTAGCTTCGTATTCTTTTCTTTTTCTTTCGCTGTCTGTCAATAAATCAATCTCTATAAGATTAAAACCACCGCCATGTAAGTATATATGACCTAATTCGTGGGCAAGAGCCACTTTCTTTTGATTAATATTTATTTTGGAATTAATTACTATGTCTTTTGTAAAAGGCGTTTTAATTAACATTCCTTTGAGTTGTTTTGGCAACAATCTATAATGAACCCTAATTCTTAAATTCCTAGCAATAACATCTGGATCGTTCGACTTATGTTCTTTAATAATATCTAATACTTTTGGCAACATTCGTTTCATGATGTCTGATTATTTTTATCCCTTTCATCTTTTCTTGATGCAATTACACCTTTAATCACATTTTCAACTAATTGCTTTTCTTGCTTTGTAAGTTCATAGTTTCCATAAAACATTACTTTTACATCTTTGATATTAACTTTTGAGGTGTCTTTCTTTTTGATTGACGTCTCTTTTATTTTATTGTCGGTATCAGACAGTAAATCATTGATAGGAACTCCAAAATACTCGGCTAAAATTTTAACATTTTTTAAACTTGGTTCGCTTTCTCTGCTTTTCCATCTCGAAAAAGCACTTTGCGGAATGTTTGTACTTTGTGAAACTTGATAGGCGGACACACCAGCCTTGCGCATTAGTTCGTCTATTTTATCATATAACATGGTACACCTCGATAAAAATAAAAACACATTTTAGAAATTAAATAAATATTTTAAAAAAATTAAAAAGTGTTTACTAGACTACTAACGAAAACGGAAGTACAATACAAGAGTAAGGTGCTTATGAAAACGTAAGTAACCAGATGGATTACAGTAAGTGGCTATAGTAGAAAATTAACGCTTACTATATCGCAAGTATACCAAACGTAAAGGGGGTGTGTAAATGATAAAAACTGTATACATGAATATTAAAAAGGAGATGGACAAAAAAGGTGTTTCTGCCTACCAACTTTCTAAGGAAACAGGTATAAATCAAGGCATTATATCTCGTTGGAAAAATGGCATCCAATCACCTAACGTTTCTAACCTTATTAAGTTGGCTAACTATTTCGATTGTGGTGTAGAAGAGTTAACAAAGGGGGTGTCGTTAGATAGATAGTTTAGTTTACACCGTCAACCAAGTGGCAAAACTATTTCAGATTTCACAGACAGCAGTATACGACCTAAGAAATAGAGGAGTGCTAAAACAACTACCAAATGTAAGTGGTGTTAGGTTTAGCAAAAAAGAGGTTGAAGCACTAGCAGGGATTGAAAGTGAATACTCGGCTATTGGTTACAGAAAGTTAAAAAACGAAGTGGAACGATTGGAAAAAGAAAACAATCGTTTGAAAAGTGAAATTAAAAAAATCACCAGCCAAATGCTAGTGATAGTAGGTAATGAGTTATGAAATTGATTTGGTTTATAAGAGTAGTGGCCTTTTTGATGGTAGCTGGAACAATAGGTTCAGTAGAAATCGATAGAATTGATTTCTATACCGCATTCCTTCAAGTTGCCCTAGGGTTCGCACTGCTAATATTGAGTAACTTTTGGGTAAGAGAAATAAAAAAAGCACGCTAGGCCGTAGGAAAGCAAGCGTGCGTGTAGAGTGATTTACTCTACTTGTATTTTAACACAAATATAAGGAGAAACAAAACATATGGAAACAGTTGATGTAATTGTACAACCAGCTATCGAACCACAAGTTATTGATAGCAATTTAACTTTAACTTGGAATAACGCAGAACTTGCGAAGTACCTTGAAGAGAAACTAGAAAAATACAATGGGTTAGTTGTTACGGAAGATAACCTAAAAGAAATGAAATCTGTACTGAAAGAGATTGTTTCTATCCGTACTAAGTTAACACGATTTGGTACTGACAAAAAACGTGAATTAAAAATTCCGTATAATACATTCACCGCAGAACTAGAACAAGTGCTTGCAGTTGTAAGTAGAGTTGAAAATCCTATCGCAAATCAAATCAATGAATTTGAACAACAAGAAATGTTGAAACGTAGGGACACAGTCATCGCCATGATGAATGACAAGGTAAAAGCATTGGGAATTAGAGACGAATACAAAATAAGAATTGTACCTAATCACAAATGGTGGGAAAACAAAACCGCCAAAATGTCAGATGTTGCACTAGCCATTGATGAAATGGTTAAAGGTGTTTTAGAACAACAACAAAACGATGATGATCTAAAGCGTATGCAGGCTGAAAAAGTAGAAATGATTAAGATGAAAATTGATTTATTTAATCAAAACTACGCACTAGATACACCTATCCAATACGAAGAAATTAAACATCGTGTTGATAATATTCCGTTTGGTGAATTGGATAATGTACTTTCCAATGAATTTGAAAAGCGACTTGAAATTGAAATGAAAGCGAAAGAACCTCAACAAACGGAACCAGTATTCACAGAACAATCACAAGTGCCAGAGGAAATCATAGAGGAAGTAAAAACAGTAACTTATGTCGTAAAGAATATTAATACAAGACAACGTAAAGCAATTAACGATACATTAATTCGATTAGGTGTTGAATGGAGCGAAATTTAATGAATAGAAGTGAAACTATAACAGAAATAGCTAAAGCATTAGCAAAATTTCAATCAGAAGTATCTGATCCAAACAGAACAAAAGAAAATGCATTTCTAAAATCAAAGTATGTAACGCTAGACAGTTTACTACAGGCAGTTAGACCTGTATTAGCAAATAATGGATTATCTTTTTTGCAAGTACCTTTTACAGGTGCTGATGTAGTATCTGTAACTACTATGTTGTTACATGAAAGCGGTGAATGGTTGGAAAGCGACCCTTTCACATTACCGCTAATGAAAAAAGACCCTCAAGGTGTTGGCAGCGTTGTAACGTATGCACGAAGATATTCCTTATCCTCTATTTTAGGTGTGGCTTGGGATGAAGATGACGATGCACAAAGTAATAATGAAACGGAATTAACAAAACAAATACTACATGAAGTAACTGAAATTGTAAAAGTAAAAGGTATTCCAAACGAAACAGTAGCATCTTACATAAAAACAACTTTCAACAAATCATCCTCAAAACTTTTAGACCTAACAGAATTAAAACAAGTTAAATCTTGGTTAATGTCATTATGAAGTTAACTGCTAAAGGAATTGAATTACTAAGAAGTCCTATGGGTGTAATGCTGGTGATACCAGCACCTCACGATAACGATTTATCGAAGATAAAACCTGATAAAGAATACGATGTTGAGATAAAAGAAAAACGTAAACAACGTAGTCTAACCGCAAATAATTATATGTGGCTTATATGCCAAAAGATTGCAAATGTTTTAAGCAAACATTCTTACACATCAAAAGATGATGTGTATAGAAAAGCAATATTAGATAGTGGAGCGTTTACATATGTTCCTATTCGTGAAGATGCGGTTGATAGATACATTCAAGTGTGGCAGTCAGGCGGAACTGGTTGGATAGCGGCGGATGTTGGTAAATGTCAAAATCTTGATGGTTTCCATAACGTTAAATGTTACCACGGATCATCAGTATATACAGTTGAAGAAATGCAACGGCTTATTGATTGCTTAGTCGATGAGTACAACCAACTTGGAATAAAACTTGATGATAGCGATTACATTCAATCGCTAGTTAGGGAGTGGGGGAATGAACAAAAGAAAAAGGCTTGATGATAAACTCTACAAAATTACAAGACCACAAGCTATTGAACGAGATAGTATAGATGGTTATCCGTGTTGTGTAATATGTGGTGCACCTGCTACAGAGGTACACCACATATTGCCTAGGGGTAGAGGTGGTACAAGCGAACTAAACAACTTAGCGTGTTTATGCAGATATTGCCATGAGAACTTAGCACACGGAGTATTTGCAAAGGAAACACAACGTAAGTTAGAAGAGAGGAATAGAGATTTATGTTAGTTAAAGACTTAATTAATAAATTAAAACGAGTTAATGAAAACAATGAAGTCGTTATTGTTGATAACTATGATAATGTTTTTTCGAAAATCGAAGTTTTGATTGCCAAAAACGGACAAGATAAAACAAAGGAACTCGCAGTTATTGATGTTGATTTTTAGGAAAGAGGTTAGATTAGTATGAAAAGAATTGATGTTGTTGAACTATATGTGAAGAAACGCATTGAGAAATTAGAAGAAACACAAGGTGAATACAAAGTAAATGCAAAAGAAATTACAGAACTAAAGGATGTATTAGATGTAATTAATCAAACGCAACCAAATGTTAAATATGCCAGCGTTGGTAAAATTAATGGTTAGCATATGAGCGAACCAAAACGATACTTTTGGTTGAAGTTGCACAAAGACTTCTTCCAAAGAAAAGAAATCAAACGATTGAGAAAGATTGCAGGTGGTGATACTTATACAATTATCTATCTCAAAATGTTATTACGTTCAATCATGAGTGATGGAAAACTTTACTTTGACGGACTTGAAGATGATTTTGCATCAGAACTCGCATTAGATCTTGATGAAAAGGAAGAGAATGTACAAATAACAATACAGTACCTACTTAAAAGTGGACTACTCGAAATGTGTTCTGACGAAGAATACTATCTACCAGATACAAAAGATAGTACAGGGTGTGAAACAGCTGCGGCTAGCAGAATGCGTAAGTGTAGAGCTAAAAAAGATAAGTTGGAGCGTAACAATGTTACACCAATGTTACAAAGTGGTTACGGAGAGATAGAGATAGAGTTAGAGAAAGAGAAAGAGTTAGAGATAGATAGTAGTGCAAAAAGCACTACAACAAAACGCAAGCGCTTTGAAAAACCTACTCTATCTGAAATCAAACAATACTGTATTGAACGAGGTAATAAAGTAGATGCACAACATTTTTATGACTATTACGAAAGTAATGGCTGGAAAGTTGGCAAAAACTCAATGAAGAACTGGCAAGCAGCAGTTCGAACTTGGGAAAAAAATAGTTATACAAAAACAACAAATCAACAAAAGAAAACAAATACAGAACAAACATTAGATGCGATTTACAAGGTTATGAATGAGAGCGAGGTGGAATATGGCGAAAGCGGATGTAATGGAAGTAATTCTGTTGTTACAATCAACGATACCAAATTCTAAATTGTCAGAGGAAAACGTGAGAGCGTATGTACTGTTCTTATCTGATATAAACCCTGTTACGTTAAAGCAAGCGGTGATTAACCTTGTGCGAATTAATAAAATCAAGTTTTATCCCTCTGTAGGTGAGATATTATCCGCTTGTGAAGAAATAAGTAACTATGTAAACGCATATGAAGAAATCCCAACTGCACAGGATGCATGGGAAAAGGTTAGGCGATGCGTTAGTACATATAGCTACGAGCATGGGTTAGAACATTTAGATGGGATAACTTTGCAAGCAGCTAAAACAATTTGGTCATCCTTTAACCCAAGAATGGGTGATGACTATAACGAGCCTAGTTGTAGATCACAATTCGTTCGTTGCTATGAACAACTGGCAGAACGAGAGCAACGCAGCAAAAAAGTAGCAAATGCGATAAAAGAAAATCATGTATTGTTGCAAGCAAGAAAGAAAGCAGAACGTGAACGTGCGTTGATTGCTGCTGGTCAAAAGAAAATAGAAATGACTACCACAGGTAATTTGGTAGAAGTGGCCAAAGAACCAGTAGAGGTAGCAGAAATAATCAACAAAAGCAAAATATCTGATAAAGGTAAAGAGTTATTAAAACAGGCAATAGGGGGATAGATGAAACAAAAGCCAAAGGAATTTGAAGTGAGTTGCAATGTATCGTTCAATGTTAGTTTTACAGTACTAGCAACCAGCGAAGAACAAGCAAGGGTAAAGCTTGATAACCTACTTGAAATTATGCGGAATGAGGCAACAGTCGATTGCCATATTCATAAAGACTACGATGTGTACATTGATGAGTGTGAGGCATCTTTAAACAAAATGCATTATTACTAAGGAGGTGTAGGTTGATTAGTCGAAAACATAAGATGGTGATAACCATTGAAATACCTTTAACAGTAGAAACTGTTGAGGAGGCGAATAAGCAAATGACTATGATTATGCAAGCTGATTGCAAAACATTTGATAACATTCGTGAAATGCTTAGAGCCTACAAAGGGAAGATGTACATCGAAAGAAAGTTGATTGGTAAATAAGGAGGATAAATGAACACAGTACAAATTTTAGGTAATTTAGCACGTGATCCAGAAGTGCGTTATACCCAAAGTGGTCGAGCGGTGGCCACATTCACAGTAGCAGCAACTAACACCTATATTGACTCCACAACAAATGAAACGAAAGAACAAACTGCTTTCGTCAACTGTGTGGCTTGGGGGAAGTTAGGTGAAAGTGTAGGCAACTTGCGTAAAGGCAATAGAGCGTTCGTTGAGGGTAGACTTCAAACACGTTCTTATGAAACACAAGATGGTCAAAAGCGATATGTAACCGAAGTGGTAGCTGGCTTTGTAGGAACATCATTGTTAAACGATGATAACGCACCAAGTAATTTTGATAGTTTTGAAAACACAAATCAAAACGAAAACATTCCATTCTAAGAGGTGAAAAAACATGGTTGAATTAACAATTGTTATGAATTGTGGAACAGGCACATATGAAACTGAAACTTTTGAAGATAAAAAAGCATTTGAACGTGCTATACGAAATGTGCAAATAGGCAACGAAACAGTGATTACTTTTACTGATGAACGAAAAAGATTTATTTCCGTATCGCCTGCAAATTGCATTATTGAATGTACAGAGTTGAAAAGGTAAATAACATATGCATATATGGGGGCTATTTGATGATGGCAACGGCTGCTATCGTCAAGCGGTAGATGAATACAACGTGAATATGGGGGGGCAACACACGATCACATCAATAGGTATTGGTAATGCGTGCATAAACCAAGACCTTGCAGTTAATACATTACATAAACCCAACGCACTATGGGGACAGTTGGACAAGCTAGATAGACCTGATGTTATTCTAGCTAGTCCACCTTGTGAAAGCTGGAGCGTAGCAAGTGCGATGAAAGGTGGTAATGCGTGTTGGAAGCAAGAAAAGGATATGACTATAAACCTATTTGGTGAATATGAACAAGGAAGTAAATTCACAATCAGAAATCAAGCTGACTATGAAAACTATCAATTTAAATATGATAAGTCATTTCTAACACGTATCAATGGTGAGATGTGTATCTATAACACACTAAAAATCATTGAGAGATATCAACCTAAAGTATTTGTGATTGAAAACCCAGCATATGGGCGGATATGGGAATATATAGCAAATGTGATAGGGTTCGATGTTCCTTATGAAAACCTAACCTATTACAACAATTATGATTATCCAGTTAAGAAACCAACGAAATTTGGTAGTAATATCGATTTAAAGTTATTAAATGACAATATAAAGCCTAATTTACAATGGGCAGACTTAAAAAGTAATGGTAATCGATATAACACAAGGTCAAATATTCCGTTGGAGTTAGTAAAAGACATCTTAAAACAATGTGAGCAATATGTAGAGAGGTAAATCTTGAAAAAAGCATTAATAAAAGGTTGCAAAAGTGATGAATGGTATACACCTATAGAAACAGTTCAAATGATGCTTAATGTATTCCCGCCGAAAGTTGGCGATAAAATCTTATTGCCGTTTGATACAGATAAAAGCAATTTTACAAAAATTGTTACGCGCAATTATGATCCATTAGCTATATACGGCATTAGTGATTTTTTAACCAAAGAATATGAATTTGATTATTTAATCACTAACCCACCGTATAGCAATAAAGATGAAATTATAGCGAGATGTATCGAAACGGGGCGCCCGTGTGTACTGATATTACCCATAGATACACTGGGGGGGTACAAAGGCATAAATTGTTTAGCGAAACTAATATAAGTGTATACGTACCAACTAAGCGCATTAAATTTATAAGTGAAACGGGCGAGCATACAAAATCGCCCGCACATCATAGCATTATTGTTATGATTAATGCTCCGAAAACGGAAATAGCGTTTGAATATCAAAATAAAGGGTGTGGCAAATGAAGAAACTTTTAAAAGCAAATGATTTAACATATACACATGAACAATTTGCAAGTGCTTTAACCATTGTTATTGGAAATAGAATTTTAAAACCAAAAGTAACGGCGAACTCTTATTGTATTATGCTTGAATACAATGTTAAAAATGGCAGAAAGCCGGGGCGGTTACGGCAAGTAATTTCAAAAATGAACATGCAACATTTTAACGGAACAATGGAAACATATTTGTATCATGTTAGGGAACAGATTAAGCACTTATTAACAAAAGAGGAATTGAATTATGACGAATGAACAAGGGGCAAAATGGTTATTACAAGAAATGTACGATGAGGGGTATCGTGATATTAAGATTATAGGTGTATACGCCTATTTCATAAACCCTACTTTTATCGAAAATGGTGGACATTTTAAAGTGCGGGAGCATACTCCACGTATTCCGTGTAAGGTGCTTGGGTTGGGAGCCGGTAAAAAGGAATATTCCATTGCCAGCCTATTGGGTATTGTGGAATGGGAAAGAGTTCCAGTTGATACACCTATACTTATAAAAGCAACATGTGAAATATTGAAACGTTATTTTGCAAAGTATGAAAATGGTTATGTTTATTTTTATAGCGACGGCCGAACAAGTTGGAACTATGAAGAAATGAGAATGGTAGAACAAAGATACGTGGAGTTAGCGGAAAATGAGCGTGATTGATATTACTTTGAAAGGTCGCCCAGCAACCAAAAAAAATAGCGGGCGTATTATATCTAAAAGCGGGAAGCCTATTATAATACCGTCAGAAACCTATATAAACTACGAAGAGTCTTGTTTATGGCAACTGGCCGGAAAGAAATTGCATATATCTGGCATCGTAGTTGTTGAATGTAGGTATTATCTTCCTAATAAAAGAAGTTGGCCGGACTTAATCGGGTTGTTACAAGCAACTAGCGATATATTAACAAAAGCTGGTGTGATTGACGATGATAAATGGATATGTTCGTACGGTGAAAGCTGCATAGCTGGTATTGACAAAGAAAACCCACGGGCAGAAGTTCGCATTATGGATAGACGAAATGCCGTATTGGGACAACTTTTAAAATAGGGGGATGCTAAATGGGTTTTATCTGTAAGCTAAAGAAGTTTGCATTTGGTCGTGAAGAAGAAAACATAATTAAGGTTAAGCGATTTATGCATAGTGCGTTGTTACCGAAAATGGGTAGTGCAGATGCTGCCGGAATGGATTTTTACCAACCGGAAAGTGTAGTTATCGAGCCGCATCAAACACAATATGTAACGCTAGGTCTAGCATTGGAAATTCCAAAGGGGTATATGTTAATGCTCGCCCCAAGATCGAGCATGAGTAAAACGCCGTTAGTTATTCCGAATTCGTTCGGCGTGATTGATGCAGATTACCGCGGGGAAATTAAAGGCATATTTAAAAATACCAGCGATAATGCGTATCTAATTAAAAAAGGTGATAGATTATTGCAAGGTATCCTTGTACCGGTTGGCGCATTAAAGTTGTTAGAAGTTGATGAACTAACAGAAACGGCGCGCGGTTCTGGTGGTATTGGTAGTACTGGTAAATAGTTGTTTTAAATAAAGAAAGGTGGGCGGTTAAATATCCGCCCTATTATAAGAGGTGAATTATATTAATGAGGAAAAGGGAGAGTGGATAGAAAGTGTCTAAAAGATATGTGAAAAAGGTTAGTGAAATTCAAGCTATACAATACAACGGCACTAACGCTATGGAAATTGTCGATTTTGTTGATAATGTAATTGGTATTGATTGGTATGAGGGGGCATCATTAGAAATTACAACAAATAATGAAATAATCGAATGTTGTAAAAGTGATTACATTGTTAAAAATAATAAAGGTAAATTTAGAGTTTACGAGGCAAATGAATTTGAAAAGGATTATAGCGAGGTAGAAGAAGATGATTAGTGATAAACAAGGTAGAGAATGGTTACTTCAAAAGCTATATGATGATGGCTGGAAATATTATGTTAAGAATATCGGTGATACTGCATTTGTAACAACAAAAAGACCAGTTATGAATGATGGTATATTAGATATAAATAGTGGTGGTCATGTAAAGTGTATTAATAACATAAGCAAAATAATGCCAAAAATAGAGCGGAATGAAGTGTTAAACATTGCAGAAGAATTAGGTATTGTTAATTGGTCGGAAGTACCAGTTGATACACCGATTTTTGTAAGGAATAGTATTGAAGAAGTGTGGAAGTGTAGATATTTTGCCGAATATAAAGATGGAAAAGTGTATACGTGGCGTGATGGGAAGACATCTTGGAGTAATGTAATATCTGATAGACCTGTTGTTTGGGGGTATGCGGAATTAGCAGAGGAATAATGTATGACGGATAAAGAATACAGGGAATTAGCAAAAGAATATTTAGAACCTATTAAATTAATCACAATGAAAATTAACTCATTAAAAGAGGATTTAAAACATTTGCAAAGCGATATTACAACTATAGGCGCCGTTGACTACTCAAAGGAACGCCTAACAGGTGGCGGAACGCCGGGCGGACTGGAGCAACAAATTATACGCCTTGAAAGTAAGCGTGATGCAGTACAAAAGGAAATAGGGGTGTTGATTGATGAGCGGGAAACCGCAGCAGATATTATCAACACATGCACCAAAGGAAAGGAAAATATACTATTGATGCGTGAATATGTTGACGGTAAAAGCGCTAAACATGCTAGATACTTTACAGATTTAGAAAAGTCGCAAGCTAGCGAACTAAAGACGGCTGGACTCATCAAGGTAGGGTATTATTTGCACCACACATATTACCCGAGCATGCATACCGCTAAAACGGTGAAAGTCGGACTACATCGGACTACATCGGAAACATACGGAAAAGCATAATATAGTATAATTATAGTGTCATATGTAGCTTTTGAGGACATTGACTAATTCTCCCGATAAACATGCAACACAACGGGGAACATTGGGCCGTTCCCCTTGCGTGTTGTATACAGGCGCTGGCGTTAAATTCCTTCAACGAACACATGCCATTTGAGATACGATCCTTGTTAAATATGTACTTACCTAATAAAATAACTACTTGTACGATTTCATAGATTGTCAGCGTTTGTATAGAACACACAAACAAACTTAATAAAACCAAAATAAAATGGGGTATATCCACGGCGATATATCCCATTTCTTGTATAAAAGCAACATTTAATTATTGAAAACTGAACATGCTGCATTTATTATGTAAAGGTTTTAGACCAAATTAACCCAAATTGTTTTGATGTCAGATCACATTAAGTTGTGGCGTGTTCTGTTTTGAGTAATTAAAAAAGCCGCTATTATCTAGCGGCTAACATTTGGCGTATTTGATTATTCATTTCTTGTTGGTACTCATCTATAGTATCGAATATTGTTTCACGTAGATTAAAAGCGGCGAATGCATCGTATATAGAGTTGGTGTGTTGGCGGAGTAGTTCGCACTTTTCGGCGATATAACGAAGCATCATAATAATGTTGCTTAAATCATCATATCCTAGTGTTTGAATTATGCCGTCATTATTGTATTTGATACCAGTATATGCGGCTTGTAATGTTTCAATATTGCTTAGTTCGTTATATCTGATCGCGTTTTTAATTTCTTGAATAGTCATTTGCATTGTTGTATTCTCCTTTGGTTTAAATAGTTGGCGGTAGTGGTTATCTACCGCCTTTATTTGTTATTCGTAAATGTGGCAAGCAATAATTTCGTTTGTGTTATTGTCGATTAGTTGCCATTCAAAACCGAAACTCATTGTACTAATGAAATCGGAAGCATCTGTTTTGTTTTCAAAGTTCCATGTTTGAGTTGTGTTTAAGTCTTTAAGTGTTAGCATTTTAATTTCTCCTTTTTGCTTAATTGCGTTTTTCGATGTATCTTATGGCTTCATTATACTTGCGTTTTCGCAAGTAGTCAATAGGGAAATTAAAAATTTTTCAAAAAAGTTTTGTGAAGGTGGTGAAAAGCTAGTGAATATCATATGTACAAAGTCGAAATGCCTTAACAATAAGAAGGGCCAATGCACGGCCAGCGAAATATATTATGACGGGTTATGCCAAACATATTGCACTAGCCAACACGCAGCCAAGCAAGTAGCCGGCATATGTGCGCGATCACACGGGCGCATGAAAGCAAAAGATAATAACATTCTGAAATAAGGGGGTGAAACAATGGCAAAAACAACATATACGGACTGGGAAGCAGAAGAAAAGATTTTACTGCTAAAAGGTTGGGCGCGTAACGGCCTAACAAATGAACAGATTGCATCTAATATGGGCATTGCAGTTTCTACCTTATGGGAATGGCGTAAGAAATCTCCGGAAATATCGAACGCCCTAAAAATAGGAAAAGATGAAGCAGATTTACAAGTTGAAAATGCACTTTATAAAGAAGCGCTAAAAGGAAACACTACCGCCATTATATTCTGGCTTAAAAATCGCAAGTCTAAAGAATGGCGCGATAAGATACAACAGGAAATTACAACGGAAAGCGCTGTTAAGTTGGTTATTGATAATGATGAATTGAGTGATACAGATGAGTAAAACAAATCTGTTTCGCGATGTAATACGGCCAACGCCTAAACAGAAAGAATTCTTGCGTGCGGTAAAGCAAAATATATATACGCTATATGGCGGCGCTGCTGGTGGTGGTAAATCGTATATATTACGCTGGGGTTTAGTATGGCTTTTAATCGACTGGTTCATTCAAACAGGAATTAAAGGCATACGCGTAGGGTTGTTTTGTGAAGATTACCCGAGTTTAGATGATCGTCAAATATCCAAAATCAAAATGGAGTTTCCGGAATGGTTAGGAAGCTATAAAGAAAGTAACCATGAATTCACATTAAATAATGAATTAGGTGGCGGCGTTATCTGTTTTAGAAATCTGGATAACCCAAGTAAATACTTATCAAGCGAATTCGCTGCTATCGCTATTGATGAATTAACCTTGAATAGTCGCGATGTGTTCGATTTCTTGCGTATGCGGCTCCGCTGGACTGGTATAAGTGATACAAAGTTAATTGCAGCAACTAACCCGGGCGGAAAAGGCCATATGTGGGTTAAGGATTTGTTTATTGATAGAAACTTTACAAAGGAAATGCAACCATTCGCCGATAAGATTGCATATATCCAAGCAAGGGCAAGCGATAATCCGCATCTATCACAGAATTATATAGATGCACTTAACACGCTACCCGAAAAACTACGTAAAGCATATTTGGAAGGTGACTGGAATATATTCGAAGGTCAAGTATTTACAGAATTCAGAACAGAAAAGCACGTTATAGAACCATTTGAAATACCGCATCATTGGCAACGATATCGTTCAATGGACTGGGGCTACACGAAACCATATGCAGTATATTCCTACGCGGTTGATTATGACGATGTGTTATATATTACTGGCGAATATTACGGCTGCAAGCCTGGCATGCCGGATACAGGAACGCAAGAAACGGCGCGGGAAGTAGCGCAAAAGATAGAACACTTGAAAGACTATCAAGGAGTAGCAGACCCCGCAATTTGGCAACGTACAGGGCATGACGGCCCAACGATTGCGGAAATATTCGCAACGGAAGGCGTGTATTGGGTGCGTGCTGATAATGATAGACTAGCCGGACTTATGCAAGTACATCAACGCTTGAAGGAAGGCAAGTTAAAGATATTTAGTAATTGCGTACACTTAATACGAACGTTGCCATCTTTAACGTATGACAAAATCAAGGTTGAAGATGTAGATACCAAGCAAGAAGATCATGCGTATGATGCAGTGCGTTATATGTGT
Organism: Veillonella sp. AF36-20BH; assembly: GCF_003602765.1. Taxonomy (NCBI): domain Bacteria; kingdom Bacillati; phylum Bacillota; class Negativicutes; order Veillonellales; family Veillonellaceae; genus Veillonella; species Veillonella sp. AF36-20BH. The sequence goes on from NZ_QTLR01000001.1 coordinate 172,069, forward strand.
ATGGCGCGGCCTGTTAAATCAGTTAAACCAGAAAAGCCATTTAATGACGGTTATAAATATGTTGATGATAGCGAAGGAGATATAAGCGCATGGGGCGTATGAGTGAAAGGGCGTTGCGTGATTACGCCTTTAAGGTTCTTAAATCGGAATACGGCGAACGCGAAGAAAAGGGCGTTATTATTCCGGCTAAATATACAGATGCACAACTAGCGGAATTCGCAAAAGCAATGCCACAATGGCAACTAGAGCAAATGTACGATATGATTTATGGTTCTGAAATGGTGGAATAATGAACATAGAACAAACTTTTGATATATATGAAGCAAAGCAAAATGTAAAAAGTGCATTGGCCGCCACGTCAGAATGGCGCAAGGCCGCTGCCGAAGATTTTGCATTTATGCAAGGCAAGCAATGGCAAGATGCCGACATGAAAAAGATGCGTGAAGCTGGACGGCCAGCAATCACGATTAATAGAATTAGACCGGTTATTAATCTCTTGTGCGGTTATGCATCGCAGAACGAAACAGAACCGGACTTTTTACCACGTTCCGAAGAAGATGATAGAATAAGCCGGGTTGCTAAAGGTATTACAAAATACTGTTTAGACCGTGCGAACTATCAACGTAATAAGGGTAAATGTTTCCGCGATAAGATTATTTGCGGGTTAGCCAATTACTGGGTATCTTATGAGTTCGACTATACGAAGTTAGACGGCACAATTCAAATTGAACGTGTATCTCCGTTTGATGCGTTTATAGATCCGGAATGTAAGAAAGACGATTTAAGCGATGCGCAATATGTTGGCCGTTATAGTTGGGAAAGTTCCGCTAAACTAAAACAAGTATATCCGGATAAGATTAACGAAATTGATGCGTTAAAGCATAAATACGATGATACCGAACAGGAAGCCGGCATAGTTGAAACGGTAGACGGTGAGGCGTTATGGTACAACAACAATTACAATAAAATCCGTGTAGTGCAGTACTGGTATAAGGAATACGGCAAAAAGAACGTATACATGACAAAAGAGGGGTTAATCGATGAAGATAACCCGTTATTTGTTGTATTGTTGGCTGCTGGCAAAAAGCCTACTAGCATTCCGGATACTAAAATCAGATATGCGACATTTGCCGATGATGTACTACTTGAAGAAGGCGAAAGCCCATATAAGCATGGTAAATTCCCATTAGTGCGTGAATATTGTTACTATACCGGCGAACTGATAGATGATGAACTAGAACCAGCCGGCGTAGTGCGTGATATCAAAGATGCACAAAGGGAATTAAACAAAAACCGAAGCCAACGCATGCACGTTGTTAATCAACAATCATTAGGCGTGAAATTCTGGCAAGGTCAATTCACGGAACAACTTAAACGTGATATTAATAAAAATAGCACGAAACCTGGCGCGAATATATATTTGCCGCCGGGCGTATCATTCACAGACGGAACACCGGCAATGGATAGCAATATCAATATTAGCCTTGAACAGCAATCAAGCAATGATTTCTATTCTATAAGCGGTATTACTCCAGAAAGTTTAAGCGGTAGCGTAGGGGCCATGAGTGGCAAGGCTATTGATTTAAGACAATCAGTAACAACCGTTCAAACGGCTGGCATCTTTGAACAGTCAAAAGAAGCAGAACGCCAAATTGTTAAATTGTTATGGGGAGAGAAAAATGCACCGGGTTTAATTCCGCAATTCTATAATGAAGCCAAAGCAATGCGCATTATGGGCGATGACGGTCAAAAAGAATTTGTACAGATTGCACCGGGTTTAAATCAACCTATGCAAGAACAGGTATTAACCGATGCATTAGGGCAGCCGCAACGTGATGCGGAAGGTAACCCGATTAAACAAGTTTTATATGATCTATCCGCCTTTGATTTTGATATTGTAATCACTACAAGCCAAGCAAGCGCAACGGCAAGACGTGCTAACCTTTATCAATTATTGGAAGCCAAGAAAAGCGGCGTTGATATTCCTATGGATATCATTCTTGATTTTATGGACTTTCCGGAAAAAGAAACGGTTAAGAAACGCATGCAAGAAGCAGCAGAAAAGCCAGCTTTACCAGAATTGCGTGTTAGCGGTAGCCTAGATGATATGCCAGCGGAAGCATTGAGCATGTACCTACAAACATTAGGGATACAGATTTCACCAGAGCAAATCATGGCGGAACGGTTAGCCTTGAAAGGTAAACAGCAGAACATGCAAAATGCACCGCCAATTTTGCCACCTATGAACGATTTAGGCGGCATGTAATATAAACTATCAACACAATAATAAAACGCTCCTATATGGGGCGTTTTTGTATTTCGCCCTAAGCAATGGCGTTAAACTACTTGCACGTATATATTCGCCCGGCAACGGCGTTAAACTGCCATATTCTTATATTCGTCCGGCAATGACGTTAAAAGGCATAAGGGGTATTTGATATGAAAGACGAATTAGTAAACATCGAAGAAGCTGGTTTCACTCCGGAAGATTTAGAAAACGCGGGCGTAGAACTGGAAGAAACAACCGAAGAAACGAATACACAGGAAGGTGTGAACGATGTTCCCTCTACTGAAACACCGGAAAGTGATGCGAATGATGCGGAAGTAGAACCGGAAGCGCCAGAAACTAACGAAGGTGAAACGGAAAAAGAAAATCATGCGAACGATCAGAACTTAAAAGCGGCACTTGCACAGGAACGCGCAAGACGTAAAGCGGCGGAAGAACGTGCTAGACAATTTGAAGCGCAACAAAAGCCTATTGAATTACCGCAAGAGGAAGTATCAAATATTCGCGACTTTGTACGCCGTGAAGCATTGAAACGCTTTAATATGACGGCGGAAGATTTAGAAAGTTTGATGTTTGAAGATGCTGAAAAGTATAACGCTTTCATTCGTTTTGAAGCCAATGCAGAATACGCAATTACTAATCAGCAAATCGCAGTACATCAACAACGACAAACAAACTTAAATTTCGTAAATGAAATTAAATCGTTACCAAATTTTGGTGAATTATATCAGCGTGGTTTGGATAAGTTAAACGGAATGACAATGCGTGATGCGCAGCCAATTAACGATGCCTTTTATCGCGTTGATCAGGGCGAAGGTACGGAATCCGATTTTGAAACAATTAGGAAGTTTGTTAAAGAAGTACAAAATGAATTGGCAACAAGTACCGAAGTACCAAACAACCCACTAGAAGTAGCGGCGACATTGCCAAAGGCTGGTGCGTTAAATGGTGGCGTTCCTACACCTAACAAGGTAACGGAAGAAGATATTTTGAAAGCGTATGACACAGGCAATTTAGATGCATTGCCTAAAGAAATACGCGATTATTTAGACGAATTATAAGGGGTAAAATATGGCAGATCAAAAAAATCAAGTAACTATTCCAGCGGCGTTAGTCCCTAAGATTTGGACTAAAAAAGTGTGGCATGAAGGCTTAAAAGAGTCTTTCTTCGATAAGTTCACCGCACTTGACGGATCTAACGTGGTGCATAAAAACAAAGACTTAGAAGGCGTAAAAGGCGATGCGGTAACGTTCGGATTGATGATGAATTTAAGCGGTGCAGGTGTTGAAGGTAACCGTGCGACTTTAACAGGCAACGAAGAAACATTGAACATCTATGACTTCACCGTACAAACTCAATTAGTACGTAATGCGGTATCTCGCTTTGAAGCGGACGACCAAAAAACACAATATGACATGTTAAAAGAAATCAAAGGTGCGTTAAAACAATGGTTAGCTGATTGGCAAGATAACAAGTTAATCGCTAAGCTTTCCGCATCTCCTACCGCTGGTGAAACATTGTATGCTTCCGCTGCTGGTACACAAGCATCTATCACGGCAAATGATAAGCTAACAACTACGCTTATCTCTCGTGCGAAACGTAAAGCGAAAATGCACGGGCCTAAAGTTGCCCCAATCAAAGTGGATGGTATGGACAAATACATCATGTTGGTATCTACGTGGGCGGCTCGTGATTTGAAAGATGATGCTAAATGGCTCGCAGCACAACAAAACGCTAATATTCGTGGTTCTAAAAACCCTATCTTCACAGGTGCATTAGGCGAATATGACGGCGTTATTTTGTACGAATACGAACGCGTATTGAACGACAAAACAGGCGCATCTAACGCTAATGTTTGCCATAACTTATTGCTTGGTAAACAAGCGGCATGCTTTGCGGTATCTCGCCCAGCCAAACACATCAAACAAGTGGACGACTACGGCAACGTAGAAGGTAATGGTATTGCTTTCTATGGCGCGATTGAAAAATCCAAATTCAACGACAAAGATTACGGCGTAATCAATGTTATGACTGGCGGCGTAGTAGAAGCATAATTTCAAAGGTCTAGGCGGGGTAACACCCGCCTTTATTCTTATATGGGGTGAATATGAACGTAAAATACATAATCAATAGGGCGTTCATGCAAATAGGCGATACCTCGCAAGAACAATATACTCCGTATTATTTATTGGAGTATTACAACGAAGGTAATCACTTATTAAATGCCCTGATAGGCCAATATTGCCCAAGCCTTGCAAGGGGTACTTTCGAAGGCAAAGGGCGCGGACGAATTGTATTACCGTTTCAATGCATCAGCATATTGAATGTCAAGGCAGATGATGCGGACGTGCAAGGGTATCAAGTATTGAATTTACAAACGGTGGTATTTGATGCAGATCATGAGCAAAAAATCACCGTTGATTATATAAAGACTGCTGGCTATAAGATGCTTGAAGATGATAGCGGACTACCGGCAGAACTAGAAACATTATTAGTTGACTATATCGTATATAGAGTGATGAACCTTGATATTTCCGGAATATCGGCAAATATGATTAGTGCGTTGCAATCGATTAATAATGGGTTAGGTAACAATGATAGTGTAATTGCGGAAGGATACTGGAATTATGGTGGTAAGAGAATTGATTACTCTCGTTAATGTAGAGTCAAATGAAATCCTTGACGAACAACTAGAATATATCCAGTACATTAACGCAGCGATTGACTGGCTAACGACTATTCTAGTGAGCATCAAAGACCGTGAAGTTGTTAAGAATATGGATATACCGGATAAAAGGGCGGTTCCTTCCGATTTCATGGGGTTCGTTCCTAAAACTGGCTATCCTATCCGCATCATAAACGGCACATTTGAAACCTATGACGGTGAAACGGTTAATCAAGTGTTTTATAGCGTACGTAAAAATCACATTGATGATTTAGATGACACTATTCCGTTTTCCGAATTCTTTCATAGTTATCTAGTGCAATTAGTATCTTTCATGGTGAAGAAAAAATCACTCATGACTGATTATGCTGCCTATGATAAGACTTTCATTGACTACATCACAGAACAAATTAAGGTGGCACGGGGTATAACATAATGGGCGTTAAACAAGTAGCCATGACAAATGGTTTTAGATTGGGCCTTGATTGGAGCAACCCGCCGGAGAATATCGACGTTCAAGCCTTAACACAGGCTAGGCAATGCGAATTCGATAGGACTGATAATGCCTTGCGTACTGTTCCGGGTGTTCGTGTGTTGTATGATTTCGGATTACCGGTAGAAACGCTATATTATGATGTCTATCGTAACAAATGGTATTTTTCTAGTGGTAGAAATCTATATTCTACTGATTTCAATACTAATACATTACTAGGCACGTTAAACGGCACAGAAGAGCCAAAGTATCATGCATTTGGCGGTGATATTCTCATTGCTAGTGGTGATAAATTACAAGTTATCTCCGGTGCTGGTAAATTAGCCACTATTGAAAGTCCTGTATGCGATATAGTATCCAGCCATTCTGGGCGTGTACTGATTGCATCGACTCATTCGCATCGGTTGAACTGGTCGGCAGTAGGCGACTACAATGCATGGACTCACAACAATAACGATGCATCTAGTGCGCAATATGTGGACGTTGGCTATAAAGACCAAGGCAGCATCATTGCAGTTGATTTCTTATCACGTGCGATTATCGTATATAAGGAATATGGGCGTGTGTATCAAGTTGTTGGCACGCCAGATGCACGGAATTTAACTGTATATCCGTTATCCTCTACTGGGTATTGTAGCGGCGCAACAGTGAGTGTTGATGATCGCAGTTATTATTTAGGTAATCAAGGGTTTATGTCTTTTATGCCTACCAATACCTATGCAGAAATTCAGCCTTTTGAAACCGGATTGAATATCAACTCATATCTATTGAAGTACATTACAAAAGATTGTGATGTATGGCACATATCCAGTCGTAAGCAAATATGGATTAAGCCGTATAACGGCGATACGATATTCATTTATCATTATTTGCCACGGTATGAGGACGGTCGAGGTGTGTTTACATCAAGAAAATTCACACACAACATCAATGATGCGGTGAGCGTAGATAAAGAAGTATACATTGCCTATGGCAATAAGATTGGTATTCTTGACGAAACCATAGATACTGATGATAGCGTACAAATTCAGACATCTATAGTAAGTGGTAATAGGCTCGCAACAAGGCAATTCATACTAATTATGAACTATAACTTTGTTACGCATAACCTAATACCCGGATACGGCACGATTGGCATTTCTAATAAGAAACCTAAACCGATTGAATTCGCTAGCAAAGCAGTTAAAACCTACTATGCGAACTTTAAGACCTACGATTATAAAGCATTGATGAATGTTAATGAATATACTAAGGCTTATAAAATTGGTGGCGGTGCAAATCGTAATGTACAATTCAAAATCAATGTTCAAAAGGGCGCAATTTCCTTACGCCAGTTAGATTATACATATGAGGAAGTTTAAATATGGCTTATAAAGAAAAATACCCTTTGGATATTACGCCACAGGGTGATACAGTACCGGAAAGTATACAGAAAAACCGAAATGAAATATTGAACGTCGCACAAAATATGGAACTAAAAGCCGGTGGTGGTAGTTCTGGTGGTGGCGGTGGTCTACGTAATCGGTTGTTAAGTGGCAAGGTAAGCAACGGCGAATTTTCCTTTTTAACTGGGGATAATTTAAGTGTAATGATTGACGGTAGTCAAACACCTGTTCTATTATCATTCGCTGACGGATTTAACGATTTCGGCGCAGTTGATTATATAGCCACTATCAACAGAAAACAAAGTGCATGGAGTTTGCCAGCTAATAGTACATCCTATTTATATGTGGAACGCTCCGCATCTGGTGGTCTTACCTATGGCAGTACAACGCTTGAACCATTACGCCAACCCAATGCACCAGAAGCGGCAACAGATAAGATGTACTATAATACGACAAGCGAAAAAATGTATGTGTATACCGGCACTTATTGGAAAAACACGTTACGTGTAGTGGTAGCGATTGCCGTTACCGATGCAACACGTGTCAAGTCTATCAAGTATTATGATCCAAATGTTAATACCGCAACGGATGCCGTAATTGGTAAACGTACGGTAGACGGTAAAGACTATGCATTAACTGAAATACTTAATGCGTTAGCTGACACGATTAAAAAAATAGCTGGTGATGATACATTCACCACTAATCCAACAACAACCTTAAAAGCAATTTCTCAAACAATCAAAGATTTGGAAAATATCTATTACAAGAAAACAGATACGGTAAACGAAGCTAAACATGCAACTAATGCAGATGAAGCCAAACACGCAGCAAGTGCAGATACGGCAAAAAATGCAGAAGCATGTGTTAAAAAGTCCGGCGATACCATGACAGGAACTTTAAAAGTTCCGGGGATTACAAATGATCCGCTTGATTTTAATAAAATGTCTAATACTCGTGTTGGGTACTCCGGCATGTTAGTTGGTGAGGTAAACGGCTATACAGTATGGGGTAAACAACGTTGGGGCATGGGGGTTGCTTTTCCGTGGACATTTGACGGCGACCAACGAGTACTAGGAGCGCAACTATATTTTGTAAATAGTGACGGCGCATACATACGATTTGATACTAATAGCAATACTATGGGTGCATGGCAAAGGATTGCCACATTTGACGAGAATAATAACCTTTTATTCCCAAATGGCGCTAAATTGAGGGTAGAATAATGCCTAATCTAGTACTAGAAAAGAACGGCCAAACATACCGTTTCGGACTTAACACAAATAAATCCGTAGCAAATGGTAAATCGGTACCAGTAACATATAACGGCGTTGATTACTACGCACGATATGGAACCGATGCAACACCGTTAAAAATCGAAATAAACGGGCGGACGTATTCTATCCAGTATGATGCGGTAGAATTTACGCGGTACTATTGGGAACGCCGTGCAAGTGATACAAGCGCATACAGTACAACTTTGTTTTTCCCTAAAGGTCAGTATAGTATAACGCTTGACGGCAGCAATAAAAGAAGCTGGAATATCAATGTTAATGATAGCGGGAATAGAACCGTATCAATCAGTTTTCCGGGTTCTACTAATAACAAGCGTTTAGAATGTTCAATAAGTGGTTCATTTAATAACTACGTCGTAGCCGGTAATAATTGGAATAAAGTAATAATTGAACGAATAGGGGAATAACAATGCAGCTTGATAGCCTTGAACATATGATAAAAGATTATGAGCGGCGCACAGGCGAAAGAGTCAGTCTAAGTGGTTTTTATTTCGATGAAAACAACAATTACAAAGATAAATATAATTACTACTTTAAATGGTTCCCTAATGCTGGTTTTCTATTCTGGACTATCAACGAACATGAAGGCGAACGATATTTTACTATCTGGCAAACATACGGTGATATGAAGGTAATAGGTAAATACATTGTTGAAGTAATGAAGTTGAATGATCTTGATGTAATTGTAACGGCAACACACCGCAGCGTGCGCGGTTTTATTAAAAAGTGGAACATGGAACGTGTTCCAACTATGGACTATTCCTATAATGGGTTTGATTACAAAGTTTTGAAAACGGTGCGTAAACACCTTGAAGCTACTTTGTAGAAAGGAAAAGCATGTTCACTTTTGACTTGCAATTATTCGGTGGCGGCAAAAAATCGAAGGTACAAAGCATAGGTGCTAACCTACCACAGACCAGCCCCGAAGAAAAGCAACTATTACAAGGCCAAATGGATTGGATAAATAGAACCAATCAAAGCGCTAATACCTTGCAAGGTATGGGCGATAGAGCCTTAAATAATGTAGTTAGTCCGCAATATCAGCAAATGTACAATGCATATTTGGGGACTAACAAAGACAACCAAAATGCACTAGCAGCATTGCAAAATCAAGTGTCAACGGCCGGCGCCAAGAACTTAACGGATAACACACGTTATGCAAATCAGTTAGGGGCCAGCGTTGATGCTATGAACAATGGAGCGGGGCAACTAGCGAATGAATATAACGGTGCATTACTCAAAAATCAAAACGCAATGGATAGTATTACCAATGGTCAACTTCCTACGGCTTATGCAGATGCTAGACGACAAGTGTTAAATAATGATTTACAGGCTACGGTAGGTAATGCGGTTTCTGGCTTAGCAAGTCGCGGTATTGTTAATTCTTCAATCACAGATAATGCATTGAACGATATTAGCAAGAACGCATCAAATACACTTGCGGCACAATATGCAAATGATTTAAACCAAGCAGCGGCGCTTAATTCGCAAGCATTTAACAATAGTTTGAGTGGTATCGGTGCAAAAATGGGCCTTTGGGGTAACACCTATAACAACCAACAAAACGGCATCGTAAATCAAGCTAACTTGTTAAATCAAGGATACACAAATCAAATGAATAACGCCGGCACCGCAGCGGGTTTAGTAGGCCAACGCGAAGGGTTAGCGCAAAACCCTATTAATACAGGCGCAACAACACAAAGTGCAGCTATTCAACCGGCTAAGGACTATTATTCTATGAGTCAGTTGAATAACGCGGATCAAGAAGATTTATTAAACAGATATATGACATTACGCTATGGACTTGCACAACCAGCACAAACAATGGTTAAGCAAGGTTCTGGCGGTTTCTTTGGAGGTCTTATGAAAGGTTTTTGTTTCGTAGCGGGTACGCAAATTTCAACACCAGAAGGCGGCAAAGTTATTGAAAGCTTTGTAAATGGTGATAATGTTATTTCTTTAGATACCGTTAATGATGTAATCAAATTACATGATATGGGCGAAAAGGAAACACATCGCCTTGAAACGATTGATTGCCAAGTTAGAACGACGGCAACGGAAAAGGTATTAACTCCTAACGGGTTAAAATTGGTTGAAGCACTAGAAATCGGTGAACCAATCATGACAGTTCATGGCTATCAACCTGTTACGGTATGCGAACCAACTGGCAATACTGAACAAGTATTTGAATTGCAATGCACTGGTGATAATCTCTTCTATGCTAACGGTATTATGGCGGAAGGCATTAATGAAGCAGAATTGAAAGCGATTGCAGATGCAAAGAAACTATCTGAAAACACCGGCAAAAAAGAAGACAAGGGAACCGGTGAAGAAACAGACGAAACAAACGATCCGACAGATGAAAATTCGGAAGATACTGACGAAGTAACAGACGAAAAAACAACAAAGAAAACTAAAGGTAAGAAATCGGAGAAAGTAGAGGAATAACACAATGGGCGTTATTTATTTACAAGATTATAACCCTTGGGAAAGTATCGGCGAGTTGGCTGGTCGATACGGTGGGTACCGTTTAGGGCAAATTCAGAATAACCGCATGGCGCATGGATACCAAGATATGCTAAACGGCGGAGAACAGGCGACACCGGCACAACAAATGGCAAGCCAAATGCCAACACAAGGGCAATTTAACGCTGGACAATTTATCAATAATGCGATGCGTAATAACTCCTTTGGTGCGCAAGCGGTGGCGAATAATCAAGGATTATGGGGCGGTCAAAATCCAGCCGCACCAGCACAACCGATGCAAGCTAACACAGATGCACCGGTTGCACCAGTTCAACCACCACAACAAAATACAGGGTTATGGAACTTTGAAAACCTAAATAATACTGGTATTGGTAATGGTGTACCGCAAACGTATCAAGAAATGATGCAACAAAGGGCAAATAACCCTTTTCGTGGGGCGCCCAAATTGGTAGAAAGTGGTAATGCCAACGAGGATAAAGCGCCGGGCCAATATTCCATACCAGACAAAGCGACTGTAACAAGTGAAGCACGTAAAAGACTAGGGGCGAATACACTCGCCCTTGTCAAAGCTGGTTTTGATTTCAAGACGGCGCAAAGCCTTGCGAATGATCAATACCAAAATGACGTAAATACTATGTACACGCAACAAGTCAACGAGTATCAAGAAAAAGTGCTTGAACCAATGCGACAACAAATCTTAAACAATCTTGTATTTACGCAAGATAAAGACGGCAACCCGGTTGTAGATACCTATAACACGAAACGTGTTAAAGGATTGGCGCCGGCAGTTGCTAGATATAACTATCTAGCCGGAAAAATCGGTGCTAATACGATTGATATGAATAACTTGAATTCTATTGCGGCTCTTGATAAACCGGATTATAAATTCGCATCCGCTCAAAACGGCCATATTGTACGGTACAACATGGGCGACGGTACTATTCAAGATATGGGCGGTTATGGCAAAGTTGAAGCTAAACAATTTGCTAATGGCCAAGTATTCGTAATGACTCCGGACGGTCAAATGAAGAACATCGGTAACTTTGGTGCTAAGAATATTAAAGTAATGCCGGACGGTAAAACATATATTGTTGGCACAGACGGCACAATGAAATATGTAGGTACTCACGTAAAACCACCTACCGCAACACAAACAGGCACAAGTGGATATAATGCACAAGTATTGCGTACGCTATCCGCACAACATACGGCATGGGTGAAAGCTAATCCAGATAAGGACGAAACCGAAAGTCCTTATTATGGTAAATTACAAGGTGCGTTAAACGGTACGCCAACGGCTGGCGGTGGTGGAACGCCTACAGTAAAACGGCAACCTACCTATTCAGCTGAGGAACAAGCGGCGGTTTCCAAGCGAATGAACGAACTATCAGCGCAAGGCTGGAGTGATGATCAGATAGCAGCGGAACTTGATGCGGCCGGTTATGGAAATTATAAATCGTGGTTAAAGTCTTATTAAGAATAAAGGGGTAGACTATGGGTGCATTTGATGATATTACAAGTCGTTATGGTAGTAATGCTAATAGCGGCAACGCTTTTGAAGATATAACAACCGAATACGGCTATGATGTGGATAATGTACCCAAACCTACATTGTGGGACGGCATCAAAAATAATGCAGAGTGGGTGGCTAACGGCGTAAGCGATAAAGCTAATCGTGCAGTTAATCAAGTAGAAACTACTGCAACGAATATGAAAAATACGTTAGGTAATTGGTGGGACGGTACCGTCAATGCGGTTGATGCTGCACACGATGCACGTCGCCGTTCAATTAGTAACGCAGTAGATGCATATCGAAACGGTGAAATTGATGCAACCGAACTTGATGAGGACGGATATAACGAAAATTACAAAGCCCCGGATTATGATGAGAAATCCAAGGCCGTATATAATCAAGTCGTAGGACGTCCGGCTGGTTATCTGGCTATTACGCCATACGTACACCCTTATGTTAGAGGGGCGGCCGGCATATTAGCGGCGCCTACAATCATAGGCGATGCGCAAGATATGTACGCGCAGAATTCAAGCAATTATGCGGAAGGCAACACGGAAAATATTATTGCCGATAGTCCGGCACTAACTACGGCGAAAGGATTTCTTATTGATCCAATCGCTAACCCTATTGGCCGTGCTATAGATAGTCCGGGTGAATTCGCACAAAATATCGTTGATAATCCTTTTAATGCATGGGACGATGTATTTTTACCGGCTGGCATGATACATGGGGTTACACCTAAAAGAGTATCTAGTGCAATCGGTGAACGTGTGGGGCGTGTTGGTGAACATATCAAAGAAAAGGCAACCAATGCATTTGAAGATATTGGGGAACGATTTACCAAAGATGAACCTAAATTTGAAGAAGGCGTTATGTATAATGCCTTTGATGATATTCCAGTACCGGAAGAAGTGAACGCAGTAGAACCGCGCGAATATTCCGAAGGCGGTTTGAACGGACAACCTATGGAAGGAGAAACAGGCAACATTCAAGCGGACGTTTATAACCGTTATCGCATGAATGGATTAAGCGACGTTGAAGCGGCCGGCATGACTGGTAATATTGGCGCTGAAAGTAGTTTTAGCACGACGGTAACAAGTGGCGACGGTTACGGATCCCGTGGGTTAGTTCAGTTTACTGGAGATCGATTGAACGGCGAAAACGGTTTATTAAAATTTGCCGAAAATCGTGGGTTAGATCCGTGGGATTGGAGAACACAGGTTGATTTCAGCGTATGGGAATTGCATAACACCGAAAGTGCCGCACTTGAAGCAATGCGTGCGCATCCAGATGCAACACCGGCGGAAATGGCAAAAATCATTCGTGAATATTACGAAAGACCAGACCCAGCAGTTGCACGTGATAATGTTCGCGCGGAAATTGCGGAAGATACATTTAAAGGCAATTATGGTAGCTATGAAAATGGGCCACGTGATACATCATTTAAAGATAGTAGCCTAGACCCTAACAGAGTATCACATGAAGAACCATTTAGAGATGAGTTCATAGAACGTGATGCAGTAAAAGGAGAAGAACCGCACACAAATTTAAACAGTTTCGTTGAAAATACCGAAAAGAAATCGGTTAAAAACGATGATTTAGGTATAAACTATCAAGGCGAAGGTGAAACGGCTCGTACAGGCGAAATAAACGAATTTCAGCCTAAAGACCGCATAAGTACTGACTTTGTAGAGAACGAAACACCTAAAATTCAAGAAAAGACGATTGAAAACGATATAAATAGTAGATTTCGTTATGAAGAAGATGCACCAAACGTAAGTTTGAAAAATGCGATTGATGAATTACCACTAAAAGCACGTGAAACAATCATCAACGAATTAAAAGACGTTGTTAAAAATGATGCATCTGAAACACGGTTGACTGAATTAGAAAATAAAGTTCATTCTAATACAGAAATCTTGAAAGATTTAAACACAGCAACTAAGCCGGATATTCCTAAAACGGAACTTGATGCGGTGAAAGTCAAATTGTCAGAAGCGTTAGATGTACCAGTTGAAACATTGAGCCATGAATACATGGAACGTGTTCGTACGGAACGTGCTGCCGAACTCATTGCAGATACGCAAGAACTAAAAACACTAAAAGTAGAACCGGCAGAAGGTGGCGTGAGTCAATATGCTAAGCAGCCTAGCCAATTACTAGATCATGCAACGCATGAGCAAGTACACGATGCAGTTGTAAAAGCCTTTGACGGCAACGAAGCAATGGCAAATCGTTATTTGGAAAGTAAAGGCGTTAAAAAATCTAATGTTGTAGATAGTGATTTACAATACAGCATGAACCCATTAGAACAAGCTGAGGGAAGAGGGGCCGGTGAAGTAAAAGAACTTGGGCGCAATGTATCACGAAAAGAAATTATTGATACTATTAATAATTTATTCGACCAAAGAGTGAAATCCGGACGATTAGGTAAAAAAGGGGCTATGGGTTGGTATAATACAAAAACTCAGGTTATCCGTTCTGGAAATTGGGGTGATATTCGCACACTATCCCATGAATTAGGGCATCACATTGATAATTTATATGGGTTTAGCGATGAACATAGTTCGATAGGATTACAAGCCGCTATCGATAAAGATTTATTAGGACAGGTGCGACAACGGTTCGGTAATGCGTACAATCATTTGAATAGACAAGGTGTACGACAAGAGGGATTTGCCGAATTTTTCAATGATTACATTGGAGATAGAGCGAGAGCTAAAAAGTTATTTCCTACTTTCTATAATTATTTCAAAGAAACCGTAAAAAATGATAAGGAACTCAATGCAGCTGTTGATAAATTATCTGATGTTACTCATAAATGGTTTAACCAATCTAGCGCAGACCGTATCAAAGGTTCTATTTCCTTTGAACGAACCTCTAAAGCTGAACGTATCATTACGGATGCTAAAGATGGAAATATTAAAGATACCATTAAACGTGTAGCGAGTGATATCTATACAAAAGCTATTGATGAACTTAATCCATTACGTGAAATGGTTGAGGAAGTGGAACGTATCACAGGTGAAAAAGTAGCATTTAAAGACAATCCATTTATGCAAGCGTGGTTGTCTCGTGGTTGGGTAGGCAAAGCAGAAGAATTTATTAAGCGTGGGAGACCTGAAAAGGGCGTTCGTTCGTTTGAGGATATTATTAAGGATATACCTCAAAAAGAACATAAAGATTTTAGCGCCTACCTTGTAGCGCTGCATGATTTAGACCTACACCGTAACGGACAAATGGCTACATTTACATTGAAAGAGGATTTAGCAGCCGTTAAGCAGTATGAAAAAAAACCTACATTCAAAAGTGCCGCTAAAGATATTCACCGTTTTCAAGATTATATACTTGCTGAACTCGTGAATAATGGGATATTAAAACTGGAAACATATCATTTATTGAGAAATAAATACCCTAATTATGTTCCGTTTTTCCGTGATTTCTCAGCAGAGAGTATGGATGGGTTCTTTTCTAGTTCAAAAGGGTTTGTCAACGTGGCTAATCCTATTAAGCGGTTCAAAGGCAGCACACGTGATATTATTGATCCGTTAGAAAGTATCGTAAAAAATACATACCAATTCTACAATGCAATCGAACGAAATCACGTAGGAGTTACCTTTGCTAAACTTGCAAAGAAACCGGGTATAGGAACCATCGTCGAAGAAGTAAGAGGTAATAGACCGGCAAAATCTACAGACAATACATTTTCTATTTGGGTTAAAGGGAAAAAAGTTGTATATGAAACAACTCCGGAATTAGCGCAAGCAATGAAAATGATGAACAAGGATACAAGCAATTTTATAACAAAAATATTGCAGTATCCGGCTAGTTGGTTACGTGCTGGTTCAACTGTTACCGCCGGCTTTGCTATCACAAATGCTTTGCGTGATACCATTTCAGCCGGCGTATTCTCTAAACATGGTTTTTTGCCTGTAGTTGATACATTTAGAGGGCTAGCACATTTCTTAAAGAAAGACCAGTTATATTGGGATTACGTCAAAAGTGGTGGCGCTCATGCTGCTATGGTAAGCCTTGATAGAGACTATTTGAGTGGACATTTAAGAGAATTATTTTCTCGTAAGTCTACATTATCAAAAGTTGCAAGAAATCCTATGGAAGTGTTGCGCGCTATATCGGAAGCAACGGAAGTGGCTACTCGTTTAGGCGAATTTAGCAATGCCAGAAAAGGGTATACAGGGTTATACAGTCGTTTAACAAAAACTAATTTAAAACCTAAATCACTAGGTGAAGCATCTATTGCAAGCCGTGATATTACGATTGATTTCAGCCGTACCGGTACGCATACCAAAACTGCAAATAAAGTTGTAGCGTTCTTTAATGCAACCATTCAAGGCGGCGACAAATTAGTACGTGCATGGCGTGATGATCCGAAAGGTATGACGATTAAATCTACTTTGTTTATCACGTTGCCTACAATCGCATTATGGTATTTAAACAAAGATAATTCAGCATATCAAGAGTTGCCACAATGGGAAAAGGATACATTCTTCCATATTCCGGCTGGGGATAAATTTGTAAAGATACCTAAGCCGTTTGAATTAGGGTTGTTATACGGCACTACATTTGAACGTATGTTACAGTATTTCGACGATAAATCAACAGGCAGAAACGGAGTCGGCTTTAAAGGTTTAGGTGATAGGGTAATTGATACATTATTACCGGATGTATTACCTACGGCTTTGTCTCCGATTTGGGAATGGTGGAGTAATTACTCTAAATTCAGACAAAGAAACATCGTACCTCAATCACAAGAAAAACTACCGGATAAACTACAGTACGGATCTAATACGTCCATGGTGGCTCGCAAAATTGGCGACACATTCAACGTATCACCATACAAGGTAGATAATACTATCATGGGTTATGGTGGCAACCTTGCTCGATTAGGATTAGACATAACGGATGCTATTAGTGGTGCGAATGAAAAACGCCCTACTAAAGGTGTAACGGAGTTACCGGAAATACGCCGTTTCTTTGCTAAACCATATCAAAGTAGCGATAGCGTGCAACGTGTCTATGACGACTTTAAGGAGCAGGAAAAACTACATAACGAACTAAAACTTACAGGGCAGAGACCGGAAGGCTATGACCCTAAGTTATACAATAAGCTGAAAAATGCACAAAATTCATTTAAGGCCATCAATAAAGCATCAAAGAAAATTATTGATAGTGAAACCATGTCTAGCGATGCAAAGAGGGAAAAGTTAGACAAACTAAATATTCAAAAAGCCAATGTAGCAAGAGGGGTATATGGCTTAGGGATTATAAAGGAGTAATAATGCAAATAGTGTTAGATTTCTTAATCGATAGTTGGAATTCTCTTACAACTAGCTTTATCTTAAAAACAATATTAAGCAGCGTTGCTGCGTTGGCTATATGGGTGATTGGTTTAAAACACGTTCAAATATTGGGCGTGTTTATTTTATTGGTATTCGTCGATTTACTCACAAAATGGGCGGCAATCGCTTATAAAATGTTGATTGATGAGTTCGGATATGATCCGGAGAAAATAGCCACATGGGAGAAATACCGGGCAATACCGGTAGCGTTTGAAAAACAACTCATAGCATCTAAATATATGCGTAAGGGTTTTGTTGGAAAAGTTATGACATATGTTGCGGCCACAATGGCCGCTATTTTATTTGACGAAATGAGCGGTCAGAAACAATTTGCGGTATCGCTTGTATGGTTATATTTAGGTTCATCTGAATTTTTATCTATACTGGAAAATCTCCGCGACGGCGGCAACGTTTCTATGGGTAAGTTTTTGGATTTAATTAAAACCAAAATTGAAAATAAAGTTAAATTATAGGGGGTACCATGAGGGGTATTGATGTAAGCGAAAATAACGGTGTAGTTGATTGGGGCGCAATTAAGGCGAACGGGTTCGATTTTGCTATTATCCGTATCGGTTATGGCCGTGGCAATTTAGATAGTGAATTTTATAACAATGTAAACGGCGCAATTAACGCCGGTTTAGCTATTGGGGTATACCATTATTCCTACGCAATGAATGAAGAAAATGCGGCAGATGAAGCGGAATTCGTATTGAATACATTAAACGATGCCGGATTAACTACTGGTAAGTTGCCTATGGGCGTATGGTTCGATATGGAAGATGCTGACGATTACAAGGCAAATCGTGGCATGCCTACTAGCCAACAATTAACAAATATTTGTAGCGTGTTCATCAATAAATTATGGCAAGCTGGATATGTTAATACTGGTTTGTACGCTAGTTATGACTGGTTAGTGAATGTATTAGATGTTAATCAATTAGGCGGTTGCGCTATCTGGTGCGCACAACTTAATAACCAATGCGACTATAAAGGGGCCAATTTGTGGCAGTACACATTTAGCGAAAACATCGAGGGCAAGGAATTTGATGCTGATTTAGTGCTAAATTGGCCTATTTAATAGGGGGTAATTATGGATACTATCAAACAGTTAATTAAGCAATACATGCCAGTTATTACGGTGGCACTTCTTGTGTTGCTAGTACTTGCAGTTGGGCTATTGATTAATAACCATATCAAGCATAAGCAGGAGCAACCGGTAATATTAAAGCAAGAAGCGGCAAAGAACCCGAAACAATTGGGCAATGCATTGCATGTTTCGACTAAAGAAGCGCAACAAATTATTACGTTAAAAGAACGTTCTGAACCAGTGGCAACATATCGGGTTAATGCTCCGACGATACATGATGCGGCGGTGATTACTAAAAATGCAATTAGTAACAAATCGCCTAATGTACCGAAATTAGCAACAGAAAAAAGCGATAGGACCGCGGTTGTTGAAAATGACGAAGCCCAAAAAGTTGACGTGTATAAAATCAATTTAGACAAACCGCATAGTATATTAGCGGGTGCAACTGTAATGAATAATGGCGAAATATACGAAACTATCGGATATGAAGATAAACGCTTTGAGGGGTTAGCACATTTTAAAGGTTCAGAATTTAAAGGTGCATCCGCATTAGTTAAAGTTGTGAGATGGTAGGTGATCCAAATATCTCCGAGTTGCACGGATTGCAACAACTATTTATTTACCAAGAAAGGAAAACATTATGGCAAAAGTATTTACATTCAATGGAAAAACACATCAATTCGCAGAAGATATTCAACCAAACAAAGAGGGGTTATATATGGCCACCTTGAAAGACGGCGATAACGTAACGTGTGAAATGTGGTTTGTAAATGGTGAATTGAAACGATTAGTTGAATTAGACTAAACGTATTAGAGGGTAGCTTAATCGCTACCCTCTTTTTTATTTCGTCAAATATTCGTCAAAATTTAATTGTGAAATATGATATTTATTGTGTTAAAATCAATAAGTGTTACCTTAAGAATACTATAAATAGTGATATTTATTGATTATTTTGAATTACAACTCATCATGAAGTATAATATAATATAGAGAAAATGGGCGTATTATGTGTTATTTTAGAATGATTAGTAGAAAAGGAGTAGTAACAGATGAGATGTCCTTATTGCCAACACACAGACACGAAGGTAACAGACTCTAGAACGACTGATGAAGGTAATAGTATTCGCCGTCGCCGTGAATGTATCAATTGTGGCCGTCGCTTTACTACCTATGAAATTATAGAAGAAGTACCACTAATGGTATTGAAAAAAAATGGACGACGTGAATTATTTGACCGCGGTAAGCTCCTAAATGGGTTATTGCGCTCTTGTGATAAGCGTACAGTTCCTATGTCTGTGATGGAGCAAGTAGTTAATGATGTAGAGCGTGACATTCGGAATGAAATTAACCAAGAGGTTACAACTGATCGCATTGGTGAGCTTGTGTTACAACAACTGAAAGACATAGATCAAGTTGCATATGTTCGTTTTGCCAGTGTATATCGTAAGTTTGATAATATTGATAGCTTTATGGAAGAGTTAAAAGCTCTGAAGAAGTTAGACGCTAAAAAGCCAAAACGCAAACCTGTCGTAGAAGAATAATTGATTCTGTATTACTGATTGGTTATACATAGTTTTGAAATTAGCGATGTGTGAGGCTTTATGATAGATTTACATTGTGATACGATGATGCAATTGCTAGAACATCCTGATAGTGGTGATTTATATCGTAATACTTGGAAAATAGATATAGAAAAATTACAAAAGGCTCATAGCAAGATACAAGACTTTGCACTCTTTATTAATATGGGTGAGACGAATGACCCTTATGGCCGCTATGAAGAGATGCGTAATTTGTGTGTATCACAAATTCATCACTATGGAGAGCACATACAACATGTGCTCTCTTATCAAGATGTAGAGTCTGTATACAAGACTGGTAAGATTGGGGCACTTATGTCTATTGAGGAAGGTGGCGTACTAGGTGGCGATTTAAATAAACTTAAACAAGCTTACCAAGATGGAGTCAGACTTATAACGCTAACATGGAACTATCCAAATGGACTTGGCGAGCCACATTGTGGTGAGCAACATAAAAAATTAACATCTAAAGGTGTTGAATTTGTAGAAGCTATGCAAGAGTTAGGGATAATTGTTGATTGCTCTCATCTTAACGATGCTGGTACAGAGCAATTAGGGGATATTCTAGAGGTTCCTTTTATAGCATCTCATTCAAATGCACGGGAAGTTCGGGCTCATACGCGAAATTTGCCAGATAATCTTATTAGACTTATCGCTAATAAGGGAGGTATTATAGGACTTAATTTTGCACAGAATTTTCTCGGCACATCGCCAATTAGTCGCATTGAAGATATTGTTAAACATGGTCTATATCTCATCGACAAGGGCGGTGAAGATGTAGTGGCATTAGGAACTGATTTCGATGGGATTCCACCCGACACAGAGATTGCAGATATGTCTCAAATGAGTCGTCTTTATGATGCTTTTAAAGAGGCAGGTTTATCTGTGGAACAATGTGAAAAGTTATTCTGGAAAAATGCAGATAGACTATTAAAGGAGATTTTATAATGACTGATTTAAATCCAATCATTGCTGATCGTTTTACAGAGCATCTTGAAGTGTTTGGTAAAACGATGGAACATATGGATACCATTCAAGAAATCGGATATCGCTGTAAAGCGGCTTTAGAAAATGGTAATAAAATTTTGTTCTGTGGTAATGGTGGCTCTGCGGCGGACTCTCAACATTTAGCAGCTGAATTGATTTGTCGCTTTAAAAAGGAACGGCGCTCTCTTGCAGGCATTGCATTAACTACTGATACATCTGCATTAACAGCTATTGCGAATGACTATGATTTTGAATCTGTTTTTGCACGTCAAGTAGAGGGCTTAGGCCGTACAGGTGATGTTCTCATCGGTATTTCTACATCTGGTAACTCCAAGAATGTTGTAAAAGCTGCAGAAATGGCCCGTTCTATCGGTATGCATACCATTGCTTTCACTGGGGAAGGCGGTGGCAAACTAGCAGAACTATGTGATATTACGCTGGCTATTCCCAGTAATGTGACAGCGCGCATTCAAGAAATGCATATCTTAGCTGGGCACATTATGTGCGAAATTATTGAAGAAGATTATTAACCGATAGGTTTTTACTCATAGATACACATTGTTTCAATTAAAAATTTATTTAAATTAGGAACATATGTAATTTTGATAAGGAATAGGTGGATTATGATAAATACTACCATTAGTCAGTTTTTAACAAAGCAACTGCCAAACTTGAAGATTGCCGTTGTAGGCGATGTAATGGTAGATCGTTATGTTTTTGGTGATGTAAGTCGTATTTCTCCGGAAGCACCGGTTCCTGTAAACCGCGTGTCCAAGATGAAAGAGGTTCTTGGTGGAGCTGGTAATGTTGCATCTAATCTGTCTAATTTAGACTGTAAAGTATATCTTGGTGCACTAGCAGGTAATGATGATCATGGCCGTTTGTTACAACATTTACTTGATACTGATAAAATCGATACGACTGGTTTAATCACTAGTGATGACCGCTCTACTATTACTAAGATGCGCATATTAGGTGATCGTCAACAGATGATGCGCCTTGATTTTGAAACGATTACAAATTTAACAAATCAAGAAGAGCAAAAATTGTCTGTTTGGTTGGAAAATCTATGTAAAACGGGGATAGATGGTATTGTCGTATCTGACTATGGTAAAGGCGTTTGTACACCTACCTTGTTGAAGACAATCTTTGGTTTGGCTAAGGAATATGGTGTTCAAACTATCGTAGATCCTAAGGGTGCAGACTGGTCTAAATACAATGGTGCGACATGTATTACACCGAATGTGAAAGAACTCGGTGAATGTGTAGGCCGTACATTAGAAAATGATGACGCTACTATCGTAGAGGCTGCTAAGTCTGTACTTGCTACTGTAGATTTAGACTATATTGTGGCCACTCGATCTGCTAAGGGTATTACGGTTATTGCAAAGGATGGCCGTACATGGCATAATCCTGCTACTCAACAAGAGGTATTCGATGTGAGTGGTGCTGGAGATACCGTTGTATCCATGATGATGACTTGTCTTGCAAGTGGTTTATCGATGCGTTTAGCCTTACATATCGCCAATGGTGCAGCGGGTATCGTAGTATCTAAGGTTGGTACGTATCCAATACATCGTTCTGAGTTATTAGACTTATGGCATTCCTATAAACATAGTATTCAATCTAAGCCATTATATACGAAGGAAGAGATGAAAGAACTCGTTTCACAATGGCAAAGCAAAGGTGAAACTGTAGTGTTTACAAATGGTTGTTTTGACATTCTTCACCGTGGACATATCACGTATTTACAAGAAGCTGCGCAGCTAGGTGATCATTTAATCATTGGATTAAATTCTGATGCATCTGTTCGACGTTTAAAAGGAGAAACACGGCCCATCGTAAGTGAAGCGGATAGAGCGGCCTTGTTGAGTGCGTTGCAATGTATTGACGGTGTAGTACTATTTGAAGAGGATACACCGGCTGAATTACTGGCGTACTTACGTCCCAATACTCTTGTTAAGGGCGGAGATTACAAAATAGAAGATATTATTGGACGCGAGTCCGTTGACAATGTAGAGGTTCTTTCATTTAAAGAAGGTTACTCTACATCAGATATTGTAGGGAAAATAGCCACTATGGCTAAGGAGGGCAAATTATGATTATCGTAACAGGTGGTGCTGGTTTTATTGGCAGTAATATTGTGAAAGCACTGAATGATCGTGGTCGTACAGATATTCTCATCGTAGATGATCTTACAGATGGTCGTAAGATTCGCAATATTCAAAATTTAGAATTTCTAGATTACATCGATTGTGATGATTTTGATTGTGCTATTGCTGATGGTACATTCGACGTTGGCCCTATTGAAGTCGTATTCCATGAAGGTGCTTGTGCAGACACAATGGAATATAATGGCAAATACATGATGAAGAACAACTATGAAGGTTCTAAAAATCTATTCCATTATTGCCAAGACCGTCGCATTCCATTCATCTATGCGTCCTCTGCATCTACCTATGGTAATGGTACACATGGTTTCGTAGAAACGCCTGAAGCTGAAGAAGCACTTAACCCATATGCGTATTCTAAATTGTTATTCGACCGTTATGTACGCAAATATGAAGGTGAATATACTGCGCAAGTTGTTGGGCTACGTTACTTTAATGTATATGGTCCTAATGAAGCCCATAAAGATAAAATGGCTTCTTTAGTACGTCAAATGTTCTACAAAAATAAAGAAACAGGTATTATTAATCTCTTTGAAGGTACAGATGGCTACGAAGATGGGGGTCAAACACGTGACTTTATCTATGTAAAAGACGTAGTTAATGTAAACTTCTATTTCTGGGAGCATCCTGAAATCTCTGGTACTTTCAACTGTGGTACAGGTAATGCTCATAGCTTTAACCAATTCATGCAAGCTGTTATCGACTACAATGGTCAAGGCAAAATTGAATATGTGCCATTCCCAGAGGTGTTAAAAGGCAAATACCAAAGCTTTACAGAGGCTGATACTACTAAATTGTTAGCCGCTGGCTATGACAAAGGGTTCCATAAAATGGAAGATGCCGTTAAAGAATATTGTGAACTATTAGATAATAACGAAGGGTATTTACGCTAATGCGCAAGGTATTATTTTTAGATCGCGATGGTGTTATTAACAAGGATGTTAGTTATCTATATAAAATCAGCGATTTAGAGTGGGTAGATGGTGCAAAAGAGGCCCTTGCTTATGCTCATAGTAAGGGCTATGATCTCATTGTAGTGACAAATCAGAGTGGTGTAGCTCGTGGTTATTATAAAGAATCTGATGTTCAGATTTTACATGACTATATGGCTCATGAACTAGATCGCAGTGGAGCACCGATTTTACATTTCTATTACTGTCCACATCATAAAGAAGGTATTGTTCCTCTCTATGCAGTAGAATGTGAATGTAGAAAGCCTAAACCTGGCATGATTAAGCAAGCTATTAAGGATTATGATGTAAATATATCAGATAGTTTTCTTATCGGTGACAGTCAACGTGATGTTGATTCAGCTGAGGCTGCTGGCATTAAGGGGTACCTATTTAAAGGTTCTAATCTATTGGATTTCATTAAAACAATAATTTAATCATTTATTCCATTTAGTCTATTTTTGAAGAATATATTTAGGGTTGTTGTTTTGTATTGGGGAGGCTATATGAAAGATTACAAGAATATACTCATCATCAAGATGAGTTCCTTAGGTGATGTAATTCACGCATTGCCTACCTTGTACGCTGTGCGCAAGAATTGGCCTAATGCTCGTATTACATGGGCCATTCACGAGCAGTTTGCTAGCCTCTTGCCTGGTACACCTTGGGTCGATGATGTGATTATTATTGATAAAAAACGACTCAAAAAGCCTGCTTATTTATATCAATTGCGCAAAGATTTGCATAGTCGTCATTTTGATATGACCTTGGACCTTCAATGCATCGCAAAAAGTGCTATTGTTTCCTTATTATCTGGTGCCCCTGAAAAGTATGGCTACTGGGAGCTTCGTGAGGGCAGTAATCTTGTTAATAAAGCATTAGTAGGTGAGCATAAATACGACCATGTTATTGAACGCTATCTGGATACCGTACGCGCCCTTGGTGGTGAGGTGGAGGAGATTGAATTTCCGATGCCAGCTTACGTTGAGGCTGAAAAATCCATAAAACAAAAGTTGAAATGCCATGGTGTAGATGATGAATATATTGTAGTTGTACCAGGGGCACGATGGATTGTTAAAGAGTGGCCACTTCTAAATTTTGGAGAACTTTGTATTCGTTTATGTGAATCTGGTAAGAAGGTTGTTATTGCCGGTGCTCCTGATGATGTAGATAAAGGTGCTTTCATAGAAAATTATGTAAAACATAAGAATCTCATCAATTTAGTTGGATTTACAACCATGCCTGAACTCATTGAGTTGATTCGTCATTGTCAGATTTTTATTAGTGCCGATACGGGACCATTGCATATTGCAAATGCTTTGAAGCGTCCTTTGATTGCCATGTTTGGTACAACATCACCTAAGCGTACAGGTCCTTATGGTGGTAGTCATGTACATCTCATTATTTCACCTACTTCTAAGGCTACACCTGAGCAACCACTAGTAGATGATCCAGACTGTATGGCACAAATTCCTGTAGACGCGGTATGGTCAGTGTATGAACAAGTACTTGGAAAGGAACTATAATGGAACTAGATTATAAGCGCATTGTGGTAACCTTTTTAATGCATTTAGGCGATGTTATATTAACGACTCCGTTTTTAGAAGTGCTTCGCAAAGCGGCTCCTCATAGTCATATTACGTATGTAATAGATGAAAAATTACAACAAGTAATGGAATATAATCCAAATATTGATGAACTTATTGTTGTAGATAAAAAAGGGCGCCATAATAGCATCTCAGGTCTCAATGAAGTGGCTCGTGAAATCAATGCTAAGGGAAAACCTGACATAGTCATTAATTTACATCCTAATGAGCGTACTTCATATTTAGCATGGAAGATTCATGCACCTATTACAACTGGTATGAGCCATTTCCTCTTTAGACCATTCATGACAAAGTATACGCGCTTAGATCGTAAAACTCGTCATGCTGCGGATATGTACATTGATGTACTAGAGCAATTAGGTGTAACAGATACTTCTAACTCTGGTTTACATATTGAAATCTGTGAAGAATGGCGTCGTCAGGCTCGAGAGTTTTATTCTAGTCATGGATTAACTGATACTGATATACTCATTGGATTTAATATCGGTAGCGCCGTTCCTGAGAAACGTTGGCCAGCTGAACGATTTGCTCATGTAGCAGATTACTTTGGTCGTTTAGGTTATAAGACGGTTTTCTTTGGCGGACCTATGGACCTTGAAATGGTGCAGCCCGTAGTAGAACAAATGGAAACAAAGCCTATTGTGGCTACCGGAAAATTCCAGTTAGGTCCTTTGGCAGCGGCTATGAGCCGTTGTAATCTATTAATTACTAATGACTCTGGACCAATGCATGTAGGAATCAGTCAAGGTGTGCCAATTGTGGCACTGTATGGTCCATCAAATCCATTCTTTTATGGACCTTATCAAGCTCATGCTATCGTTTTAGAAACGATGGATTCTTATGAGATTGGTAAAAGCATGAAAAAAATTATTAAAGAAGGAAATTATAAAGGTTTATCTGTAATTTCTGAAGAACAGGTTATTAAAGCAGCGGAAACATTGCTTTTAGAATCGAAATAAACGTATGAACTATATTGTATTTGATTTAGAATGGAACCAACCCTATAGCAATGACATTAGCTTTATGAAGCGCACAAAAATGCCGTTGACAGGGGAAATCATTCAAATCGGAGCGGTAAAACTGAATGAAAAGATGGACATTATAGACCATTTTACGATGTTCATCAAACCTCAATATTTGCCACGGATGCATAAACATGTGCGCGAGTTGACAGGGATAACCACCCATGAGCTCAATCATGGTGTGCCATTCAAGACGGCTATGCAGTACTTTCAAAAATGGTGTGGTGATGAATATATGCTGCTTTCTTGGGGATCAGACGATATTCTTATCCTACGAGAAAATCTTATGCTTCATAAGATGAAAGCATTATCTTATGATCAATGGGTAGATGCGCAAATGATTTATTCTTATCAACGCTATGGAACAAGTCAACAGTATTCTGTGGCGCATGCTTTGGAGGATCTCAATATATCAACGGAGCATTTATCTGCTCATAATGCCTTGCATGATGCAGTTTTTACAGCTCACATTTGTCAGACTTTAGATATTGCACAAGGAATTTTGCATTATGATCTAATTCGCAAGGAAAGTAGTAATCCTTTCCTATATCCTCCAATTCTCACTTTTTTTATGTATGAAAATTTTTCTGAGAAAAAACGTATTGTTCATGATAGAAGAGTACGTATGTCCTTCTGTCCGTACTGTCAAACACGTTTAGAAATGACAAGACCTGAACGATTACAAGGGGATAAGCACCTAGCCATTGGAGTATGTCCTAAACATGGCGATTTTGCGGTGCAACTTAAAGTTGGAAAGTATACGATTAAGTCCGGCAGTAGTAAATTCTATGTTACTAAGGTACTGACCCATTGTACGGACGAAATTCGTTTTCTATATACTCAGAAGTCTGAAATCAATCGAGAAAAAGAGCGAAAATATTTAGAATTTCGCAAGGCGGAACTTGAAAAGAACCGCCAAAAATAATATTGTTAATGCAAGTTCACAACGATAGAGCTGTAATGGTTAAACTGTGAACTTATAGAAAGGATAGATTATGGAACGTAAATATGCTTGGCATAATTATGATGATGCCACAATGGAAAAGGTATATGCCTTAAGTGATACATATCGTCAATTTTTAGATAATGGTAAAACAGAACGTGAATGCGTTGTACAAGCTGTTGAATTTGCAGAAGCTAAAGGATATGTAAACTTAAAAGATATTATTAAATCCAATACACCAATTAAAGCAGGTGACAAGATTTATTACACACATATGGATAAATCCATTGCTTTATTTAACATTGGTACCGATGATATTGAATTGGGTATGAATATTTTAGGTGCTCATATTGACTCTCCACGTATCGATATAAAGCAAAACCCACAATATGAAGATAGTAATTTAGTATTTTGGGATACCCATTATTATGGGGGCATTAAGAAATACCATTGGGTTGCCATGCCTCTCGCTATTTATGGCGTAGTAGTTAAAACAGATGGTACACGTATCAACATTAATATTGGCGATAAGGAAAATGATCCTGTATTCTGCATTACAGATTTGTTACCTCATTTGGGACAAGAACAAATGCAAAAGAATGCAGCGAAGGTAATTGAAGGGGAGGCCCTCGATTTACTTATCGGCAGTCGTCCTGTAAAAGATGAAGAAAAAGAAGGGGTTACGAAATTTATTAATAACCTCCTTGAAAAAGAATATGGCTTCGTAGAACGTGATTTGTTATCTGCAGAGCTTGAAATCGTACCAGCAGGAAAAGCTCGTGATATGGGCTTTGACCGCTCCATGGTTATGGCTTATGGTCAAGATGATCGCGTTTGTGCGTATACATCTTTAGTGGCTATGCTTGAGGTAGACAATGTAAAACGTACGACTTGTTGTTTGCTTGTAGATAAAGAGGAAATAGGTTCTGTAGGCGCTACTGGTATGCAATCTCGTTTCTTTGAAAATGCAGTAGCAGAAGTGCTTACCCTTATGGGAAAACCTAACTCTGTAAGTGTACGACGTACATTGGAAAATTCTCGTATGTTATCTTCCGACGTTAGTGCTGGCTATGATCCGCTATATGCATCTGCTTTCGAAAAGAAAAATGCATCTTACCTAGGTATGGGTGTTGTATTCAATAAATTTACTGGTTCTCGTGGTAAATCTGGTTCCAATGATGCGAATGCTGAGTATATGGGCTTTATCCGTCGTGTCATGGAATCTAACAATGTAACATACCAAACAGCAGAGCTCGGTAAGGTTGATTTAGGTGGTGGTGGCACCATTGCGTACATCATGGCTCTTTATGGTATGAATGTCATCGACTGTGGTGTAGCCGTTCTTAGCATGCATGCTCCATGGGAGGTTACATCTAAGGCGGATATTTACGAGGCTAAACAATGCTATGTGGCATTTTTAAATGCAGCTGATGAATCAATCTAAAATTATGGGGCTTTCACCATTGGTGAAAGTCCATTCTATGTGAGGTATATATGAATCAAACAGATTTAGGCGCAGCCATAGAGGCAGCGAAGGGAGAGGCAACAGAGGTTAAGACTGTAAAGGTCGATATTTTTGATATTCCTGAAACAAAGGCTGAAGAATATATTGCTAATCGTGAAGAAGTAGCAGAAGCTGCAGCACAGGTTATGAAACCATACTGTGTAACGGTAAAGCGTGAAACATTAGATCCTGATGAAGGGGAAGCTGTAGTTGGTTATTATGTAACGGGTGAAATTTTAATGTGTGTCATCCTCGATCCATTTGAAGTACCTGTTATGAAGGTAGCACTTGATAAGGGGACCCTTAAAGACTATATTTTAGCGGCCAATGAGCTAACAGAAGACATGTTAGCATCTCTTGAAAAATAAGAGGATTTCATATCTTAATGTGTTCTATAAATGGACAAATGTAAAATACTTTAATCTGCTACATTGATGTAGTAAAGAAATTTGTTTATAATAGATGTATTATAGTCATTGCAGATAGGAAGGAAATCCCCATGAATTTAAAAAAAGGTATTGCCCTAGCGCTCACGGCGGCAGCATTGATGGCATTCACAGGCTGTGGCTCCAATGGAACAACATCTAATGGTGAATACAAGGTTGGCGTAGTACAACTGGTAGAACATCCTGCACTTGATGCAGCAAACAAAGGTTTTGTTGATGCTTTAAAAGAAAAGGGCTTAGCTGATAAAATCACCTTTGACCAACAGAATGCACAAGCAGATCAATCTAATTTAAACAGCATTGCACAGCGTTTTGTATCTGATCGTAAAAACTTAATCTTAGCCATTGCAACACCAGCAGCTCAATCTATGGCGAATGCGACTCATGATATCCCAATCTTGGGGACTGCTATTACTGATTATGAAGCAGCTAAACTTGTTAAATCTAATGAACATCCAGGTGGTAACGTATCTGGTACATCCGATATGAACCCAGTAGAACAACAAGTTGATTTAATTTTAAAAGTATTACCAAATGCTAAGACAATTGGTACTATTTATAGCTCTAGTGAAGTAAACTCTCAAATTCAAGTGGAGAAGATGAAAGCTTATGCAGCTACAAAAGGCATTAAAGTTGAAGAAGTTACAGTTTCCAATGTAAACGATATTCAACAAGCGGCACAAAATCTAGTATCTCAACGTGTAGATGCAGTTTATGTACCAACAGATAATGTGGTAGCATCTGCGATGAGCAATCTTGTAGCTATTACCGATCCAGCAAAAATCCCTGTGTTTGGCGGTGAAGATAACCACGTAAAAGGTGGGGCAGTTATGTCCTTGTCTGTGGATTATTACAAACTTGGTTACCAAACCGGCTTAATGGCAGCTAAAATTCTAACTGGTGAAGCTAAAGTTGAAGATATGCCTATCGAAATGCAGAAAGAATTTAAATTAGTTGTGGGAAAAGATAAATTAGATAAATTGGGCATCACCTTACCAGAGGATTTGATGAACAAGGCGACTATGATTTAATACATATCTGGTAAGGAGTTATACATGAATTGGAAAAAAAGTATTGCAGTGGCACTTAGTGCCATTGCTGTTGTGGCAATGGTAGGCGGTTGTGGTTCCAATACTGCAACTAATGACCAAAAGAAAATTGGTGTTATTCAATTAGTAGAACATCCATCTCTTGATGCTGCTAATAAAGGTTTCGTAGATGGTTTAGCAGCTAAAGGATATAAGGATGGTCAAAACATTAAAATTGACCAACAAAATGCACAGGCCGATCAATCTAATCTAAATAGTATTGCACAACGTTTCGTGTCTGATAAAAAAGATTTAGTATTAGCTATTGCAACGCCTGCGGCTCAGACGATGGCAAATGCTTCTCATGACATGCCAATCATGGGTACAGCTATTACAGATTACGTGACAGCTAAACTCGTTCAATCTAACGAACACCCTGGTGGTAATGTATCTGGTACATCTGATATGACACCTGTTGAAAAAGAGGTTGATCTTATCATAGCATTAGTACCGAATGTAAAGCGCATTGGTGCCATTTATACATCCTCTGAAATCAACTCCCAATTGCAAGTTGAAAAAATGAAAGCCTATGCTGCTACAAAAGGTATTACTGTTGTAGAGGCAACTGTTTCCAATGTAAATGATATCCAACAAGCGGCTACAAATCTTGTGAACCAAGATGTACAAGCTATCTATACGCCAACAGATAATGTATTGGCATCTGCTATGGCTAACTTAGCACAAATTACAGATGCTGCTAAAATTCCAGTATTTGCTGCCGATGAAGGTATGACAATGACTGGTGGTGTAGCAACTTATTCTGTTGATTACTATCAATTGGGTTATCAAACAGGTTTAATGGCTGCTAAAGTTCTTGCAGGAGAAGCAAAAATTGCAGACTTAGCTATTGAGACACAAAAAGAGATTAAGTTAACTGTTAACGAAGAACGTGCTAAAAAATTAGGTATTACGATTCCTGAGGCTCTTCGTAAAGATATGAAACAATAGAGGAGAATTTGATGTTAGATTTAGTGGTAGGCACCATAACCACAGGCCTTTTATGGTCTTTGTTAGCGGTCGGTGTATTCATAACCTTCCGCGTATTAGATGTGGCTGATTTAACCGTGGAAGGTACGTTCCCAATGGGGGCAGCCATTTCTGCTATTTTAATTACAAGTGGTATGAATCCAATCCTTTCCATTTTACTTGCCGGTGTGGGTGGTATGATAGCCGGTGCTGTAACAGGTTGGATTCATACAAAATTAAAAATTCCTGCATTATTGGCTGGTATTTTGACAATGATTGCATTGTACTCTGTAAACCTTCACATCATGGGCAAAGCTAATGTATCTTTGCTTCGTATGGATACAATTTATACGATTCTTGGTGGATTTTTCCATACGCCGAATATGTGGTCTGCAGCCATCGTAGGTATTATAGTAGCTGTAGTTGTATGCTTGCTCTTATTTTGGTTCTTCGGTACCGAAATTGGTACAGCCTTACGTGCTACAGGTGTTAACCCTCAAATGATTCGCGCTCAAGGCGTAAATACTGATAATATGATCGTTCTTGGTCTTTTGATTTCCAATGGTTTTGTTGGTATGTCTGGGGCTCTTATTGGTCAATTCCAAGGCTTTGCTGATGT
This sequence comes from Veillonella sp. AF36-20BH, assembly GCF_003602765.1. NCBI lineage: Bacteria > Bacillati > Bacillota > Negativicutes > Veillonellales > Veillonellaceae > Veillonella > Veillonella sp. AF36-20BH. The sequence continues at coordinate 204,523 of NZ_QTLR01000001.1, forward strand.
AGGCATGGGGATTGGTACCATTGTTATTGGTTTGGCTTCTGTAATCATCGGTGAAGTAGTGTTTGGTACGAAATCCTTCGTACGTAGTCTCATCGCCGTAGTACTTGGTTCTATTGTATATCGTATCGTTATTGCAGCCGTTCTCTACATGGGTATGCCACCAAATGATTTGAAATTATTCACTGCAATTCTTGTTGCCATCGCGCTTTCCTTACCTACATTGAAAGCAAAATGGTTGGCTCGTTAAGGAGGACACTATGTTAGAAGTAAAAAATATGGTAAAAACCTTCTTTAAGGGCACAATTAATGAAAAGACTGCATTACAAGGCATTAATCTTCATCTAGAAGAGGGTGATTTTTGTACTGTCATTGGTGGTAATGGTGCTGGTAAAAGTACTTTATTAAACTCCATTGCTGGTGTATTTCCAGTAGATGAAGGATCCATTACAATTAATGAGATTGATGTGACAAAAATGCCAGAATACAAACGTGCTAAATACATTGGTCGTGTATTCCAAGACCCGATGGTTGGTACTGCTGGTAATATGCAAATCGAGGAAAACTTGATTCTTGCTATGCGCCGTGGTAAACGTTTAGGTCTTAAATGGGCTTTCAAAGATAGTGAACAAGCATTTTTCAAGGAACGTCTTGCATTATTAGGCTTAGGCCTTGAAGATCGTTTATCTGCTCGTATGGGCTTACTATCTGGTGGTCAACGTCAATCTATTACATTGTTAATGGCTACCATGCTTCGTCCAGAACTCTTATTGCTAGATGAGCATACGGCGGCACTTGACCCTAAAACTGCAGAAAATGTATTGCAACTGACAGATAAACTCGTTGCAGAACATAATCTAACAACTCTTATGATTACCCATAATATGCGTGATGCATTGCGATTTGGCAATCGCCTCATCATGATGGATGCTGGTCGAATCATCTATGATGTAAAAGGGGAAGAAAAGAAACAATTAACTGTTGCGGACTTACTTCAAAAGTTCGAGGTAGCTGGTGAAAATGCACTGAGCGACCGCATGGTGCTAGGTGCTAAATAATAGAAGAAAGTTCTAATCTATCTTTTGTTCAATTACTGTATTTTTGCTTTACAAGATAGGGCAGATACTGTATACTAAATTAGGTCGTAAGACATATCGTAAGCGAAGTATTCGATTCTCCAACGGTTACTTAAGCTTATCGGGATTATAATTTTTTTAGGAGGTAACATTAATGTTAACTACAGAAGCTAAATTAGCAGTAATTAAAGAATACGCTACTCATGAAGGTGACACTGGTTCTCCAGAAGTACAAGTTGCGATTTTAACAAGTCGCATTCAATACTTAACTGAGCACTTGAAAGAGCACAAAAAAGACCATCATTCCCGTCGTGGTTTGTTGAAATTGGTTGGTCAACGCCGTAACATGCTTGACTACCTTCGTCGTAAAGATATCGAACGTTATCGTTCTCTTATCGAACGCCTTGGTCTTCGTAAATAATAAAATTAGCCGTCCTAAAGGACGGCTTTTTTAATTTGAATTGGCTATTTAGCTTTAATTGATATATAATTAGAAGGTATACATATAAGAAGATTTTTAGGAGGAATAGGAATGGAACAATTCCAAATGGACCTAGCTGGTCGTACTCTTACGATTGAGACTGGGGAACTTGCAAAACAAGCTGGCGGTGCCGTAATGGTTGGCTATGGCGATACTCGTGTACTCGTTACTGCTACAGGCTCTAAAGAGGCGAAGGATATCGACTTCTTCCCACTTACAGTAGACTATGAAGAAAAAATGTATGCTGTTGGTCGTTTACCAGGGGGCTTCATTAAACGTGAAGCACGTCCACCTGAGTCTGCAATTTTGAATAGCCGTTTGATTGACCGTCCTATTCGTCCATTATTTAATAAAGGTGTACGAAACGAAGTACACGTAGTAGCAACAGTTATGTCTGTGGACCAAGATTGTGATCCAGCCATTTGTGGTATGATTGGCGCTTCTGCGGCATTGTCTATTTCTGATATTCCTTGGAATGGTCCTATTGCAGGCGTTCGTATGGGACGTATCAATGGTGAATTTGTTGTAAATCCAACGAAATCACAATTAGAAGAAACAGATCTTAATATCGTTGTAGCTGGTACTAAAGATGCTATCCTCATGGTTGAAGGTGGCGCTGAAGAAGTACCGGAAGATATCATTCTTGAAGTTATCATGGCAGCTCACGAAGAAATCAAAAAGATCGTAGCATTCCAAGAAGATATGACTGCAAAAGTAGGTAAGGAAAAACGTGTATTTGAATGTAAAGATGTTCCTGCTGAAATTAGTGATGCAGTTCGTGCCTATGGTCATGATAAACTTGATGCTGCAGTTCGTTGTGCAGATAAACAACAACGTGATGCACAAGAAAATGAAGTAAGGGCAGATGTATTAGCTCACTTTGAAGAAATCTACCCAGATAACTTGGCTGATGTAAATAAAGCATTTGATGCAATGACAAAAGAAATCGTGCGTCATATGATTACTGTTGAAAAAATCCGTCCAGATGGCCGTCAACTTGATGAAGTTCGTCCAATCTCTTGCCGTACAGGCGTATTACCACGTACACATGGCTCTGGCTTGTTTACACGTGGTCAAACTCAAGTGTTGAATGTCACAACAGTAGCGCCTTTATCCGAAAAACAAACCATCGATGGTCTTGGTGTTGAAACTGAAAAACGTTATATCCATCATTATAATTTCCCGTCCTTCTCTGTAGGGGAAACTCGTTCTTCCCGTGGCCCTGGGCGTCGTGAAATTGGTCATGGTGCGTTGGCCGAACGCGCATTGGTACCTGTGATTCCGAGTGAAGAAGATTTCCCATATGCTTTGCGTTTAGTATCTGAAGTATTGGAATCTAATGGTTCTAGCTCCATGGCTTCCGTATGTGGTTCTACATTATCTTTGATGGATGCTGGTGTACCTATTAAAGCACCTGTAGCTGGTATCGCTATGGGTCTTGTAACTCAAGGGGAACACTATACAATTTTAACTGATATTCAAGGCATGGAAGATGCTCTTGGAGATATGGACTTTAAAGTTGCTGGTACAGCTAAAGGCGTAACAGCAATTCAAATGGATATCAAGATTTCCGGATTATCCCGTGAAATCCTTCAAGAAGCATTAGAGCAAGCTCATAAAGGCCGTATGCATATCATGGGCATCATGCTTGATACAATTGCTGAACCACGTCAACAAATGTCCCAATACGCTCCACGTATTATTACAATGAAAATTGATCCTGATAAGATTCGTGACGTAATCGGTTCTGGCGGTAAAGTAATTCGAAGTATCATCGAAGAAACAGGCGCTAAAATCGACATCGAAGATGATGGTACAGTATTTATTGCTTCTGTAGAACAAGAAGGGGCTGCAAAAGCTCAAGAAATTATCACAAACCTTACTAAAGAGGTTGAAGTAGGTGAAGTATACCTTGGTAAAGTAACTCGTTTAATGGCCTTTGGCGCATTCGTAGAAGTATTACCAGGTAAGGAAGGTCTTGTACATATTTCCAAACTTGCGAAAGAACGCGTTGAAAATGTAGAAGACGTAGTAAGTGTAGGGGATGAAATCATGGTAAAAGTTATCGAAATCGATAAACAGGGCCGTGTAAACTTGTCTCGTAAAGATTGTTTAAAATAAGAGGTGTTACATGGATATTCGTGGCTTTGAAGTAGTTTCTGCTTTTGAAGAACAAGATATCAACTTACCAACACGTAAAACAACTGAAAGCGCAGGCTATGATATTGAATGTGCTGAAGCTGTTACATTAGAACCAGGACAAGTAGTGCTCGTTCCGACAGGTATTAAAGCTTTCATGGCGTACGACGAATACCTTGCCATTCACATCCGATCTAGCATGGCTATTAAACGCCATTTAGCACTTGTGAATAGCACAGGTATCATTGATAGTGATTACTACAACAATGAGGACAACGAAGGTCATATTATAATCGCTCTCTATAATTTTGGCAAAGAACCAGTTACCCTTGAAAAAGGCGAACGCGTTGCTCAAGGTATATTCTCTAAATACCTTATTACAAATGATGATGATGCTACTGGTGTAAGAACTGGTGGCATTGGAAGCACTGGGACTATGTAAATAATATATGGTTTTGTATAAACTAGTAAAAACCGCTCAACTTTGTTGGGCGGTTTTTGTGTGTTTATTTCTCTCTTCAGCTGTAATTATTATCAATAATACTATATAATATTTATTATAGTTAGTAGAACAATTCGGGAGGCTTTATGAAACAGGAGTCAAAACAAAAAAAGAATGTAGGTACATCAGTTATGGGGAATGACATTGAGACTACACAAAATACCATGCACGTTTTGGATGAGAATAAGGTTCTTAAAAAAAGTTATGAAGATGTAGTATATATTTCTCAACCTTTTGGGGCGACCTCGTTAAATACATTAGCAGCGCGAGCTTTGTTATTTGGACTAAATCCTGTATCTTTAAAAAAGGCGCGTGTCCTTGAGCTTGGATGTTCTTTTGGGGGAAATATTATTTCTCAAGCTTTATACTATCCTGAAGCGTCTTTTACGGGTATTGATTTATCGTCTTCCCAGATTAAGATGGGAAATGAACTGATTGCGTCGATGGGACTAACCAATATACATTTGCTTGAGAAGGATATTCTAGATATTGATGATTCATTCGGCACCTTTGACTATATTATTGTACATGGTATTTGGTCCTGGGTTCCGGATGTGGTAAAAGATAAAATTCTATCTATCTGTAATAAGAATTTATCCGATAATGGTGTAGCTTATGTATCGTATAATACGTATCCTGGATGGAAACGATTAGAGCAGTATCGAGAAATCATGCAATATGCAGAGCAAAAAGAGTTAGAGCTACCGTTGATGGAGCGGACTTTATATACGAAGAATATATTGAAGCTCGTAGCGGATACAATGGGATTAGATAATCGGATAAGTCAAAAAGCGAGCTATAAAATTGATAACATCCAAAATGTGTTGAGTTCTAACGATTATTATGTGGCTCATGAATATTTAGAGCCTTTTAATGATCCTGTATATGTACATGAATTTATAAAACGTGCCAATGACCAAGGTTGTGCCTATATAGGGGATGTATTTCTTTCACGATCTTTCATAAGTTGGTTACCGGAGGATATTCACGATAATATAGCTCAATTGGCAAATGATGATTATATTGCAAAAGAGCAATATTATGATTACATTTATGATACGCAGTTTAGAATGTCCCTGTTAACGAAAAATAAACATAGTAAAAAGATTGTTCGTAATGAACGCGTTAGTATAGATGTATTATCAAAATTATATTATTGCAGCGTTGTTAATACTGGTATTCCTTCTAATATGACGGATAGTACCCATATTGCTATTAAAGAGGTTATGGATCGAGGGGATATATTTACTGTTCAGGATATAGTAGATCATATACATAGAAAGTTGCCTGGTTATACTATCGAAATGGACAGAGTTTATTCTCGTTTACTATATTTGATTATTGTAGATAATCTCGATATGTATGCCGAACCATATGAAAGAGTTGCTTTCGAAGATAATAAGGTGTATATACCTCAACGTTTTATAGATTTTATTTCTACTATAGTAGAAAAAGAAGGCAGCTCCTATATTGGTATAGGAGACATGTACAATAAAGTACAACAAGATATAGATAATGGATTTCTCTTTGTAATAAAGCAAATGGTGGAGCCTACAACAAGAGAAAAGATTCTTGCTATTATGGATGACAATATCACAGTTCAGCGTCATACGCGGGATAATATTGATTTTATTGTTCCTAATAAAGTGTATTTAGAGGAAATTTTACAACGTATAAGAATGCTCGGGTTTTTACATAAAATAAAAGATTAGAGGTATATATGGCAATTAGTAAGGAAATTCAGAAATCCAGTGAAATGAAATTTAACGGTAAGTTGATTCAAGTTACCTATGATATAGCCGATGTGAACGGAAAGGATGCATGGCGTGAGGTTGTGCATCATCCGGGTGCTACAGCGATTGTGGCAGTAACAGAGGATAATAAGATTGTTATGGAACGTCAATTTAGATATGCTTTGCAACAGACGCTACTGGAGGTACCAGCAGGAAAATTGGATCCAAATGAAGAACCGATTGTTTGTGCTAAACGGGAGCTTGCTGAGGAAACCGGCTATCGTGCAGCTCAATGGATTTCGTTAGGTACAATTGCTACGAGTCCTGGTTTCTGCAATGAAGTATTACATTTATATCTTGCGAAGGACCTTACCATGGGGGAAACCAATTGGGATCCTGATGAATATGTGGAGCTAGAATACTACACATTGCCAGAACTATTGGAAGCTATCAAGAATGAGGCTATTAAGGATAGCAAATCTTTGGCGGCCCTCATGCTTGCTATGCCATATCTTAAATAATTTTTAGAAATATTATCTCTCAATATAATATGTATTTTATTAATTCATATTGATGATTTTAACTGTAATATATTACAAAGTATTTTTACATTATATGAGTAACTAATCTCATATAGATTTAGGAGTACATATGTATAATCGAATTATTCTACTAGTAATGGACAGTGTCGGTGTAGGGCATGCAGCCGATGCGATTAAATTTGGCGATGAAGGTTCGAATACATTAGGACATATCGAAGCGGTAGCAGGACCTATTCGCTGTCCAAATTTAAAATCTCTAGGTCTAGCTAATATTGCTGATATATCAGCGTTTGATGAGCCTGTTATTGGCGCTTATGGTCGTATGGCTGAAACGAGTACTGGCAAAGATACGACAAGTGGTCATTGGGAGATGATGGGGCATCCTGTAACGGTGCCATTTCCGACATTTTATGATGGATTTCCGAAGGAACTGATGGATGTTTTCACAAAAGAAACGGGTTATGGATTTCTTGGTAATGAGGTAGCCTCTGGAACGGAAATTATTGAACGCCTCGGAGAAGAACATATAAGAACTGGTAAGCCAATCGTATATACATCGGCGGATTCGGTTTTTCAAATTGCTGCGCATGAGGATATCATTCCCTTAGTAGATTTGTATCGCATGTGTCAAATTACACGGGATAAAGTATGTGTCGGTGATTATTATGTGGGGCGTATTATAGCTCGACCTTTTGTTGGTACACCAGGTCATTTTGTACGCACCTCAAATCGTCATGATTACAGTCGTATGCCTGAAAAGAAAATGGTGCAACAAGAGTTACAAGACGCAAACATTCCAACAGTGGCAGTTGGCAAAATCGGTGATATTTATGCTCATGTTGGCTGGGATGCATCATATCCAACAAAGTCTAATGCGCATGGTATGAACGTAGTTCCTTATCTATTGGGACGTAGTTTTACACGGGGACTTATGATGGTCAATCTTGTTGAATTTGATAGTCTGTACGGTCATCGGCGCAATGTAGAAGGGTATAAGCGTGCTATTGAAGACTTTGATTACCAATTAGGCGGTTTGTTGGACTTGCTTAAAGATGATGATTTACTTCTCATCACTGCAGATCATGGGAATGATCCGACTTGGAAAGGTACAGATCATACGAGAGAAATGGTGCCTTTGCTAGCTTATAGTCCAAGTATGAGTCATTCCGTAGCTTTGGGTGATAGACATAGTTTTGCGGATATAGGCGAAACAGTATTACAAAACTTTGGATTGAAACAATGGGGGATTGGTTCTTCATTTCTTAATTCTTTGAAAGTGTAGCTTTGTATAGAAACTATTTCTTATATATAATTGAATATAATCTTATAATACTGTTATCAAAAAATTGTATGGATAATTTGTTATAATTAAATTCATTTATTTTGTTCTTTTTCATACCTACTAAATCATATACCAATGGAATGTGTACTTTGGGCCATTTTTCCTTAAAAAAATACAGAAAAAATAGCTATTAGTTGATTATATATAATCAACTAATAGCTGTTTTTAGTAGTAAGGGACTATTTGGTTATAGTCCCTTTTGCTTTTATCCTTAAAACAGGATGAGTTTATTTAACTATAACAAGCCTTGACTTTCCATCATATCTTTAATATCAAGTATGGTAGATTTACATACTACATCATAATCTAATGAACCAAGGAAGTTTGCAAATTTAGTGTCATCTTCATTTTTACAGTTTTCATATGGAATTTTACCAAATTTTTGATACGGTTCTAGAATGCGATTTCGTCTGTGTTTCCACATATTATAATAAGGCCCTTTGAATTTAGTCATAAAACCATTGCTATCGACTAATACAAAGCCTTCAGATTCATGGCATGAATTTAGTTCCTCATTTATAATGTCTTGGAGCTCATCCATGGTAGAAATTTGTTGAACTGTTTTAACAATGGAAATCAAGTCAGTGTCATATTTTTGTAAAATTGTATATAGTTCAGCTAATTTTTCTCTAGAGAATGGGACATCTATATGCTTACCATTTACGTCTAGAGTATTTTGAATCATATCAAGCACATAGAGATGGTCTTGGTCGTATTTAATGATATGAGTATCCTCTTGACTGATGACTTCAAATATCATGGAGCAGTTATTACGTGCTAATAAATCTTTGATTTTTGCTTGTAGATTTTCAGGTAATCTATGGAATAGTTTTTTAAATAAATCCACATGTATACCCTCTGTTGTAGATTTAGAGGCAAATACTAATTCTTCGTTGATAACGCCAAGAATAGCAAGGTAACCATTTTCTTTAGTTCTAATTTCAACTGGGAAAGAAAGAGTATTAGCTAGATTATCTAACTCTGTTTCTGGGCGTTCACCAAGATTAAAGAATTTATTATAACTACGTAATTTCACATCTCCTGTAATTCGATCCACAAATAATCCACGAGCGTGTACTGTACTTTCATTCCATAATCGCTTATGGAATACACGAGAGGTAAAGTTCAAGGAATATAGGTTAGGGAAACACTGTTTTACTTTTACTAATTTTGAATTGCCAATAATATTAATATCTTCATTTTGTGTGAAGATGATGTGTTGTGTCATATTTTGGAATTCATGGCGCATATAATCTTTATCATATACATCGTTTTTTATTCCATTTTTTGTGAAAGTATTTGCAGTGATATCGATGTATTTTAGTTCTCCACCAAATTCTACTTCTCCTTCCAAACAGAAGGAGTACTTTCCATCTGGAACACCACGATGACCGTGAATTTGAATGAAGTCCTGACACATGCCTTGTTCGTAATTAGTATCGTAAATATTAGCGATATTTGTTTCGTAAGCTCCAAAACCATTAATAAATGTTGAGGTGGCTATGAAGGTCATATTAGGCACATAGGAGAGGCCACCATGGGAAACTAAATATTTTTTGCCATGGAAGCTGAATGGATAACATTGACGAAGTGATTTATAAAAGAGTCGTAGTTCTCGTTGGAGTGATTCTACTTCTTTTTTCGTCATATCTTTTACGATAGGTGCTACCACATCTTTCATAAAGCGTTTGGAACGATCTAAATTTGTATGGAATGCAAAGTTTGCAATATGTCGCTCGTGATTACCTTCTAACATAATTGTATTAGGTAATGTGCTGAGACGCATCATTTCGTACATCATTTCTTTGTTTTCAATACCGCGTTCTAAATAGTCACCGCAGAAGATGTATAATGTCTTTTCATCCCATGGTGTAATAGCTTGTTGTAATGCGGTGTAGCAACCGTGAATATCACCGATAATACGTACTCGATTATATTTATTTGTTAGATTAGCCGTGAAGTAATTGTTAATTTCATCAATAGAGTTAATTCTTTTGCAAAAGTTTGGTAATGTGCTTGTTTTAATCGTTTTGTACATATAATGAATAACTTGCTCTGGCACACGTTTGTAATCGGTGCGTGCCGCATTACGGGCCAAGCAATCCTCTAAGGATGTATTAGGTTCATAGTAATATACAGTATATTTATATTTGTTAAGCAATTCTTTGTAAGCATTAATAGCTTTAGAGGTAGTGTGAGTAGCATCTAAGACAACAAAGTCGCCATTGCTCATTCGTTTTTCTAAACAATCTAGTAGGAGCTTCCATGTTGGACCATTATCCTCTTGTGAAATATACCAGCCGTTCTCACCAAGGGAAGGGCTACGTAAAAGCATACGGAAATGATCGGCTTCAAGGGTGTAAGCCTCAAGATTGTTGTCACGAATCCACTGAGACTTACCACTAGCAGGAGCACCACGCATTAATAATAGTGTTCTCATAGTAATAGTCCTCTAATCTGCCCATAGGGCGTAATAAAATATAACTGTATAACAAACGAAAAATTTTTTTATGACTAAATAGAAAAAAGGCATAAAAAAACAGTCTCAACGGATAACCGAGAGACTGTCTTGCTTGCTTTTAAAATTATAAAGCGTTTACTTTAGCTGCAAGGTTAGATTTTTTGCGAGCTGCAGTGTTTTTATGAAGTACACCTTTGGAGGCTGCTTTATCAATTACGCTAGTAGCATGAACAAGTGCTTGTTTTGCTTCTTCTACTGCGCCTGCTTGAACAGCTTCAACGGTTTTACGAGCTGCTGTACGAATTTGAGATTTTACAGCGGCATTTTTCGCACGACGTTCAGCATCCGTTTTTACGCTTCTAATACTGGATTTAATGTTTGGCAATTGAGTCACCTCCTTAAAAATCGTTTCTTATACCTGAATGATTATATCATACCAAATATTGATACGCAAGGACTTTTCAGCCCAATATTTTCCTTAATGACATGATTTGTAAAACATTTTCTACTGTTTATTAACAAAAGTATATATGTGGTTTTTAAAATCAAATTACTTACTCATTTTCTAGTGTAACAATATATTAATTTTTATTTATGAAAGTTAAAAGGGTCCTTATGTTATAATGAAGAATAGAATTAAGTGAGGTGTCTTATGAAAAAATTAATGATTATAGATGGCAGCAGTTTGTTATTTCGTGCATTTTTTGCATTACCACCGTTGAAATCCGCTCTGGGAACGCCAACGAATGCAGTATATGGTTTCTTAACAATGCTCATTAAATTGTATGAAGAGATTAATCCTGACTATATTGCCGTAGCTTTTGATAAAGGGCGTCAAACATTCCGAACAGAAATGTATAGCGAGTATAAAGGAAATCGTCCAGATGCACCTGAGGATTTACGTCCGCAGTTTAGTTTAATTCAAGATGTATTAAAAGCATTAGGCATTTGTGTCATCGAAGAAGAAGGTTTTGAAGGGGATGATATTCTCGGATCTTTAAGCAAGAAGTTTGGAGCCCCTGATATGGCTGTTCAAATTATTACAGGAGACCGCGATAATTTACAGCTTGTAACAGAACATAGCCATGTGTTCTTAACTAAAAAAGGTATTTCTGATATGTTAGAGGTTACTCTAGATAATATGGAAGAACTTTATGGCTATGGTCCTGATAAGGTTATCGAAATGAAGGCTCTTATGGGTGACTCTTCCGATAATATTCCAGGTGTACCAGGCGTAGGTGAGAAAACAGCGCTTAAATTAATTACCGAATACGGCAATCTTGAATCTGTATATGATCATATTGAAGATATTTCTGGTAAGAAATTAAAAGAGCGCCTTGTAGAGAATAAAGAGTTAGCCTTCTTGTCTCGTGAGTTGGCTACAATAAAAACAGACATGGAGTTATCTTATAAAGTAGAAGATTTTGTACAAAACTTTCATGCCTCTGAAGTACAACCGTTATTTGAAACTTTAGGTTTTACTAAATTAACACCTCGCATTGCACAAGTAATGGGGTGTGAGGAAGTAGCTCTTGGTGATCCAGGTTCTTTATTTTCACCACAAGAAGAGATTTCTTTAAATGATTTAGCGGATGCTAAATCATTAACCGCTGATTTTTATAAAGATAAAACGGTAGCAGTACATGTTATATTAGATGGTAAAACTCCATTTAGAACGGTAACGAATGCTTATCTATCTAATGGAGATACTATTGTAAAAACAGATGATACTAAAGCTGTTTTAGCTGTATTACAAGGTGCCAAAGCCATCGTTACAACTCAGACCAAGGAGATTATTGAAGCCTTTGGTGCAGATGTGCCAGCTGAAATTTCCTTATTTAATGCTGATAAAACTGCTCGTGTTCACGATATGTCGCTCATTGCGTATTTATTAGATCCTACGCGTACTAATTATGGTTATTTATACCTAACTGAGCGCTTTTCTGTACCTAGCATTGCTAACGGTAGTGTAGACGTAGAATGCGTGTCCATGGTGAAAGCATTACTCGCTATGAATGAAGTTGCTTGTGAGTCTGCGCGCCGTGAAGAGTTATGGTCTTTATATGAGACAATTGAGTTACCTTTGATTCATACCTTAGTTGTGATGGAGAAAAATGGTATCTATATCGATACAGAGAAGTTGGCGGAAACAACGACTCGCTTTAAAGAGGAGCTAACTCAAGTACAAGAAGAGATTTATGAACTAGCAGGAGAAACGTTTAATATTAATTCACCTAAACAATTGGGTGTAATCTTGTTTGAAAAGTTGAACTTGCCAATCATCAAGAAAACTAAGACTGGCTATTCTACAGATGCGGAAGTATTGGATATGCTTCGTCACGAAAGTCCGATTGTTGAAAAAATCTTGGCATACCGTTCTGTTGCTAAATTGGTATCTACCTATTGCGAAGGTTTGGCAGTTCTTATTAATGATAAGACACATCGTATTCATACAACTTTCAATCAAATGGTTACGGCTACAGGTCGTTTGAGCTCATCTGATCCGAACTTGCAAAATATTCCGGTTCGTACCGAAAAAGGCCGTGAAATTCGCGCTTTATTCTATCCAGGTGCTGGATATGATACATTGGTGAGTGCCGATTACTCTCAAATTGAGTTGCGTATCTTAGCTCATTTGTCTGGCGATGAAGCGTTGATTAAAGCTTTTGTGGAAGGTAAGGATATTCACCGCTTTACTGCGGCAGAGGTGCTTGGTAAATCTCAAGATGAGGTAACTAGCGAAGAACGTTCCCATGCGAAGGCTATTAACTTCGGTATTATCTACGGTATTTCTGACTTTGGTTTATCTCGTGACCTTGGTATTACACGGGGTGAAGCTAAAAACTATATTGATCTTTATTTTAGCCGTTATCCTAAGGTTAAAGAGTATATGGATCGAATGGTTCAAGAGGCTCATGAAACTGGCAAAGTTCGCACTATGTTTGGTCGTCAACGTGAGTTACCTGATATCAATAGTCGTAACTTTAACCGTCGTTCCTTTGCTGAGCGGACCGCAATGAATACGCCAATTCAAGGTACCGCCGCAGACATCATTAAGTTAGCTATGAATCAAGTGGAGCAAAAGTTAGAAGAACAAAACTTTACGTCTCGACTCTTATTACAAGTGCATGACGAACTAGTACTTGAAGTGGTGAACTCTGAATTAGAAGCTATAGAAGAGTTACTACGTAGTACAATGCAGTCTGTTGTAGAGTTACAAGTGCCTCTTATTGTAGACGTACACCATGCAGAAAACTGGGCATTAGTAAAGTAATATGTATTTATAATTAATAGAAGGTATATATGTTTAAAATTGGCTTAACTGGTGGCATCGCGTCGGGCAAAAGTACAGTTCTTACATATTTTAAGGATAAAGGTATACCATATATCGATGCTGATATTGTGGCTCGTGAAGTTGTTGAACCTGGTACAAAGGGTTTAGAAGCAGTTGTAGATGCATTTGGAACCGATGTATTGCGCGATGATGGGACATTAAACCGAGAAGCATTAGGAGCTATTGTCTTTCACAATGCAAAAAAGCGCCAACAATTGAATGGTTGTTTAAAGGATCATATTCAAAATCGAATTATGGAACTTACAGCTCATTATGAGGAGCTACATACACCAGTTTTACTATATGATATCCCTTTACTCATCGAGGGAGAATGGTATACCATGATGGACGAGGTGTGGCTCGTATATGTGAATGAGTCGACTCAAATTGAGCGCTTAATGAGCCGCAATGGATTGACTGAGGAGGAGGCATTGGCTCGTATTAATAGTCAAATGTGTCTTGAGGATAAACGGTCTTACGCGGATGTAATTATTGACAATAATGGTACACCTTTAAATTTAAGGGAACAATTAGATAACATTTGGGATGGGCGCATCGAATCAGTTTTATAAGAACCTCAATGATAGTCATTTTATGTGTCAAAATTGGTATATAAAAATTACTATTAAATGGTATAATAAGCCCATAAAACTTCGTATAATATTAACCTAGTATTTTGTTATATTTTATATCTTGGTGACTATGTATAGTTTCTATATAGAAAGGGGGATATATGAAACGTGCAACGGCAACAGCACTATCTTGTGTCGTACTAGGATGGTTTTATTTTACATATCTAGATGACCATTTGGCGCGTCAGATTGCGTATCCCTTTAACTATAAAGAGGAAGTTATAGCTGCAGCTGAGAAAGAGCAGGTACCTCCATCTTTGGTAGCTAGTGTTATCTTAGCAGAAAGCAAGTATAAAAACACAGCGGAGTCTGAAACGGGGGCTCTTGGATTGATGCAACTCATGCCAGATACGGCTCGTTGGGTGGCACAGCAAGTGGGGCATGGTAACTATACAGATCGTCAACTTAAAGAGCCTACTATAAATATTGAGTTAGGTACATGGTATTTAGGTCACTTGTTAAAGGAATTTAATGGTGATCAGGTGTTAGCATTAGCTGCTTACAATGCTGGTCGTGGTCATGTGGAATCGTGGCTTCGTGAAAATAACTGGAATGGAATGGTCGATACGATTCCGTTCCCTGAGACCCGTAGCTATGTAAAGGCGGTCTTACAGTATCAAGAAAGATATGAGGCGTTATATGGAAACAATTATTGAAGCTTGTAAAGCCTTAGACTATTCTTGGTTACCTCAAACTGTTGACGGCTTTACGTTAGTTACATCTACTGAAAGTGACTATACAATATTAGCTAATCGTATTAGTGCTGGTGAAGACGTATTAAAGGTGCCTATTTTTCACTATCAAAATGAATTGGGGTGGCGTTGGTCTGCCTTATATGATAAAGAGGTAGAGGACTATACAGTACATATAGAAATGCCACTATTTTCCTTTGTGGACATTTCTTTTGTGCGAGCCGATTTAGAGTCTTTTTGGACAGGGCTACAAGAACGATGTGTAAAAGGGTTAACCAATATGTTAATAGAACCTGCTAATAATTTTACTTTTACTTATCGTCGCCGAGGGATTCCTGAATGGGACTTCTCACAAGTTATGCCTGAGGAGTTAGAAGGTTTTGTACGCGATATTGATCCAGCCCATGCGATTCGCATGATTAATGGGTCTTTTATCATCGGCGAATACCACAAGATGGATGAGTGTACAGGCTTACTATTGTATTATAATGAATTGCGTGATGAATACTTTGCGGAACTTCGCTATAAAAGCTATCCAGAAATCGACCATCATTTAGATGCAAAAAATCTAGATGATTTAGCAGTGCTATTGCGTGAGCATTTAGGTGCTATACTAAAAGGCTTGAATGAGCGCATTGATTAAAGTTTGGATAGATTTAACTATGCTATTTTTTGTCATTTTTTGTTTTTATAGAATGACTTATGTGGGATTGGTTTCTTTAATACCCATTCAAAAGCGTAGAATTTGTATATACACAGCAAATGTGATATACTATATATGACTTTTATATAATCTTTTAAAAGAGTGGGCTTATGTCCACTCTTTCATTTATGATTAGCTCAATTTTAGAGTATTTAGAATCAAGAGATATATACAAGATGTAGTAAGTAAGGAGGCGATGGCTATGAAAAGAGAAGCAGTGGAGGAGTTTGTATCCTCTGTAGTTGAAGGTATTATAGCCGGCACCGATATGGAACTCGTCGATGTAGACTATGTACGTGAACGGGATTGGTATTTACGTGTCTACCTTGATAAACCAGGTGGTGTAGATTTGGATGACTGTCAGTTGGTGAGCGAAAAATTAAGTGCTGTCCTCGACGAAAAGGATCCAATTACGGAAAATTATTTATTGGAGGTATCTTCTCCTGGCCTTGATCGAGTTCTAAAGAAAGATAAGGATTTAGTTCGGTATAATGGCCGTGATGTAGATATTCAGTTGTTTAAGCCTGTTAATGGCAGTAAACAATTTACTGGTGCATTACAAGGTTTTACGGACACATCTATCGACTTTACTATTAATGGTGAAAGCATAACATTTGAACGTTCTGCTATTGCACAAATTCGATTACATCTTGATTTTTAATATATGGAGGCATACGAGTGAGTCAAGAATTAATTCAAGCGGTAATGGTGCTTACAAAACAAAAAGGTTTTGCTCCTGAGGTTATTTTTGAATCCTTAGAGGCTGCATTACTGCAAGCATATCGCAAAGAACCAACATCTAATCCAGATGCGTACGTTGTGATTGACCGCGAAACAGGTGTTTATAAAGTAATGGCCAAAAAACAAGTTGTGGAAACTGTTGAATTGCCTGAAACAGAAATTAGCTTGTTGGATGCTCGCAAAAAAGATAAGCGTTTTGAGATTGGTGATGTAGTAGAAGTCGATGTAACTCCTGCTAACTTTGGTCGTAGTGCTGCCCATACTGCAAAACAAATGCTTATTCAACGTTTGAAAGAGGCTGAGCGCAGTGTAGTATATGAGGAATACTACAGTCGTGAAGGTGATATCATCACTGGTGTTATTACACGTGTCGAAGGTAAAAATGTGTTTATCGACCTTGGTAAAACAGAAGCAATTTTACCTCCAACAGAGCAAATTGCCACTGAAACATACCGTGAAGGGGATCGTATTAAATGCTATATCGTAGAGGTTAAGAAAACTACGAAAGGCCCTCAAATTATGATTTCTCGTACACATCCAGGTCTATTAAAACGTCTATTTGAATTAGAGGTTCCAGAAATCTTTGAAGGCGTAGTAGAGCTTAAGTCTGTAGCTCGTGAACCGGGGATGCGTTCTAAAATCGCCGTATATAGTCGTGATGAAAATATTGATCCTGTAGGTGCTTGCGTAGGTCCTAAAGGGCAACGTGTACAACATATTGTTGATGAATTACACGATGAAAAAATAGACATTGTTAAATGGGATGAAGA
The DNA here is from genome assembly GCF_003602765.1 of Veillonella sp. AF36-20BH. Taxonomy (NCBI): domain Bacteria; kingdom Bacillati; phylum Bacillota; class Negativicutes; order Veillonellales; family Veillonellaceae; genus Veillonella; species Veillonella sp. AF36-20BH. The sequence goes on from NZ_QTLR01000001.1 coordinate 221,668, forward strand.
TCCAGCAATTTATATTGCTAACTCCTTAAGCCCTGCGAAGGTTGTATCGGTAGATGTAAGCGAAGAAGAAAAAGCTTCTTATGTAGTCGTACCTGATTATCAATTATCTTTAGCTATTGGTAAGGCTGGTCAAAATGCTCGTTTAGCTGCTAAGTTGACTAACTGGAAAATTGATATTAAAAGCGAAACTCAAGCTGCTGAAGAACCTTTCACAGGTTTTGGCAATGCTGAGGATGGTGAATAGTCATGAAACCAAAATCCCAACCTATGCGTACTTGCGTAGGATGTGGTGAACCTAAGGCAAAACGAGAGTTGATTCGCGTAGCCTTGAGTCCAGACGGCAATATCACTATTGATCGCAGCGGTAAAGCACCAGGACGTGGAGCTTATTTATGTGAGTCTATGTCGTGTTTTGAGCAGGCTTATAAGGCAAAACGATTAGAACGATCATTAAAACATAGTGTATCTAAAGAGATATACGAAGCATTACAACGTGATTTACAAGAGAATGAGTAATCACTGATATACATGAATGAAGATAAAATTTTGAATCTCTTAGGCTTAGCACAACGAGCAGGAAAAGTTATTTCTGGTGATTTTATCGTAGAAAAAGCTATAAAGAGAAAGGAACCGAAATTGGTACTTCTCGCTGGTGACTGTGCAGCCAATAATGAAAAGAAATATACTCAATTAGCAGAAACCCATCACATTCCACTTCACAGTATTGCCAATAAAGAGGCTTTAGGAACGGCCATTGGTAAGGAAGTTAGGGTAGTAGTTGCCGTACTAGATGATGGATTTGCAAAGGCATTACTTAAAGAGATTGATCGATAATAAGGGGGTATGTAGATGTCCAAAAAGCGCGTTCATGAAATCGCCAAAGAGTTCGGCGTAGAAAGTAAGCAGATCATTTCTATCTTGCAACAAAATAATATCAATGTTACGAAAGCAGTTAATTCTGTAGATGATTCAGGTTATGAAATTGTAAAAAAACAATTAGGTAAAAAATCTGAAGCTCCTAAAGTAGCACAAAAAATAGAAAAAAAGGTAGAACAAAAGTCTGCTCCTGCAGCTCATAAACAAGAAGTTGCGTCACATAAACAACATCCAAATCGTTCTAACGAACAGAAAAAAGATAAACATAAACAATCTGGTCAAAAACAAGACGATCAATCTAAACAAAAGGACCATAAAAAAGGCAATGTACGTCATGTACAAATCTCTGAGCCTACACGCAAATCCGATGGTAACCAACATGGTGGAGACCGCGCTAACAATCGCCCTAATAATACCCGCAATAATGATAACCGTAATAACGTTCGTTCTAATGATGCGCGTAATAATGATAATCGCAACAACGATAATCGTAATAACGACAACCGCAATTCTAATAATGATCGCCGTAACAAGAAAAATAAAAAAGGTGGCAATAACCGCCCTCAATCCTTGTTATCTACATCTATGCAAAAAAAGAAGAATCGCGTAAAACATCGTAACGAGCAGTACTTACAGCAAAAAGCAGAAGCTGAACGTAAAGCTGAAGCAGCAATTGCTACAGAAATTGAATTGAGCGGTCCTTTAACTGTTAAAGAATTAGCTGAAAAAATGGGTCGTGAAGTATCTGAAATCATCAAGAAATTGATGCTTTTAGGTGTTATGGCCAGCATTAACCAAGAGGTTGATGTAGATACAGCTACTATTGTAGCTGAAGAGTTCGGTGTAACTGTAACTGAAGTAGAACCAGAAGAAGATCCTACAGATGTTATCGAAATTGAAGATGCACCAGAAACGTTAAAACCACGTCCTCCTGTAGTAACTATTATGGGTCACGTTGACCATGGTAAAACATCTTTGTTGGACGTAATTCGTCAAACTAATGTAACAGCTGGCGAAGCTGGTGGTATCACTCAACATATCGGTGCGTACCAAGTTCGCTACAAGGATAATAAAATCACATTCCTTGACACACCTGGTCATGAAGCGTTTACTGCTATGCGTTTACGTGGTGCAAAATCTACAGATATCGCAGTTCTCGTAGTAGCTGCTGACGATGGAGTAATGCCACAAACTATCGAGGCCATTAATCATGCGAAGTCTGCAGATGTACCTATTATTGTAGCCATCAACAAAATGGATAAACCAGGTGCTAACCCAGACCATGTTAAACAACAATTGTCTGAACATGGTCTTTTACCAGAAGAATGGGGCGGCGATGTCATCATGGTTCCTGTATCTGCTAAACAAAAACAAGGTATTGATGACTTACTTGAAAATATTTTGCTTGTAGCAGAGGTTATGGAATTGAAAGCGAACCCTAACCGTAAGGCATATGGCGTAGTTATCGAGGCTCAACTTGATAAAGGTCGTGGTGCTGTATGTACTGTCTTGGTACAAAAAGGTTCTCTTCGTGTAGGTGATACAGTACTTGCTGGTACTGCATACGGTAAAGTACGTGCCATGACAAATGAGCGCGGTGAAAAAGTAAAAGTTGCTCGTCCGTCTATGCCGGTAGAAATTTTGGGCTTCTCCGAAGTTCCACAAGCCGGTGAAATTATAAATGGTATGGATGACAACGAAGCACGTGCAATTGCTGAAAAACGTATTGCTAAGCAACGGGTTCAAGAATTGCAAGCTACACATAAAGTTACATTAGATGATATTTTCAACCAAATTCAACAAGGCGAGTTGAAGGATCTTAATATTATCATCAAAGCCGATGTTCAAGGTTCTGTAGAAGCATTGCGTCAATCTTTAGAAGGCATCAAAAACCCTGAGGTTCGTATTGTTATTGTTCATGCTGCAGTAGGTGCCATTAATGAATCGGATATCATGTTGGCATCTGCATCTAATGCGATTGTAATGGGCTTTAATGTACGCCCTGATGCTAATGTTCGACGTGCAGCGGAACAAGAAAAGGTTGACTTGCGTACATATCGTGTAATTTATGATGCTATCAATGACGTTGAATCTGCTATGCGCGGTATGTTGGCGCCTCAATTTAAAGAGGTTGTCGTAGGTCGTGCAGAAGTGCGTCAGGTTATTTCCACACCAAAGGCTATTGTAGCTGGCTCTTATGTAACAGAAGGTCGTATTACTAACGACTCTGAAGTTCGTTTAATTCGTGACGGCATCGTTGTATTTGAAGGTAAGGTTGATTCTTTACGTCGATTTAAAGATGAAGTTAAGGAAGTTAAAACATCCTTTGAATGTGGTATCTCCTTAGAAGGATACCGCGACATCAAGGAAGGCGACGTTATTGAAGCTTACCTGATGGAAGAAATTGCACCTCAATTATAGGAGGTTTATATGAGTGATGTTCGTGTCAGAAAATTACAAGAATTTATCAAACAAGAGGTAAGTCAAATGTTGATGCGCGGATTGAAAGATCCGCGTATCGGCTTCACTACTATTACCGATGTTCATGTAACAGGTGATTTACGTGAAGCTACGATTTATGTCTCCTTGTTTGGTTCCGATAAGGAAAAAGAAGATACCCTTATCGCATTAAAGCATGCAGCAGGTCATATTCGTACAGAGCTTGGTAAAGTACTTAAATTACGCCATATTCCTTCCATCACCTTTGATAAGGATACGTCTTTAGACTATAGCATGCATATTGAATCCCTTTTGAATGAAATCAAAAAGGATGAAGAAATAAATTAACAAAAAGGATACAGAACATGAGTAAGATTACTATTAATCAATTACATATGGCTCTGTGTGAAGCTAATTCTATTATGCTAACCGTCCATATTAGACCTGATGGTGATGCTATTGGGTCCATGGTAGCCTTTTACGAAGCCCTTGTAGGACAAGGTAAAACTGTATATATGGTAGTGGATGATGTAGTTCCTGAGAAGTACACATTCTTACGATATACGGACCACATTCATGATGTAGCGTATTTTGAAACTAATCCAGTTGATATTGATATGCTTATGGTTTTGGATGCTAGCACGTATGAGCGAATTGGCAAAGTAGGTGCACTTTGGAGTGCACCTATTTTTAATATAGATCACCATATTTCTAATACAGAATTCGCGGACCATCTATATTTAAAGCCTGACTTTGCTGCTACTGGTGAAATTGTTACCGACTTATGTACAAAATGGAATTGGCCTATCACTGAATCTATGGGTACTGCATTATATATGGCGATTGCTACAGATTGTGGTTTCTTTAAATTTAGCAATACTACAGCAAATACTCTTGAGATGGCTGCCAAATGTGTAGCTGCAGGGGCTAGACCAAATGTTATTTCTGAAACCATAGAAGCCGTATCTGCCAGTCGTTTAGAGTTAACAAAACAAGTTATGCAAACTATCGAGTTTTACAAGAATGATACGATTGCTACCATCGAGTTGAATCGTGAGGCTATGACTATTCTTGGCGATGATACAGATGGTTTTGTAGATATTATTAGAAATGTTGATACTGTAGACGTGGCAATTTTATTAAAAGCAGAAGCTGATGATATAACACGTGTAAGTTTACGTTCCAAAGGTATTGATGTGAACGTTGTAGCAAGCCATTTTGGTGGTGGTGGTCATATTCGTGCTGCAGGTTGCACTATTAATCTACCATTAGAAGAGGCAAAACAAGCTCTCATTGAGGTAATTTAATAATGGATGGGATATTACCATTTTTAAAACCACCTGGCATTACAAGCCATGATGCCGTTGCTATTTGTCGTCGTATTCTAAAGGAAAAGCGCATTGGTCATAGCGGTACATTGGATCCTATGGCTTATGGTGTATTGCCTGTGTTTCTTGGTAAGGCTACGCGCCTTATAGAATACACGGATGAATTTGATAAAACCTATGTAGCAGAATGTAAATTGGGTACTTTTACAGATACTGAAGATAGCTCAGGACAACCTGTATTGCCAGATAATGATATGCTATTGCGAGATGGTATTGTATTGAATCGAGCTATTCAATCTACAGAAATCTCGACAACGATGGTTAAACCAGGCTTTGAAGAATTGGTTAGTATTTTGAGAAAATTTGCTGGCGTTCAGGACCAAAGGCCGTCTAAGTATTCTGCCATTAAAGTAAATGGTATTCGAGCTTATGAATATGCTCGTAAAGGTATTCCTGTAGAGCTACCATTACGTCAAATTCATATTAAAAATATTGAGCTCATTGCTTATGGATTCCCTTTTTTCACGGTTCGTGTGACATGCTCAGGGGGGACTTATATTCGCTCGTTATTACGCGATATTTGTATTGCTTTAGGTATTCCTGGCGCTATGACTTCTTTGGCACGTACTCAAGTAGGCCCTTTTGATATCGGCTCTGCTAAGATGGCCGAAGAATTGATGCTACATGGTGAAAGTCTGTTGTTGCCAACAGATACGGCTGTTTCTCATCTTTCAAAAGTAACTGTAAATAGTGTACAATTAAGAATGATGATAGAAGGCAAGCAGTTACCGATTGGTAAAGAATTTGCTTTCACAGAAATAGGTCAGCTCTATAGAGCTTATGGACCGAATGGTTTTATTGGTATTATGAAACGAAACAACCACACATTAAAAGTGGAAAAAAATATTTTTATTGAAGGATAAGTATGAAGCAACTACATTCGTTTGATGAACTACGTCAAATCAAAGATACAAAAGTATATGCCCTTGGTACCTTTGATGGCATTCATCGAGGTCATCAACGAGTTATACATAAGGCTGTTGAAGAGGCTATATCAGTCGATGGGGTTAGTATCATCATTACCTTCGAGCATCATCCATTGACTATATTACATCCAGAACGAGTACCTAAACGAGTGATTCAAGAAGAGATTATGGATACTGTGCTAGAAGAACTCAAAGTTGACTATATTTTGCGGTTACCTATGACTGAAGCATTATTAAAAATGACTGCAGATGAATTCTTACATGAACTTTGCAATGATATGAATGTGGAAGCTATTGTAATCGGTGAGAACTTTACATTTGGTGCAAAGGCGCTTGGTAATCCAGAATATATGAAACAAGTGGTAGCGGATAAGAATATACGAGTTCTTGTACAGCCTTTATTACCTTGTGATGGTAGTAGTACACCTATTTCTAGTACAGAAATTAGAAAAGCTATTCATGAAGGGCATTTGGAGGATGCAAATCATTGGCTAGGTAGGCCATTCCAGTTTAAAGGAACTGTGATTAAAGGTGATCAACGGGGACGCACATTAGGATTTCCTACATTAAATCTATTACTTCCTAATGAAATGGCTACACCTCCAGACGGAGTCTATGCTAATCGTGTATGTATTGATGGTATTTGGTATGATGGGGTAGGCAATATTGGAGATAATCCAACCTTTAGAAATCAGTACCATAGATGTGAAGTACACGTTTTTAACTTTGACCAAGATATATATGGAAAAGAAGTAATTGTACAGTTCATTTCTTATATTAGAGGGGAAGTTAAATTTAATAATTTACAAGATCTTATCGATCAAATGAAGGTAGATGAAGAACAGGCTCTAGCTATTTTGGCTAATGCATAAAAGGGGGTTCTCATGGATATTAAAGAAGCTCGAAAACAGATAGATAGTATTGATTCTGTATTAGTTACGGAGTTTGAGAAGCGACTCACACTGATTAAAGAAATTGGTAAATATAAGGATGAACATCACTTACCACTTATTGATGAAGAACGGGATGAAAGTATCATTGCTTTACATACTCAAAATTGTAAAGATAAAGTTTTAGCACCTTATGTTGAAAATTATATAAAAACCGTCGTTTCTATGAGTAATGAGTTCTTAAAGGAGCATATGCATAAGCATATTTTTCTCATTGGTATGCCTGGCGCAGGTAAAACTACTGTTGGTAAGGTTCTAGCAAAAGAGTTAGGCCGCGACTTTTTCGATCTAGACCAAACGATTCAAGACAAGGTAGGTAAATCCGTTCAAAATATTTATATTTACGATGGTAAAGATGCTTTCAGTGAATATGAATATAGTACAATCAAAGAATTAATTCACAATAAACCATCTGTCATTGCTACAGGTGGCGGCACTGTTACCTATGATAAAACTGTTAAATTGATGCGCAATAATGGTCTTGTTGTATTTGTTAACCGCGATGTAAATCATATTTTAGATGATTTGGATCTAGAGATTCGTCCGCTTGTAAAAGAAAGTATCGAATATATTTTTAATGTATATGAAGAACGTTATCCTTTATATGAAGAAGTAGCACATATTAAAATTGGTAACGAAGGCAGTATTACCGATGCAGTGCAAGAAATTATTGAAGCTTTGCCGAATACGGAGAAATAATGGACGCCATACGAGGATTTGTATACCGAACTATATATGAGAATACACAACGTACATATTGCGTGTTTATCCTAAAAGATTATAATGAGGAATACATTACTTGTACTGGCAAATTTGAGTCTCCTAAAGAAGGGGAAGACATCGAAGTACGGGGCCGCTATGTAGAACATGAAAAGTACGGCCGCCAATTTGATGCGAGCAGTGTTGAAAAGTTAAAACCTGATAATATGGGTGCTGCCAAGACTTATTTGTTGAATCTAGGAATAAAAGGTTTTGGTGAAAAATCCGTAGAGAAGGTACTAGAATATTTCGGTATTCGTATTTTAGAAATTTTACGGGAAGAACGTCCAGAAGAGATTAAAGATGTTCCAGGTCTCCGAAAGAGTGTTAAGGATGAGCTATTCAATACCTTACTTGGCGAAGGTATTTTATCTGATTTAAATCATTTTTTTGAAAGTCATCACATTTCATCGAAATGGAGTCGTATTGTATATACCTATTATGGTGTGCAGTCTGTCGCAGTTATAGAGGATAATCCTTATACATTATTACGTGTAGCACCGGATATGCTTTTTGGTACGGCCGATACACTAGCAGAGCATCTTGGTATTAATGGTAGTGATACACGCCGTTTAGAGGCTGGTTTAGAATGGATTCTACGTAGTCTAGATAATCAAGGTCATACATGTTTACCAGTAGACCAACTTATCGGTCGACTTGACGATTTATTACAAACTGATGTAGATGATATTGCGAACTTTATTGAAAGCCTGCTGGAACAAGGTGCACTGTATAGTACGTATTATGAAGATATCTTATATATCTATCCGCCAGAGATGTATGTTTCTGAAGTGGAAGGTGTCCACTATACTCGTGAGTTTCTATTAGAAGCTGATCCAATAGCATTAGATATTTCTAGTTTTATTGAAAAGTTTGAACGAGACAACTACATTATCTTTGGTGATGCTCAAAAAGAAGCTATACAGCTCTCATTTTTTGAAAAGTTTTCTCTTATAACTGGTGGTCCTGGTACAGGTAAAACAACTATCATCAAGGCACTAGTAAAAGGTTTCCAACTCGGTGGATTGGGGCGCATTATACTTTGTGCTCCTACGGGACGTGCTGCAAAGCGTCTGACCGAGGCCACTGAGTTTGAAGCTACTACAATTCATCGTCTATTGGTACCTGTTCAAGGTAGTGACTCCTATGACTTTACAAAGAATGAAGATGATCCTCTAGATATAGATGTCATTATCATCGATGAAGCATCTATGCTTAATGTGCGTTTATTCTATTCTTTGATGGCTGCTATTCCAAAGGAAGCCCATGTCATTATTGTGGGTGACGTAGATCAATTACCACCTATAGGTGCTGGGTTCGTATTAAAAGATTTATTAGATAGTGATTGTGTGCCCTATACACGACTTAATCAGATTTATCGTCAAAGCTCTGGTAATACTATCGTTGAAAGTGCTTACGCAATTAACCGTGGTGAAATGCCTAACCTGGAAGGTGTGAGCGAAGAGTTTTCTTTTATTCCTGTTAAATCTTATGACATGATGATGAAAGCCATCATTGATGTATATAAACGTGAACAAGAGACGATAGAGGATGAATTAGATATTCAAATTATTTCTCCTATGCGCCGTGGTGAAGCAGGTAGTACATTGATATCACAATATGTACAACAAGCCGTAAACCCTCCAGATAGCTATAAGGGAGAAGTTCGTGTCAATGGCATTACGTATCGCGTTGGGGATAAGGTTATTCAAATTCTCAATGATTATGAGTTAGAAGTGTTTAATGGCGAAATTGGCGTTATCTATGCTATTACGCGGACCGATATTTGTATCCGATTTATCCATAAAGAGGTTCGTCTACCTATCGATGAAGCACATATGATTATGCCTGCTTATGCTATTACGGTCCATAAGAGTCAAGGTAGTGAGTATGGTGTAGTTATTATTCCATTTGTTCCACGTTATGGTGGTATGTTACAACGTAATTTGTTGTATACTGCTGTTACACGGGCAAAGCGTAAAGTAATCATCGTTGGTACTACGAGCGCAGTTGAACGTGCTGTGCGTACTGTTAATGCCGATGAACGTTACACATTGTTTAAAGAACGACTACAAGGGAGATGTGATTCGTAATGAGTCTTTGGGATTTCCTATTTCCACCTGTATGCCCTCACTGTGGTGCACCTGTGGCAACACAAGGGGATTGGTGTAAAGCTTGTTTTACAGATTTATTACATATTCGTCATGTACCACATAAATTTTTACACTATGTAGATGATGTATGTGTGTTGGCCGAATATCGTGGTGGTCTAAAGTCTATGATTTACGATGTAAAATTTAATGAAAAAAAGGAGCAGTCCAAAGGGGCCGCTCCTTTTTTAGTATCGTACAACTTTTACATGAAATATAATGAGTCTAATATTGTGAATAGTAATTGTAAAATTATGTATGATTATATTGTTCCTGTACCATCTAGCGAAAAGAAAAAAGCTAAGAGAGGATATAATCAAGTAGATTTATTCTTTCTTGAATGGGCTCATTCTTTATGGGAGATAGATAGAAAAAACTTTAAATGGTTAGATTGTATATACAAGTTTGATACTTCTCGAGATATGTGGGGATTAACAAATAAAGAAAGACATCAAAATATTGATGATGCCTTTGTTATATGTGCTGATTATAAGGATATTGATTTTACCAATAAGAATATATTAATTGTTGATGATATATATACTACAGGTGCCACAATTGAAGCTGTAGCAAAAGTCTTACAAAAGCATAAAGCGCTACGCATTGATGCCCTTACGCTGGCTAGTGGTAGTTTCTAATCTTTATTACTAAATGTAGGAATATAATATTTGATTTCATATTAGCCAAGCACATCAATAAATGCTTTAACTACATCAGGATCAAAGAGTGAGCCAGATGCACTAAAGAGTTCTTCTTTTGCTTTAGCTTTTGTTTTCGCCCAAAATTCAGTAGAAGGATTAACTGTTGTATCATAGTAATCTGCTACAGCAATAATTCGAGCTCCTAACGGAATATTGGCACCACGTAAATGTTTGGGATAACCAGAGCCATCCCATTTTTCATGATGGTAACGAATATAAGGCAAAATTTGTTGGCAGCAAGGATAGTTTTCAATCATATTGGCTCCACTTGCCGCATGTTGTTTATACTTAGACATTTCTTGCTTATTAAGATATGGAGATTTTTGGATTAATGCATTAGGTACCATTAATAGACCCACGTCATGAAGTAGAGCTGCGTGACGAATCTGTTCAATTTCATTTAATGGCAAACCCATTTTAGCTGCGATGCTAACAGCATAGTTTGAAACCTGGATAGAATGTGTATAGAGATGATAGCTTTTCATTTGTATCATCTGTAAAAGTTGTGCGCTTATGGCTTCTAAACTATCTTTCTCCAGTTCATACAAACCTGATGGTTGCATCAATGATAACATAAACATAATAAACCCCTCTAACTAACAAACTGAACATATGGTACAACCCCTCGTACTTATGTTCATATCGTACAACTTTAGGCCGTTCTAATTTAACAGTATACAAATTATACACCATAAATAATTTTTTGTGTATGATACGTATGTTCTTACAAATATGTTGTATTCATATTTGGCATACAAAAACTAATTGACAATTTAAGAATCCACTAGATATGGTACTTAAAAAATGTGATTTTAGAAATATTAAAATATTATGAAGAATATTTTAGGTTTTCTATTCCAATTTTCTATACATCAACAAATAGGGGTTGCAAAATTTATTCTCATTGTTCTAAGAATTATGCGATAGTATGTTTGGTAAAAAAATTATGTTTGGCTACTTAACTATATAATCAAAATTTTTTAAAATAATAGTAAAACTAGACATGAATACTGTTATTCTTTATAATACGTCTATACGGGTCTGTGGTTGAAAGTCGAGGCTAGTCGCAGGCAAAACGATCCACATAAGCAGCCCAAAGGGTTGTGAGCATGGTGCGGCTTAGGTGTAAGTCCTGCCGATAAAATCGAGAGAGGTAGTAGTGGGGAGTCTTGGACTTATGAGCGAACCTTCCAGCAGGCGAGTGTGGGGGCAAAGACCAGGTCAGCCGTATAGGGGCACATGAGGCTTTTCTCATGTGCTTTTTTTGTACGCCGAATAGGCATGACTAAACCCCCAGTTAAACTGGGGGTCAGTAAAAATTCTTAGAGAAAAGGAAAGAACCTCCTAGTGCTAGAATGGAGTTGGTCTGGCAACCACAACATTTCAACATAGGAGGTTCAATGTCAATGAATGACGTAAAAAGCTTATCACATAGTAAATGGAGATGTAAATATCATATTGTTTTTGCTCCAAAATATAGAAGACAAATAATTTATGGTCGGATAAAAGCTGATGTAGGTAAAATTCTAAGAGATTTATGTAAAAGAAAAAATGTAGAGATTATCGAAGCGGAATGCTGTCCGGATCATATCCATATGCTAGTAACAATTCCACCACATTTAAGTGTATCAAGTTTTATGGGGTATTTAAAAAGCAAAAGTAGCCTCATGATATTCGACAAACACGCAAATTTAAAATATAAGTATGGAAATAGACATTTCTGGTGTAGAGGATATTATGTGGATACGGTAGGACGATATGAAGGAGCGATAAAAGAGTATATTCGCAATCAACTACAAGAAGATATAGCACAAGATACATTAAACTTTAAAGAGTATACCGACCCGTTTACGGGTGAGCCGGTAAAATAGGCAAAAGAAAAGCCCCCGAGTAGGGGGCAGCCAGTGGTAATAGAGTGGTTGTCAGATCATTCAATGCCCTCTTTAGAGGGCCACCACTAGAGAAAGACCCTTATAGGGTCAGAGCAAACCACCCGTTCTACGGGTGGTTATGATTATACAGTTGTATATTATAAAATCTATAGAAAACCACTAACTATGGGAAAGTTTTTATACATAACCGTAATATTTATACAAACAATGTATAAAATTAAAATATAAATATAGCGATTTTGCGATTGTATCTAAAATTATATACAAAATTATTGACATAATTATACTAAATCTATATACTATTATAAAGTAGTAGTAAGTTAAAATAATGAGGTTGATAATATGTTAAATAGCAAAGTAAAAAAAATAATTCTTGGCGGTTGTATGTTAGTGATGGCGGCTTCTTTAGTTGGTGGATGTGGTTCCTCTAATCAACCTACATCTAATAAACTTGTCGTTGGCACTAATGCTACATTTGTTCCATTTGAGTTTAAAGATGAAAAAACTCAAGATTATACAGGTTTTGATATTGAATTGATTCGTGCGATCGGTAAGCGTATTAATAAAGATGTGGAGCTAAAAAATGTAGCTTTTGATGCTTTGATTCCAGCTTTGAACACACATGATATTGATGTTGCTGCATCTGGTATGACTATTACAAAAGCGAGAAGTGAAAAAGTATTATTTTCTTCTCCTTATTATGAAAATGCCTTAGCAGTAGTATATAAAGATGGAACGGCTGTGAATTCTCTTGATGACTTAAAGGGTAAAAAAATTGCAGCCCAATTAGGTACTACTGGTGCAGATTTAGCTCATAAAATTGAAGGTACTACTGTAAAAGAATTTGACCATAGTAATGAAGCTTTGTTAGAATTACAAAATAGTGGAGTAGATGCAACTGTAATCGATTTACCTGTAGCTCAATATTACAGTACTAAGCATCCTGACCAACATATTAAATTTATGGCATATCCAAATACTAAAGAATATTTGGGCTTAGCAATTAATAAGGATAACAAAGCATTGCAAGAAGAAATCAATAAAGCAATTGCTGATATGAAGGCTGATGGTGAATTTAATACATTATATAAAAAATGGTTTAATGTAGATGCACCTGCTGATATGCCAGTAGTTTTAGAATTTAAATAATAGGAGAGATTATGAGTTTTAATTGGGGGTTAATTGCGGATAATTTACCGCTCTTGCTACAAGGTGCTCTAGTGACTGTAGAAATTACAGCCATGTCTGTAGGTTGTGGCTTTTTTATCGGTCTTTTAGTATCTTTAGCAAATTTATCTAAATTTAGATTAGTTAGATTGCTTGCAAAATGTTATGTAGATATCATTCGTGGTACACCATTACTGGTGCAAATTTTCCTAATCTATTTTGCTTTGCCTATGATTACAGGTCAACGGATTGATCCATATATTGCGGCTGTTACCGCATGTAGTATTAACTCTGGTGCTTATGTATCTGAAATTTTCCGTGCTGGTATTCAATCTATTGATAAAGGTCAAATGGAGGCCGGTCGTTCTCTTGGTTTAACTTGGGGACAAACCATGCGTTACATCATTATGCCTCAAGCTTTTAAAGCAATTATTCCTCCGTTAGGGAACGAATTTATTGCCATGTTGAAAGATTCCTCTTTAGTTTCTGTTATCGGTTTCGAGGAGTTGACACGTCGTGGTCAATTAATCATTGCTAAAACCTATGCATCCTTTGAAATCTGGGGTACGGTTGCTGTGATTTATCTTATTATGACAGTGACTATCTCACAATTAGTTGGATATCTTGAAAGGAAATATAGCATTAAATGATTAAATTAGAAAATGTACATAAATCTTTTGGTAAAAATGAAGTACTAAAAGGTATTAATTTACATATTGAACAAGGTCAAGTAGTTGTAATCATCGGTCCTTCTGGTTCTGGTAAAAGTACGGTACTGCGCACTATGAACTACTTGGAGGAACCTACATCTGGTAAGGTTATCGTAGATGGTATGGATCTTTCTGATAAGAAAAAGTTAAATGACGTTCGTGCTGAAGTAGGAATGGTATTCCAAAACTTTAATTTGTTCCCGCATATGACGGTTATGGAAAACCTTACCTTAGCTCAAACTAAGGTTCGTAAAACATCTATGGAAGAGGCTAAGAAGATAGGTCAAGCTTTACTTGATCGAGTAGGCTTGGCGGATAAAGCCAATGCATACCCTGATTCTTTGTCAGGCGGTCAAAAGCAGCGTGTTGCTATTGCTCGCGCTTTAGCTATGAAACCAAAAGTAATGCTTTTTGATGAACCTACTTCAGCTCTTGATCCTGAAATGGTTAGTGAAGTGCTAGATGTTATGAAGTCTTTAGCTGAGGAAGGTATGACGATGGTCATCGTTACTCATGAAATGGGCTTTGCGAAAAAGGTAGCGGATAGAGTGTTATTTGTTGATGGTGGCTTGATTTTAGAAGATAATACACCTGAACGCGTATTTGATGCACCTACCAATGAAAGAACAAAATCATTCTTAGATAAAATTTTGTTAGATTAAATAATATAATTATAGGAAGCAAATTCTAGAATTAGAAATTGCTTCCTGTTTTTTTACATTAAATTTAACCTATCTATTTATATTAATTTTTATTATATATGTATAGCTTAATATCTATTAATATATTTGATAACTTTTAGACTGAATTTATTAATTATAAAGAGTTTGTATAAAGCTTTACAGGGTAGATTAATCTGAAAAACACGATTATTGCTATAAATATTTGTGATATAATAATAATTTATACAGTCATTTTTAAAAATAATAATTTTTAATTCACATATTTTTATGATTATAAAAATATATAATTAATTTATAGGGCGTATATAATTATTTATAACATGTATAGATATAGGGATTGTTGAGATTTATAGCAAATGATATTCTTATTTCTAGTGTTTGTATATTCATTAAAAATGTAAATATTGTTGTTTGATATTTTATACATGCTGTGTTATGATACACATATAGAGCAAGACAGCAAGACAATATATATATTTTTAGGAGGATGTTACCATGTTAGGTAAAGTAAAATGGTTCAGCGCAGAAAAAGGTTATGGTTTTATTGAACGTGAAGACGGTAGCGATGTATTTGTACACTACTCTGCAATCCAAGACGAAGGTTTCAAATCTTTGACTGAAGGTCAAAATGTAGAATTTGAGATTGTTGATGGAAACCGTGGACCTCAAGCCGCTAACGTTGTTAAAGCGTAACTACATACCAAAAAAATTATAAAAACAATATATAATTGGACCCTGATAGTATATACTATCAGGGTTTTTGATTTTCTATATACATTTTATACATAATTCTACAAAAAATATAAGATTTTTAGATAAAAAAGAAGGAGTTTTACAGTTGGATGTAGAAATACTAAATATAACACGAGAGATAAGGTTATATAATACCACACACTCGCATCTCGTGGATGATTTTTAGAAAGGGTGTTGACTTATGAAAGTAGCAATTAGAGGAAAAAACATTGAAGTAACAGATGCCTTAAGAGCATATATCGAAAAAAGATTGAGTAAATTGACTCGTTACTTCGATGATGAGTTAAATGCACAAGCGGTTTTATCCGTTGTAAAAGATAAATCTACAATTGAACTTACATGCTTTGTTGATAAAATCGTTCTTCGTGGTGTGGAAACCAACGATGATATGTACGCAGCTATTGATTTAGTAGTGGATAAAATTGTTCGCCAAATCCATAAGTATAAAACTCGTTTGGCTAAACGTTTCAAAAAACAAGAAGCTTTCCATCCTGAAGCTTTGGCAACTCCTGTGGAAGAAGAAACTATTGAAGTTGTAAAACGCAAACACTTTGTTGTGCGTCCTATGGATGTTGAGGAAGCGATTTTACAAATGAATCTTATTGGTCATGATTTCTTTATGTTCTTCAATGCTGAAACTGAATCGATGAACGTTGTATATCGTAGACATGATGGTTTCTATGGTTTGATCGAGCCAGAACTTCAATAATATATAATGTCGGCTGAACTTAATCCTAACTCCTTTCTACTTTAAATCAGCCGATTATTATATTAAGGTGGATGACTTAAAATAGTCATCCACCTTTTTTGCCAAAATAATATTATAAATAATCTTGAAATGCCTTGAATTCTTTGACTATTCAAGGCTTTTTCGTTATAATAAGTTAGATAAAATAATGTAAGATGTCCCGTAGAGGAGTGATTTGTTTGTTAAGCTTTTTACAAAGGCTATTAGGCAATAATAACGCAAAAGAAATTAAAAAAATGCGTGCTATTGCAGATCATATTAATGAAATTGAACCTAATTATATTAAATTAAGTGATGCTAACTTAGTGGCAAAAACTGATGAGTTTAAACGTCGTTTGCAAAAAGGGGAAACGTTAGACGACCTATTGCCAGAAGCATTCGCTGTAGTTCGTGAAGCATCTAAACGCGTTTTAGGCATGCGTCATTTCGATGTACAGTTAATGGGGGGCATTTGCCTTCATAATGGTAATATCGCGGAGATGCGTACTGGTGAAGGTAAAACATTAGTAGCTACATTGCCCGTATATTTGAATGCATTGACCGGTAAGGGTGTACACGTTGTAACAGTAAATGATTATTTGGCGACTCGTGATAGCGAGCAAATGGGACGTTTATATAATTTCTTAGGACTTTCCACGGGTCTTATTGTGGCTAATCTTGACTTTAATCAACGTAAAGAAGCCTATGCGTGTGATATTACATATGGTACAAATAATGAGTTTGGTTTTGACTATTTACGCGATAACATGGTAACCGATGTTGTTCAAATGGTACAACGACCATTGAATTATGCCATTGTGGATGAAGTAGACTCCATTCTTATTGATGAAGCAAGAACACCATTAATTATCTCAGGCCCTGGTCAACGTTCCACTGATAATTATTATAAATTGGCTAAAATTGTTCCTCACCTTATAAAAGATGAAGACTATGTTATCGATGAAAAACAAAAAACTATTGCCCCTACAGATTCTGGTATCGCAAAGGTTGAAAAAATGCTTGGTGTTGAAAACCTATATGATGCAGAAAATATCGAGTTGAATCATTTGCTTGGTGCTTCTTTGCGTGCCTATGCTATGATGCATCGTGATACAGACTATGTGGTTAAAGATGGTGAAGTTGTTATCGTCGATGAATTTACGGGCCGTTTGATGTTTGGACGCCGTTACTCTGATGGTTTGCATCAGGCTATTGAGGCTAAAGAAGGTTTGAAAGTTGAACGCGAAAGCCAAACCTTAGCATCTGTTACATTCCAGAACTATTTCCGTATGTATGATAAATTATCAGGCATGACAGGTACTGCTAAAACAGAGGAAAAAGAATTTATCGATATTTATGGATTAGAGGTTATACCAATTCCACCAAATAAGCCTTTAATCCGGATGGATTTGCCTGATCAAATTTTTAAAACTAAAGCTGCTAAATATCGTGCTGTAGTACGAAATGCAGTAGAACGCCACCAAATAGGGCAACCTATTCTGATTGGTACTACATCTATTACACAGTCTGAAGAACTTTCAGACATGTTGTTGCGTGCAGGTGTACCTCATAAAGTATTGAATGCTAAACATCATGAACAAGAAGCAGAAATCGTTGCAGCTGCTGGACAAATGGGAATGGTAACAATCGCTACTAATATGGCTGGTCGCGGTACAGATATTACTCTTGGAGAAGGTGTGCCAGAACTAGGTGGTTTAGCAATTTTGGGGACAGAACGCCATGAAAGCCGACGTATCGATAATCAATTACGTGGCCGTGCTGGTCGTCAAGGGGATCCTGGTTCTTCTCAATTCTTCTTATCATTAGAAGATGACTTAATGCGTATCTTTGGTGCTGACAATATTACAGGTATCATGGATAAACTTGGTATGGAAGAGGATGAACCTATCGAGCATTCTTTGATTACTAAATCTATTGAACGTGCTCAAAAGAAAGTAGAGGATCATAACTATAATATTCGTAAATATGTACTCGAGTATGATGATGTTATGAATCAACAACGTGAAGTATTATACGAACAACGACGTCGTATTTTACGTAACGAATCCTTGCGTGAAACAATTAATGAAATGATTGACAAGCTTGTTACCGAATCTGTAGATGCTTATGCTGATGAAAAGCTCTATCCAGAAGAATGGGATTATGAAGGTCTCTATAAACATTTAAGTCAATATTTCTTAACAGAGGAGATTATGTCTTCTCAAGATATGGAAGAATATAGTCGTCAAGACTTATTAGAACGCTTATTAGAAATTGCTCATGAAGAGTATCAAGATCGCGTTGATATGCTTGGAGAGGCTATGTTTAGTCAACTTGAAAAGGCGATTATGTTGCGCGTTGTTGATAATAAATGGATGGAACATTTGGATAATATGGATATGCTACGAGAAGGTATTGGCCTCCGTGCATATGGTCAAAAGAATCCGTTGGTAGAATATAAGTTTGAAGCTTTCGATATGTTCCAAAACATGATTGCAGCTATTCAAGATGAGACAATCATGGCATTATATAAAATTCGTGCACAATTGATTCAAGAAATCGAAGAACCAGTTGATCACTTAGAAGGTGCACAATCCCATCATGAAGATGTGTTGGAGCCACAAAACATAGATTAAGATTTGTGAATGGCACGTTGCTCAAAGGGATTTCCACTGGGCAACGGCCATTTTTCTATTTTGTTAAGGTAATAGTTTATTGATGTAATAGGCTAATTAACTAAAGGTGGTGAACATAAATTGTTAGAAGATTTAAAACCGATTATTTCTAATCTAGAAGAACGTATTTATGGGATGAGGGATTCACTTTAACATCGCTCAGAAGGAAGACCGAATATTTACACTTGATGTACAGATGAGTGATCCTACATTTTGGGATAATCCAGATAAAGCTCGTGAGATTTCTCAAGAGGCCACACAACTAAAAAATGCTGTAGAAAGCTATAAGCAACTTGTTAGTGATATTGAAGATGCTAATGTGATGCTTGAAATGGCTATAGATGAAGATGACCTCTCCATGGAGAGTGAAATCAAGGAATATGTTAAGCAAATAGAAGAAACCTTGGAGAAGCAAGAAGTACTTTTATTGTTAAGTGGTGAATATGATGCAAATAATGCTATTTTAACATTTCATGCTGGTGCTGGTGGGACGGAGGCACAAGATTGGTGTTCTATGTTAATTCGCATGTACTTGCGCTGGGCTGAAAAATCTGGCTTCTCCATCGAGTTAATGGATGAACAACCTGGTGATGAAGCAGGGATAAAATCTGCTACATTCCTTGTTAAAGGTGAAAATGCCTTTGGTTACTTGAAGTCTGAGAAAGGTGTGCATCGTCTCGTTCGTATTTCACCATTTGATGCCGCGGCTCGACGTCATACATCATTTGCTGCTGTCGATGTAATGCCTGAAATCGATGATACTGTAGAAATTAATATCGATATGAAAGACGTTCAAGTTGATACATATCGTGCTAGTGGCGCTGGTGGTCAGCATATTAATAAAACCGATTCTGCTGTTCGTATGACCCATAAGCCAACAGGTATTGTAGTACAATGCCAAACACAACGTTCTCAAATGCAGAATAGAGAACAAGCTTTACGTTTGTTACGGGCGAAACTATTTGAGTTAGAGCTCGAAAAGCAAGCTGAACTTAAAGAACAGATTGGAGGTACCTACCAAGCAATTGAGTGGGGGAGTCAAATTCGTTCCTATGTATTCCATCCATATAATCTTGTTAAGGATCATCGTACTAGTGTAGAAACTGGTAATGTTCAAGCTGTTATGGATGGCAACTTAGACCCATTTATCGAAGGTTTCTTAAAAAAAGAGGCTAACTTAACAATTTAGGAGATACTATGAAAAAGTTTTTACTATTCCTATTAGTGCTAATTATTGCTCTTGTAGTGGCATCCCAATTTTTATTACCATCTTTTATTGGCTCTCGTATTGAAAGTCAATTAAATGAAACATTGAAACCAACGGCTCAAACAGTAAATGTTGAGGCTCAACCTGCTTTCAAAATTTTATATGGTGAGGTGGATCGTGTTTATGGCACTTTGGAGAATATTAAACTGGGTAAATTGAATTTTGCTAGCTTCCGATTTGATGCTAAACAAATTTTTGTTAATCCAATTTCTTTATTAGCTAGTCAACAAATTGATATCGTTAGTGTTGGGAATGCTAGTATTGATGGGACTATTAATAAAGCTGATTTAGGGACTTTCTTAAGTAATGAAGCAGGTAGTGATATTCAAGACGTACAAGTTGACATTAGTAAAGATAATATCAGCCTAACCGGTAAAATGAATGTAGGCATGGTGTTTAAAGGGGATGTTAAATTAGATGGGAATTTAGAGTTAAAGGGCAATACATTATTGTTTTCACCTAAAAAGTTCACCATAAATGGTGCTACAATTCCTGGTATGACATCTAATGTGTTAGAAAGTACTCAAATTTATGACTTTAACAATTTTCCAATTCCTGTAAAAGCGGAAAGTTTAACTGTTGATAATGGTGAAATTCTCATTAAAGTTAAACCTGTACTCAACTAGAAAGGATTTGTCGTGAATCATCGGAACGCACAAAAAAGTAAGTACTCATGGATTCTTATACTTTGTATTATTATAGGTCTTTTATCTTCCTTATACTTAGTATTTGAACGCCATCAGATTGAGAAATCTCAAAATCATATTGAAAATATTGTAGACTATGATGCAGTTTTACGAGCCAGCGCCTTTGAAAAGCGTAGTCAACAAGAAGCTTTTGATGCATTACGTAATGCTGGTGTGACTGCTTTTGCTATTTATGATCGCACGTTAGAAAAAGCAAAAGATGCGGGCCAAGTTAAAGTATTAAGCTCTGAAGAGATGGACTCTGTTCGTGTTAATGGCGCTGCGATTAAACCTGGGGCGACTTATGTGGCATTAATTTCAGGTAAAGAAGGTTATTATAAAGAAATTCGAGAGGATTTATACCACCGTATTGGCAAGGACAAGGTGAAAGAGCTTAATACAAGTATTGGTCCTGTTCTTGAATTGTATGGTGCAACAGCAGATAGCTATGCAAAGATGAATCTTGGTATTTCAAAGTTGCAAGCACAAGAGGTTGTAGATCGTGGTTTCAATGTTATCGTTCGTCCAACAAACTATAGAAACGTAACATCTGAAGATATTCAATATGTATTTAAACGACTTGAAGGCATTCCTCATGTAACAGGGATGATTTTTGCTGGTAAAGAAGCTCTAGGTGCACCTAATTTAACGGATGAAACATTAGCATTACTAAATAAAAACCATATTCCACTAGTTGGTATCGAAGCTGTAAATCAGTTGCAGTATGAGCCACAACAAGGTTTCTTGGAAATGGCGGCCAAAAATAATTATAGTGTAGGTCGTGTGTATACTATCGCTAAAGAGGAGTTAAAGAAAATTACCCCTGAAGAAGCGGCACAACGCTTTTACATTAGTGATATAGAGCGAAATATTCGTTTTAACTTGTTTCCGATGTATGAAACAGGTATAAATAATGAAACTGTATTACAGACTACAATCAACTATATTAACATAGCTACAGAGAAATTGGCTGTAAAAGGTTATGAATTTGGTCCAGCGGATATTTATCCTGCTTATACACCAAATCCATTATTAGTAGTTATTACAATGATCGGGGCTATAGCACTTTTTGTATATGTTCTACAAATGATGTTACCAATGTCTAAGCATACGCAACTTGTGGCCTTTTTTGGAATTTCTTTGGCATCCATTGTTGTATTTATTCTTACAAGTGGTACCTTAATTACTCAAATATGGGCTCTATCTAGTGCTATTATGGCTCCTGTAGGTGCTATGATACGCTTGATGGAAGAGTGGCGCCGTTATGATGGTGCACGTCCATTAGGTGCCATTAAGTCTACGATTCTTGCCTTATTATATCTTGTAATTGCTGCATTATTTGCTGCTATTGGCGGAATGTATATCGCATCTTTATTGGGCAATACGAAATTCTTTATGGAGTTTGCTCTCTTTAGAGGTGTTAAGTTGACCTTTGTTCTGCCAATTATTTTAGTTATTATTGCGTACCTTCAACGATTCCCATTGTGGAACGGCCGCATGATTAATTCCAAAGAAGAAGCGAAAACATTTGTAGTGGAATTCTTAACTATGGATGTTAAATTATATGTATTCTTTATAATAGCAGCACTTGGTGGTGCAGTATGGGTATTTGTTGGCCGTAGTGGACACACTGCAGGTGTTCCTGTACCAGGCTTTGAACTTATGCTACGTCGTTTTCTTGAAAATACAATGTATGCGAGACCGCGTGAAAAAGAGTTCATTATTGGTCATCCTGCTTTAATGCTAGCTACCTTTGCGTTCATGCGTAAGTGGCCTACAGTAATTCATTTCTTGTTAACTCTAGCTGGTGTTATTGGCATTGCTTCGATGGTTGAAACCTTCTGTCATCTTAGAACGCCAGTGTTCATGTCCATCATGCGTGGTTATGATGGTTTGTTAATTGGCGCCCTTTTTGGAGTGCTTCTTATCATCGCAGTACGGTTTATGATGTACGTAACACAATGGTTCCAAGCTAGGGAGGTTGACCATGAGTAATATTGTTATCTCTGGTTATTATGGCTTTGGTAATGCTGGTGATGAGGCCATGCTTTGTGCTATTATCGATGCTATTCGTAAAGAAGAGGCTGATGCACATATTACTGTAATTTCTGGTAATCCTAAAGAGACTAGTAAAAAGCATAATATTAATGCTGTAGGTACATTTTCTGCATTGGGTATCTTAAAAGCAATTGCTCATTCGGATCTTGTTATTAGTGGTGGTGGTAGTTTATTACAAGATGCTACTAGTATTCGCAATACTTACTATTACTTAAGTATTATGGCGTTAGCAAAGTTGCTTGGGAAAAAAGTAATGCTATACTCCCAAGGTATTGGTCCTTTAAATCGTTCATCAACACGTCGTGCCGTTGGATTTGTATTGCGTTTTGTAGATACTATTACAGTTAGAGATTCTATTTCAAAGGATGAACTAGTTTCTTTGGGAATTGAAGATGTAGAAGTTACTGCAGATGCGGTATTGGCCATGCAACCAGCAGATCTTTCAATTGGCTCTCATATTCTGAAAGGGTATATATCTAAAATATCTGAAGCAGATGAACAACGTAAACGAATTGGTGTGGCGGTTCGTAGTTGGAAAGAGGATACAGAGTATAGAGAATCCTTAGCTAATGTATTGAGCAGATTACAAGAACAAGATAATGTGGAAATTATCTTTATTCCTATGTCACATCCTGAGGATACAAAAGAGGCTAAGATCATTGCCAGCTATATGCCGAATGGCGCTATTGTGCTAGAAGGTCCGTTCTCTACAGAGCAACAAGTGTCATTATCTGGAAATGTGGACCTCATGATTGGTATACGTCTTCACGCTTTAGTTTTTAGTTCTTTAATGGGAAAACCAGTTATTGGTATTTCCTATGATCCTAAAATTACAAGCTTTTTACATATGATTGGTCAAGAGCCTATTGGCACAATGACTCATTTGCGTGAAGAAGCCTTATATCAATGGTGTCATAAATTGTTGAATTCTCGTGAGGAGTATCAAGCATCTTATGATCGCATTGAATCATTGCGTGTAGATTCCCAACGCAATGCAGAAATTGCTATTTCATTACTTAAAGATTATTAATATATTGGATTTTATCCAGAAAGTGAGGTCTCTATGGCTACATTAACACAAGATGTTAAACAATTAGTTCAAGAGAAGGCAAAAGCTATTCGCGTTGGTATTGTACAGTCTGTAACGGCAGCGAAATCCGGTCACCCAGGTGGTTCATTATCCATCGCCGATGTGATGGCCTTGTTGTACTATGTTGAGATGAATGTAGATCCAGCAAATCCAAAAGCTCCTAATAGAGATCGTTTTGTCCTTTCTAAAGGTCATGCAGCGCCTGCACTATACGCTACATTGGCTGAAAAAGGTTATTTCCCTAAAGAAGAACTTTTGAACTTACGTAAAATTAATCATATGTTACAAGGCCATCCTGATATGAAACACACACCAGGTGTAGATATGTCTACAGGTTCTTTAGGACAAGGCATTTCTGCGGCTTGTGGTATGGCATTGGCAGGCAAAATTGATAATGCAGATTACCGTGTATACTCTATTCTTGGTGATGGTGAGCTTGAAGAAGGTCAAGTGTGGGAAGCTGCAATGTTTGCTGGCTTTTATAAACTGAATAATTTGACAGCTTTTGTCGATTTTAACGGTCTTCAAATTGATGGTGATATTACTAAAGTTCTTTCTCCATTACCAATTCCAGAAAAGTTCAAAGCTTTCAATTGGAATGTTATTGAAGTTAATGGTCATGACCTTGATGAGCTTCATAATGCTATTGAAACTGCGAAAGCTTTCACAGAAGGCCCAACATGTATTATCATGCATACTGTAAAGGGTAAAGGCGTTGAAGAGATGGAAGGTCAAGCAGGCTGGCATGGTAAAGCACCAAGTGAAGAGCAAGGTGTAGCCTTTGTTAATGAAATTATGGGGGTGCAATAATGGGTAAAGCAACACGTGAAGCATATGGTAATGCGCTAGCTCGCATTGGTAAAGAGAATACTAATATTATCGTACTAGATGCGGATTTATCCAAATCTACTAAAACAGATACATTTAAAGCTGTGTGCCCGGAACGTTTCTTTAACGTAGGTATTGCAGAGCAAAACTTGATTTCTGTTGGTGCTGGACTTGCAGCGGCAGGTAAGATTCCATTTGTATCATCTTTCTCCATGTTTGCTACAGGACGTGCATTTGAACAAATTCGCAATGCTGTATGCTATCCTAAATTAAACGTGAAAGTATGTGCTACACATGCGGGCATTACTGTTGGTGAGGATGGTGCAACGCACCAAAGTTTAGAGGATATTTCCTGTATGCGTACATTGCCAAATATGACTGTAGTGGTGCCTGCTGATGAGCGTGAAACAGAGGCTGTTATCGAATGGGCTGCATCTTATAACGGCCCAGTATACGTTCGTTTGGGGCGTGCTGGTGTAGATGATGTAACAACAGAAGGCTACTCATTTGTGCCAGGTAAATCTACTATTTTGGTAGATGGTTCTGATGTTACAATTATTGCTTGTGGTGCATTAGTTGGACCTGCTGTAGAGGCATCTAAAACTTTATCTGAATCTAATATATCTGCACGTGTTATTAATATGGCATCTATTAAACCTATTGATGCTGAAGCAATTATAAAAGCCGCTGCGGAAACTGGTGCTATCGTTACAGCTGAAGAACATAATATTATTGGTGGCCTCGGTTCTGCTGTATCTGAAGTAGTAGTATCTAATAAGCCTGTACCTATGGAATTCGTTGGTGTCCAAGATACATTTGGGGAGAGTGGAACACCAAAAGAACTAATGGCAAAGTATGGCTTAACTGCCAATGATATTGTAGAAGCCGTAAAACGTGTAATCGCTCGTAAATAATCAAAGGGGATCCCATGATTGAATTTAAGAATGTTAGTAAAGTCTATGATAATGGTTCTGTTGCATTAGACGATGTGTGTTTAACCATTAACGATGGTGAATTTGTTCTCGTTTGTGGTCACAGTGGTGCAGGGAAATCAACATTATTTAAGTTATTAACACATGAGGTAGTGCCAGATGCTGGTACTGTCATTGTTGATGACTTTGATGTTACGCGTATGAAGCGCAGTAAAATTCCTAAATTGCGGAGAAAGCTTGGCGTTGTATTCCAAGACTTCCGATTATTGCCTAATAAAACGGTAGCAGAGAATATTGCTTTTGCTCTTGAAGTTATTGAAGAAAAACCAAAAATTATTAAAGAAAAGGTGAGTCATGTATTAGACCTTGTTGGTTTATCTGAGAAGGCTAATGATTTACCAGAGGATCTTTCTGGCGGGGAACAACAACGTGTTGCTATTGCGCGTGCAATTGTTAATCGCCCAACAGTATTAATTGCTGATGAACCTACTGGTAACCTTGATCCTGATACTAGTAAGGATATTGTTGAATTGTTTAAGCATATTAACAATTTCGGCACTACCGTTATTATGGTTACCCATAATATGGATCTTGTTTCATACTTGAATAAACGCGTTATTCGTTTAAAAGACGGCCGTGTTCAAAGTGATAATATGAGAGGTGCAGAAATTAATGAAGCCTAGAACGATAAAATACTATTTTAAAGAAGCACTGAAGTCTATGAAACGTAATGGACTTATGACATTAGCGTCCATTTCTACAGTGGCTTTATCCTTATTTATGCTCGGTGTATTCCTTTGTGGTGTCATTAATTTGAATAACATGGCATCCAGTCTAGAAAATCAAGTACAGTTAAGTATTTACTTAAAGGATGGCTTAACAACTGATCAAATTATGGCAGTAGGAAAGCAAATTAAGGCTATACCTAACTTAAAGCATTTAGAATTTGTTAATAAAGAGCAAGCTATGAAGGAGTTCAAAGAACGCCTTGGTGATCAGCAACAATTGGTGAATGCTTTAGGTGATGTAAATCCGTTGCCTAACTCATATGTGTTAACCTTTGATAATCCTAGCGATGTAAAAGCAACTGCAAAATTAGCTACGACATTCCAAGGCGTAGAAAGTACACACTATGGTCAAGATATTGTAGAAGAGCTTTTCCGCATTACGCAAGTAATTCGTATTGGTGGGATTGTATTGATTGCTTTCCTAGCAGCTGCAACACTATTCATCATTTCAAATACAATTCGGTTGACTGTATTCGCACGTCGTAAAGAAATTGCAATCATGAAATATGTAGGTGCTACTAATGGATTTATTCGTTGGCCATTTTTGATTGAAGGCATGTTGTTAGGCTTAATTGGTGCTATCATTGCCGTTCTTTGCGTTGGTGAATTTTATCACTTCATCACAATGGAAGTTTCTGAATCATTAGCATTCTTCCCTTTAGTACCAATGTTCCCATTCTTCTATGATGTAGCCCTTTATATCTTAGGTGGCGGCATAGTAGTAGGTGCTATTGGTAGTACTATTTCTTTGAAACAATACATGAAGGTGTAATGTTTATGAATAATAGTATATTTAAATCTCGCTTCGTAGCGGTAATTTTGACTGGTATAGTGGTATTGGGAACACCATTATACATCGTTGCAGAGGACGAAGATTTAACAAATCAACTTGATTCAATTCAACAACAAGTTAATCAACAAAATGCTAAAAAGGCAGATGCTGAAACTGTAATAGTCAGTGTATCCGAACAGTTACGTCAAATCGAAGAACAATTACGTCAGGCTCAGCAACAATTGGATTCTATTCAACAACAACGTATAGCTGTTGAAAATGATATTACAGTGAATGAAAAATTACTTGCTGAAGCACAAAAGCGACTAGAAGGGCGAGAAGCCGTATTTTATAAGCGTGTACGTGATATTTATATTAATGGTCGTTTAAGTTACTTAGATGTAGTTATTGGATCTAAAGATTTTACAGACTTTGCTAATCGTTTAGAAATTTTAAAACGAATTATTGATTCTGATATTAAATTAATTGAGGAAATCAAAAAAGAGCGCGCTGAAATAGCGGCTCGAAAGCAAGCACTAGAACAGTCTCGCGCAAAACTAGTTGAGCTTGAAAAAGCAGCTGCGGCAAAACGAGCTGAAATAGAGCAAAAGAAGAAAGAACGTGAGGTAGTTCTTCAAAAGGCTCAAAATGATCGTGCTACAGCAATGCAAGCAGTAGAAGAATTAAATGCATCTTCTGCACAGATTACAGCGTTATTGAAAGCACGTCAAGCAGAGCGTGCCGCTGCTCGTGCTGCAGCAGCGGCTCAACAATCTTCACCAACTTACTCTTGGGTACAAGGGTCTGGTCAACTTGGGTGGCCTGTAAGTGGTGAAATTACCTCTCCATATGGCTATCGTACACATCCGATTTGGGGCACTACAATTTATCATTCTGGCATTGATATTGGTGTTGATGAAGGTACACCTGTTCATGCTGCAGATGGTGGTACTGTTGCTTGGTCGGGTTGGATGGGTGGCTATGGTTATGCCGTAGTTATCGATCATGGTAATGGCATGTCTACTCTTTATGGACATAATTCTGAACTTGCTGTCTCTGAAGGGCAAGATGTAGGTAAGGGTCAAGTTATTGCCTATGCTGGTAGCACAGGTAATAGTACAGGGCCACATGTACATTTTGAAGTTCGTATAAGTGGGGATCCTGTGGATCCTATGGGATATTTATAATATGAAATTTGATACACGTACAGTGTTATGGAGTCTATTGAAATATATAGGCTCTGGCATTGTTATTATGTGGCTTACATTTTGGTATCTTTCCGGTTCATTCTGGGGGCTACCAAGATTATTTATAGCCTATTATACTGCGAGTCAAGTTTTTATGACACCTATGGCTAAAACTACCCTTTATGATGGTATGCTAAAGGGGTTAATTGACTCTTTGGGAGAACCGCATAGTGTTTATTTAAATGCAGAAGAATATAAATCTATGAAAATGCAAACATCTGCAACATATGCTGGTGTTGGTATGGTCCTTGGTACTGATGATAAAGGTCTATATGCAGTTAGCGTAATGGAAGACCAACCAGCTTTTAAAGCTGGAATTAAACCTGGAGACCACATTATTGCTATCGATGGACAATCCACTACTGAAATTCCGGTAGAGGAAGCATCTTCTCGTATTCGTGGCGAAGCTGGTACTACTGTATCTCTAGATATTGAACGTAATGGTGAAAAGTTGCATTTTGATATCACTCGTGAATCCATAGTTTTGCCTACTGTTAAAAGTAAAATGCTTACTAGCACAGTTGGATATATTCGTATTAGTCAGTTTGCAGAAAATACCGCAGAAGATTTTGCCACTCAATATAAAGAGCTTCAATCTCAAGGTATGAAGGCTCTTGTCTTGGACCTACGAGATAATCCAGGCGGTTTATTATCTACTACTGAAAAGATATCTAACTATATTATGCCTCCAGGTACACTCGTAACAGTACAAAATCGATCAGGTAAAAAGGATACTTATAAGTCAGATGGACCTGATGTAGCTATGCCATTGGTTGTTTTAGTTAATAAGGGCTCTGCTAGTGCATCAGAAATCATAGCAGGGGCTGTTCAAGATCGTAAATTAGGCACTATCGTAGGTACTAATACATATGGTAAAGGTACCGTTCAAACTATTTTCCCTAGTTTAGATGATGAAGGAATTAAAGTAACTATTGCTAAGTACCACACGCCAAGTGATCGTGTTATTGATGGAACAGGTATTAAACCTGATGTAGAAATCGATTTACCAAAAGGTGTACATCCATCTAGTACATTAGATGATATTCAAATTAAAAAAGCATTAGAGCTATTACAGCAATAATGCATAGGAGTTAAATTATGTTTATAGATAGAGCGCGCGTCTTTGTTAAAGCTGGTGACGGTGGGGATGGTATGTCCAGCTTCCGTCGAGAAAAATACGTTCCAAATGGCGGCCCTAGTGGTGGTGATGGTGGTAAAGGTGCGGATGTTGTTTTTAAAGCTGACAAGAATATTAATACGCTTGTAGACTTTAGATATAAACGTCAGTTTAAGGCACCAGCTGGCGGTAATGGTGAAAGCTCTAATAAGCACGGTCGAGGTTCCGATCCTCTTATCATTCCAGTTCCATTGGGTACAGTAATTAAAGATGAGGAAACAGGAAAAATCTTTTGCGATCTTGTCAACGATGGCGATACCTTTGTTATTGCCAAAGGTGGTCGTGGCGGCCGTGGCAATGCTCGATTCCAAACTAGTGCTAACCGTGCACCAACCTTTGCAGAAAAGGGTGAACCTGGTGAAGAATTCTGGTTACAATTAGAGCTTAAAGTATTAGCTGATGTAGGTTTATTAGGTTATCCATCTGTTGGTAAATCTAGTATTTTGCGAAAAGTATCTAAAGCTCAACCAGAGGTGGCAGCATATCACTTTACTACACTAACACCAGTACTTGGGGTAGTTACAATTTCTGGAGATCGTAGCTTTGTTTTGGCCGATATTCCGGGCCTTATTGAAGGGGCTAGTGAAGGTGTAGGTTTAGGTCACAATTTTCTACGTCATGTTGAACGTACGAATATTTTAATTCATGTTCTAGATGTATCTGGTATGGAAGGCCGAGACCCTAAGGTCGACTTTGATGCGATTAATGAAGAGTTACGTAAATACTCTGAAAAATTGGCTAATAAGAAACAAATTGTAGCTCTCAATAAGATCGATATGGTCTTTGATGACACGACGATTCCCGAAACAAAAAAATATTTTGAAGATAAAGGCTATGAAGTATTTCTCATTAACGCCTTAAGTGGTGAAGGTTTGTCAGAGCTTATGGAACGAGCTTACTACTATGTAGAAAACTACGAACCAGAGCCTGAAGCAAATGATGACACAGTTGTATACGAAGCAAAACAAGATGTAGAATTTGTCATTACTCGTGGTGATGATGCTGCTTTCTACATTACTGGTAAACGTATTGAACGATTAGTAGCTATGACAAATCTTGACGATGATCAATCTCTTCGTAGATTTCAACGCATTTGGCGCTTTATGGAGCTTGATGCAAAATTGAAGGAAAAAGGCTGTAAAGACGGTGATGAAGTTGTAATCGGCGATCAGCGCTTTACTTTCCAAGAGTAGGAGTAATAATGACAGGAAAACAAAAACGGTATTTACGTTCATTGGCGGCTACAATACCACCGGTTGTCCAAATTGGTAAAAATGGTTTAGAGGATAGCGTTATAGATAGTGCTCGTGCAGCGATTACAGCACGTGAGCTTATTAAGGTTAAATTACATAATAATAGTCCTGAAGATAAGACAATTTTTCAAGACTTAGCAGATATGCTTGGCGCTGAACTAGTTCAAGTGATTGGTTTTAATGGTGTTTTATATAAAGCTAAAAAAGAACCTAAAATCATTTTGCCAAAATAATTTTATATCTAGTAGATCATAAAAATTTGTATACATCGTAGTTAAGAATTTCAACCTTAGGAGGTTAGTCTATGCGCAGCGCCATCGTTAATGCAAAACGAATTGTAGTCAAAGTTGGTAGCAGTACGCTTTGTTACACTAACGGACATTTAAATTTGGAGCGTATTGAAAGATTAGTGCGCCAATTATCAGATTTGGCTAACCAAGGTAAAGAGATTATTCTTGTTTCCTCTGGTGCTACTGGTGCAGGTCTTGCCCCTTTAGGCTTTAAAGAAAAGCCTAGAGATCTCGTATTAAAACAAGCAGCTGCTGCAGTAGGTCAAGGTATTCTCATTCATATGTACGAGCGCATGTTTCGAGAATATGGTCGAACCGTAGGGCAAATTCTTTTAACGAAAGAGGATAGTACTGGACGACATAGTTATCTTAACTTGCGTAATACATTACATACTTTATTGCAACTTAACGTTATTCCTATTATTAATGAAAATGACGTGGTTGCTATCGAAGAATTTAAAATCGGTGATAACGATACATTATCTGCTACTGTTGCAGGTATTGTAGATGCAGATTTACTTATCATTTTGTCAGATATTGAAGGCTTATATACAGCTAACCCAGCCACTAATCCAGATGCTACTTTGATAGAAACTGTTTCTGAAATTAACGATGAAACCTATGCTATTGCAGGTGGTGCTGGTTCTAATATGGGAACGGGTGGTATGTATACAAAAATTAAAGCTGCTCATATGGCAACAAATTCTGGTGTACCAATGGTTATTACCTCAGGTGAAGTAGAGGATTCTGTTCGTCGTGTATGTAAGGGTGAACAAATTGGGACACTCTTTGAAGCCCATGATGCAAGTTTATCTGGTAAACATCATTGGTTAGCTTTTGGTAAACGATTAAAAGGCTCCATTACGATTGATGACGGGTGTGCTCGCGCTGTTTTAGATAAGGGTGCTAGCATTCTGCCCGCTGGTATTATTGAAGTAGAGGGGACTTTTGGACCTGGTGATACAATTTCCATTTATCATGATCATAAGGAAATTGGTCGTGGACTTATTAATTATAGTATTGATGATATGAAGGCGATTAAAGGTCACAATACAAATGATATAGCCGAGATTCTGGGTATTAATACGACCTATGATGAGGCTGTACATCGTAATAATCTAGTTTTATTACACTGAGGAAATCCTATGAACCAGTATGAAAAAATTTGTAAAGATATGGGCCAGAGAGCTAAAACGGCATCTTTTGAATTAGCCCAACTCGACCAAGAAACTTTAGATTCTGCATTGTTAGCAATTGCTGATGCTGTAGAAGCACAAACAGATGAAATTATGGCGGCTAATGAGTTAGACCTAGAAAAATCTGTTGACTATAATTTACCTCGAACTATGATAGATCGATTGACTTTGACACCTAGTCGCATTGCTTTAATGGCAGAAGGGGTGCGTCAAGTGGCTGCTCTTGAAAGTCCTGTAGGTTCCATTATAGAAACAATCACTCGTCCTAATGGTTTGATTATTGAAAAGCGATCCGTACCTTTTGGTGTAATTGGTATTATCTTTGAAGCCCGTCCTAATGTAACCATAGATGCAGGTGTTCTTTGTTTAAAGACAGCAAATGCTACAATTTTACGAGGTGGTAAGGAGGCATTTCACACGAATCAAATCATCGTGTCTATCATGCGGAATACCTTAGAGTCGTTAGGTATTAATGGTGACTCTATTCAACTCGTTGAGGTGCTTGATCGAGATCTGGTTGGAGTACTTTTACAACAACGGGAATATATTGATGTAATCATTCCACGTGGGGGTGCTGGACTTATTCGTCGTGTTGTAGAAGATAGTAGTATCCCTGTTATTGAAACTGGTAGCGGTGTATGTCATACCTTTGTTGATGAATTTGCTGATTTAGAGATGGCTTTAGAAATTGCAGTCAATGCTAAAGTCCAACGTCCATCTGTATGTAACTCTATGGAAACCTTACTAGTTCATCAAGCTGTGGCTAGAGAGTTTTTACCACGCCTTAATATAGCACTACTAGAATATGGTGTTCGTATTCATGGTGATGAGGCTGTAGCTCAATATATGGTAAATACAATTCCTCTAACAGAAGAGTCTTTCAGCACAGAATACAATGATATGGACTTAAATGTGCGTATCGTTGAAAATCTTGAAGAAGCTATTGATCATGTGAATCGGTATACTACACATCACTCTGAGGCTATTATCACAGATGAACCTATGCGTGCTAATGTGTTTATGAATTTAGTGGATTGCTCTACTGTGTATCATAATGCATCTACACGTTTTACAGATGGCTTTGAGTTTGGCTTTGGTGCTGAGATTGGCATTAGTACACAAAAACTCCATGCTCGAGGTCCTATGGGGTTACAGGCTCTAACATCTTATAAATATTTTGTATTTGGAGAAGGCCAAGTACGGACGTGAAGAAATTATATTATTTTTTAAGGGCATACTATAGATATATTCAAACACCAAAGGGACGATATGAATGGATATCCTATATAAAAGCATTGCTCATATTCATCATTATTTGTGTCATTGTCATTAAGGGAGTGACCACATTATGGTAGATAAACGTCGTATAGGTATAATTGGTGGAACATTTAATCCCATTCATTTAGGTCATCTAATGATTGCAGAGGTGGCTTGTGAAAGCTTTAATTTAGAAAAGGTTATCTTTGTACCTGCTCGTATTCCACCACATAAGCAACATGATGTGATTGATAGTCATCATCGCTATGCTATGACGGCGGCCGCAGTTTCGGATAATCCAAATTTTGAAATTTCTGATGTAGAGATGCGCCGAGAAGGCCCTTCGTATACCGTTGATACGATTCAATATTTTAAAAAACTATATGGTCCTACTGTTGAATTTTACTTTATTGCAGGGACTGATACTATTCGTGCATTACCGACTTGGAAATTTATAGATGAACTTATAGATGAGGTTCATTTTATTGGAGCTACTAGGCCAGATGGATCAAGTGCTATTGATTCTACTTTGGATGAGTTAGGATCTAAAGCACGTGAAAAAATACATGTTATGGAAGTGCCTGAAATGAAATTGTCTGCTACGTATTTACGAGAGCGCTTACGGTCTGGAAAGACCGTTCGTTATATGTTGCCTAAATGTGTAGTGGATTATATAGAAGAAAACCATATATATGGGAAGGAATAAATGATGTTATCGTTTGATGAAATACAACATAGGGTAAGCCAATGGATGGGGAAAAAACGTTTTAAGCATACTCTAGGTGTTGTTGAATCCGCAACTCAGTTGGCTAAACTTTATAATGTTGATGTAGAAAAAGCACGATTAGCGGCATTGCTACATGATTGTGCTAAAGAAATGCCTTTGAAAGAGATGCAAGATTTGGTGAAGGAGAATAATTACAAAGCTGATGAAGAATTATTAGCCAATGGTAATCTTTTACATGGATTAGCAGGTATGATTCGAGCTAAACTTGAGTTCTCTATAACCGATTCAGAGATTTTAGAAGCTATTCGTGTTCATACAACTGGTAAGGTGGGAATGTCTAAATTAGATAAAGTTATATTCTTAGCAGATTATATTGAACCCAATCGTGATTTTCCAGGTGTTGATGAACTTCGAAATGTGGCTAAAAAAGATCTAAATAAGGCTGTATTGCTTGGTTTTGACAATACTATTAACCACCTTATTGAGCAACATCTTTCAATTTATCCTTTGACCATTCTTGGTCGTAATGATGTATTAAAATCTTGTAAATAATGGAGTTTTTATATGGACGAACGTGAACGTGCAAGAGCTCGCCGACGTAGAAAAAGACGTCAACAAAAGCCATCTGTGAAGTGGCCTAGAGTTATTTTGGCTATTGTTGTAGTTTTCACTTTGCTCGGTGGGATAGGGTATGGCATATATAGTGGTGTATCTTATGCATATAGAGCAATTGTAGGAACTACTGAAGCTACTGAAGCCGTGACAGATAGTGGAAATAAACAGGACGCAAATACTGTATCAGTAGAGCAAAAAGGCTTAGATAAACCTTTATATATTTTGGTTATCGGCACTGATGACAATAATCCTAGTCAAGGTGATAGTCTATTCCTATTATCTGTAAACCTTGATCAAAAAACGATGGACGTTATCGGCATTCCAAGTAATAGTAAAATCGATAATCGTGATCAAACCGATGCGACTATGTTAAATAGTATTTATGAAAAAGGAGGCATTGAACTTACTAAAGCTGTTATTGAGGATATGTTCCATATTTCAATCCCGTACTATGTAGTAGTTAATCAAACTGCCTTCAAGAAAACTAATGATGTGTTAGGAAATCAGCAAATTTATGTAGAACAACCGATGGAACATATTGATGCAGAAGGCAATATAGATATTGATTTGCGACGTGGTTACCAAACTTTAGATAGTAATAATGCCTTAGCGTATTTACGATATTCAGATCCTAAACACGATACCTTTACTCGTGTGCAACGACAAGAAAGATTCCTAAAATTGTGGGTGGAACAAGAACATAATGCATTTTTCTTAACAAATGCATGGCATATTTGGCGTATTTGGGATCATTATGATAGTAATATTTCTACTTTAGATGCTATTAAGTTGGTATACAATGCGAGCAAAATTAATAAGGAAGAAATTCATTTCTATATTCTTCCTGGAGAAAAAGAGCTTATAGGTGAAACGACTTATTGGAAGGTAAACCCTACGGAAGCTCAACGTTTAGTAGGGATAACAATGGGTAATTTGCCAGCTAATGAAATGACACAATTTATATCTGCACCAACTAATAGTACGTCGAAGGTTGCACCTGAATCAGAACATAATGGTGGCACTATTACAAAGCCAACAGAACCTGGTGAGGAGAGCGGTAGTAAGCGATAAGATAAGAGGCTAAATAATGAAAAAGAAAGAAGATATTAAACAAATCGTATTAGAGCTTGCACAAGCTGCATTTGATAAAAAGGGGAGAGATATTGAGATTCTTGATTTAGAAGGAATTTCTATGTTAGGCGACTATTTCTTAATTGTTAGTGCAAATAATAGTAAGCAATCTCAAAGTATTGCTGATGAAATGGAAGATAAAGCAGCCGAATTAGGTATAACAGTACAGCATAGAGAAGGTTATCGTGAAGGTGAATGGATCTTATTGGATTTTGGCGATATAATTTGTCATGTCTTTGGTGGTGATGAATTGCGTGAATTCTACA
Organism: Veillonella sp. AF36-20BH; assembly: GCF_003602765.1. Classification (NCBI taxonomy): domain Bacteria; kingdom Bacillati; phylum Bacillota; class Negativicutes; order Veillonellales; family Veillonellaceae; genus Veillonella; species Veillonella sp. AF36-20BH. The sequence goes on from NZ_QTLR01000001.1 coordinate 258,044, forward strand.
GTCTAGAAGAATTGTGGAATGATGCTGGTCGAGTTCCATTTGAAGGAGTATAATATGGCTACAGAATTGTTGGAAAATACAATTGCCACATTAAAAGTGTTGCGTACTAGTGATCAAGGTGCTTTTTTAGATGGTCAAACTGGCAATACTAATGATGATATATTGCTTCATAAAGATCAACAAATTGCTCCTGTGGCTATCGGAGATGAAGTCGAGGTTTTTTTATATCGAGATCCAAAAGGTCGTTTAACTGCCTCTATGCGTCTACCAGCCATGAAGGTTGGCCAAATTGGTTATGTTGAGGTTATCAATACTACAAATTTTGGTTGTTTTGTTGAGGTAGGTACAGAACGTGGTATCTTTATGCCTCATGCGGAGATGCGTGGTAGACCTCAGGTAGGTGAAAAAGTATGGGTTCGTCTATATACTGATAAATCCGGTCGTTTGGCGGTATCCATGGATGTAGATGATGAAATGCGTCGTGCTTCTAAAGCTGCAACAGAAGCTATGGTAGGACAACTTGTAAAGGGGGCAATCTATAATTTAACTAGTGAGGGGGCTTTTTTTATTACCCCTGAGCGTTGGATTGCCTTTTTGCATCGTTCCGAAATGACGAGAAAGTTAAAAGTAGGGGAAATGATTGAAGGCCGTATTACTTTCAAACGTGATGATGGTCGCGTTAATGTCTCTATGCGTCCTACAAAGGAAAAGGCTCTTGTTTCAGATGGAGATATTATCATGGGGTACCTGTTAAATCGTGGGGGTAAGATGCCTTATAGTGATGAATCTTCTGCTATGTTGATTAAAGATAAATTTAACATTAGCAAATCTGCCTTCAAACGTGCTTTGGGGCATTTAATGAAAGAGAAAAAGATTGTTCAAGAGGAGGGGTGGACATTACTTACCGACATAGGTCGGCAGTGGACACCGCCTGCTAATAATGAGTCCCAAGATGAGGAATAAAGTCAATGAAAATAGTCATTGTAGGTGCTGGTAAGGTTGGTTATTCATTAGCACAACGACTTATTCAAGATGATCATGATGTATATGTCATCGACCGTTCTCCAGAACGCATTCATAATCTTGAAAATACGTTAGATGTTAGTCTAGTTCTAGGGAATGGCAGTGATGTTCAATTATTGAATGAAATCGATATGTCTGATGTTGGTATGTTTATTGCTGTTACTGATTCAGATGAGGTTAATATGCTATCCTGTTCGGTAGCAAAAATAAAAGGTGTTCCTACGACTATTGCACGCGTTCGCGATAATAGTGTGGCGGAACATATGGATGAGGAAATACGAGCTCAATTAGGTGTTGATCTCTTCATCAATCCTGAAATGGTTACAGCTCAAGAGTTATTACGAATTTTAGAAACACCATCAGCTATAGATGTTGAGGAGTTCGGACAGGGTGCTGTGCGCCTTATGGAATTCAAATTGAATAATGAATTTCCTCTATTAGGACAGCCATTAAAAGAGATTCGCTTTCCTGAAGGTGTTCTGTTAGTTGGTATTTTACGCTATGGTGAAATGATTATTCCTCATGGTGAAAGTCGATTACAGGCTGATGATAGTGTATTTTTCCTAGGTTTGAAAGAGTCCGTTTCTGAAGTGGAGAACCTTTGGTTCCATAATTATAATACATTCTATAAACGGGCTGTCATTATTGGGGCAGGTCTCTTAGGTCGGAACTTAACTGTATTACTAGAAAAAGCTGGTTTTTCTGTGAAGGTTATTGAAAAAGACTTTGACCGTTGTGAGAACCTGGCAAATCAAGTGGATAAAGCTATGGTTATCAATGGAGATGGCACTGATTTTGATTTGCTTGAAGCTGAGGAAATTGCTGATAGTGATGTAATTATTGCTCTAACTGATGACGATAAACTTAATTTACTAGTAGCACTCGTAGGTAAGCATATGGGCATCCCAAAAACCGTTGTTCGTGTGGGACGGCCAGAATATATTATGCTGATGGAGCAAGTAGGTATTGACGTTGTATTTTCTCCACGTTTATTAACAGCAAGTCAAATTTTGCGCTTTGTACGAAGTGGAGAAGGGGTTGTATCTATTTCCACCTTTGAAGGTGGTAAAGCCGAATCTATCGAAATTGAAATTACCAATGAATCGCCTGTGGCAGGTAAACAATTGAAAGATATACGTTTACCTGGGAAGGCCTTAGTAGGTGTAATTTTACGGGAAAATGAAGCTATCGTACCTCGTGGTAATACTCAAATTTTAGATGGTGATCATATCGTTCTCTTTACATTACCTGAATCGGTAAGCAAATTGCTTAAATATCTTACTTAGTAAGGAGGGGCTATGCGAATTCAAATCGTTATGTCCTTAGTGGGTCGACTACTCTATATATTTGGGGTTTTTACTTTAATCCCTTTTATATACAGTGTTGTATTTGAAACTGCATATTGGTCATTCCTTATAACTACAAGCCTTTCTTTAGTTTTGGGGACGCTTTTATCTTATTACGGTTGTGAAAGTCAAAGCTTTAGTATTCGTGATGGGTTCTTAGTTGTATCCTCTACTTGGATATTCACGGTTATTTTGGGGGCTTTACCTTTTTTGGGGAGTGGCATATTGACTAATGTTTTTGATGCTTTATTTGAAGCCACTTCGGGTATTACTGCAACTGGTGCAACTATTATTTATAGTGTTGATGCGTTACCAAACACATTTGTATTGTGGCGTGGTCTTATGCACTGGGTTGGAGGGATGGGGATCATCGTCCTTATCTTATCATTTTTAAAGAATTTAGGAGCAGATGCAGCACATTTCTTTAATGCAGAGGCATCTGTACCAAAGCCTGGCGTTGTAATGCCACGTATTCAATCAATGGCCACCAAGCTTTGGCAGTTGTATATTGCCTTTACTGCTCTTTGCTTTCTTATGCTGTGGGCTGGCGGCATTGAACCTTTTGATGCGTTAAACTATGCCTTTTCTATTATTGCCACAGGTGGATTTGCACCGACATCAGCAGGGGCTTTTATTTATGAACAAAGTAATTATATTTGTTTCGTATTTATATTCTTTATGTTTCTTGCTGGTGGCAATTTCTCTGTGTATTACAATGCACTTCAAAAAGGAATTCGCGTTTTAATTAATGATTTTGAAACACGTATGTACTGGCTTGTAGTGTTTATTGGTATTGCCATTGTATCAATATCTCTAGCATTACAATCTAGCTATTCTAGTCCTTTAGAGATTGTTAGAAATGCTGCCTTTAATTTAGTTTCGCTTCAAACTGGTAGTGGTTTTGCTATTAGTGATTATGATTTGTGGCCTGCTGCAGCACAGATGATGTTATTTATTTGTACATTTTTTGGTGGTTGTAGTGGTTCTACAACGGGCGGTGTAAAAATTATACGACTTATTATTTTGATTAAGAGTTCTATAATTTATCTGCGAAAATCAATTCATCCTGATATGGTTCAAGTAGTACGTATTAATGGCAAACCGATGCCTACTAAATGGATCCAGATGACACATCAATTTTTATTTTTATATTTAATGATTTATGTGATATCTGTTTTTCTAATGACTTGTACTGGTCTTAATACATATGATTCTATGCAAGTGGTTACGGCCTTTCTTAGCAATGTAGGACTAGGGTTTGGTGGCTTTGGTCCTACTGATTCCTTTAATGTTATGCCGGATACTGCTAAATGTATTGCTATTGTAGACATGTTACTAGGTCGTTTGGAGTTATTTACGATTTTAGTTATGCTTCACCCTCAGTTTTGGGAAGGGTATTTTATTAAAAAAGAGGTTCCTAAACGATATCGTATTCTATAGGAGGGCGGGAACTATATGGAAGTTATAAAACGTCCTCTAGGGCTTTATAAAGCAAATTGTTATGTGCTTATCAAAGAGGGAAAATCTATAATTATTGATCCGGGCTTTCATTGTAACCATATTATTGATATGGTTGCAGATTCTGAACCCATAGCAGTTTTATTGACACATGGTCATTGTGATCATGTGTCAGCCTTGGATGAAGTGTGTACACATTATAATATTCCCGCTTATTTACATCCTTTAGATCAAGAGTTGTTACAGTTAATTCGACGGAGACCAAGTGTATATAAGAAAAAAATGTATACACATTGTAATGATTTAGTAGAGGGGCAATTAAATTTAGATCCTTTTGATATATTAGTTCATCATACACCTGGGCATAGTGCGGGATCGGTTTGTTTAGAAATTGAAGGGTATCTATTTACTGGTGATACCTTATTTAAGCAAAATGTGGGAAATACAGATAATTATAAAAGTGATCCAGCTGATTTGATTAAGAGTTTGAAATATCTTTTAACTTTGTCCAAGGATTTGATTGTTGAGCCAGGACATAGGGAATCTACCATATTAAAAAATGAGGAAGAATTTATTAAAAATATTGTAGTATAGTGTTGACAAAAGTCCTGATAACCGATATACTAAGCAAGTACTTTGGTTACGGCCCCGTGGTGTAGCGGTTAACATGTCGCCCTGTCACGGCGAAGATCGTCAGTTCAAATCTGATCGGGGTCGCCATTTATGCCTCGGTAGCTCAGTTGGTAGAGCAACGGACTGAAAATCCGTGTGTCGACAGTTCGATTCTGTCCTGAGGCACCATTTATATGCGGGAATAGCTCAGCGGTAGAGCACCGCCTTGCCAAGGCGGGGGTCGCGAGTTCGAATCTCGTTTCCCGCTCCAATTTTATATGGCGGCATAGCCAAGCGGTAAGGCAGAGGTCTGCAAAACCTTTATTCCCCAGTTCGATTCTGGGTGCCGCCTCCACAATCGTTACCCATGCCGGGGTGGCGGAACAGGCAGACGCAACGGACTTAAAATCCGTCGGTTGGAAACAACCGTACCGGTTCGATTCCGGTCCTCGGCACCAATTAAGACTAACTTAGGGTTAGTCTTTTTTCTTATATACAATTAAAACGATTTGTGAAAATTATTACTATAAGTTACGTATAAATATATAAGAGATAGATAAATCTATGAATAAGAAACCTAAGTTATTAATTAGTGAATGCCTATTTGGTGTACCTTGTCGATATGATGGCAAAGACAATTATATAGAAACGATAGAGGCTCTAAAGGAATATTATGAATTAGTACCTGTATGTCCGGAAGTGTTAGGGGGACTTAGTACGCCTCGTGATCCTGCGGAGCGGCAGGGTGAACGTATATGTACTGTTAATGGAGCTGATGTTACCGATGAGTTTGTAAGAGGTGCTCAATTAACAGTTGATATTGCACTAAAATATGGTTGCAAGCAAGCTTTGATGAAGGCGAAAAGTCCTAGCTGTGGATATAAGCGCATTTATGATGGAACTTTTACTAGAACAATGAAAAATGGCCATGGATGTACTGTAGAGGCTCTACTTGAAAAGAATATAACAATTTATACTGAAAATGATATAGAGCTTTTACTTGCAAAAAAAAAGAGATGAGTTTAACTCATCTCTTTTTGATTATATCAAGTTATTTTACTAGTAAAATAACTCAATATAATAGAAAAATAATGGCTACAATATTAATTAAAGACTACTTGTTTGCATTAACAGGATCATTTGCTAATGGTTGTTCACCAAGTAATGTAGTTAAGTTATGTAGATTAAATCGATATTGAGCATTACTAAAATCTCGTGTTGCATCATATCGTTGACTTGGAGCATGCATGAGACCAACTAATGTATCGTATAGCAAATCATTAGTAAAGAATTGATGCTCGTGTTTTGCAAGTACCTCAGCAGTCTGTGGATAGGTTGAGCGATATTGTGGAGATAGGTATACCCAGAATGGAATATGTGTCATAACAAAATCAAATGTATCAGGGTTATGCGATTTGTCTAAACTTTCACCGTGATCGGAGAAATACACCATGGCTTGTAAGTTTAATTTGTCTTTGCCATAATTGTAAATTTGTTGTAATAACCAGTCTGTGTATAATTGGCTGTTAGCATATGCTTCTTGACCATCAGGATACGGACCTTGTTTCCACTTGCTAAATTCATGAGGGTAACGGTCATTGTAATAAATATGACTACCCATAATATGTATAACGATAAAGTTGTTTTTGGTAGGATCTACAGTTTCTAATAATGGCAATAGAGCTTCATCATATCGATCTGAGAATGCATAAGATTCATGGGCCCATTTTGTTGTGTCTGCAGTCTTAGCCATTAATGAAATAGCTGTATCATATTCACCGAATACACCTTGATTGCTAAACCAAGAAGTCGTGTATCCCGCTTTTTTAGCAATATCTAAGATATTGGCTGAATCAAGAAATGGTTTATCATCATATTGATTTCGTTCAGATAGTGCACGCTCCAAGGTTGGTACTGTTTGTACGTACGATGAATAGGCATTATCAAAGAAGACAAAGTCTTTATTGTCCGAACGCATATTGCCTTGCCATGGAGTATCGTCATATGGGAAGTTTGGATTATATACTTTCATATAATCTCGAGAACTAGATTCTCCAATGACTAGAATAATAGTACCAGGTGTTTTGTTCACCGCTGTTTCCTTTGTGTCTAAATTAAAGGAATCAAATACTAAGTGGTGATTATCATTATATTGTTGCATTTGTTTTACATAATCGCCTGCAGCAATCCAGTTCGCCACAATACAGGTTTGTGGGAACAAGAAGAATGGTACATATACTAAAAAAGCTACAAGGGATGCGATAAGCATAGCTGAGCGCATAGGGCGTGTAGTATTTAAGTTTACTACTGCTTTCATCCCTAAGTTAGACCAGTACAATAAATAAGTCCATAAGATAAGACCAATACTTATTGCTATAAGACCAGGTATTCCAGCTGCATTCTTTAAAAAACCAAATGCTTCTTCTGGATTGGTCATATATACGGCTAGCAGACTGGCTGGCGTTAAGCAATGCCAAGTAGTCATGTAATAGCCAATTTGTAAGAATGGTATTAAGCTCAAGATCATGGAAATGATAGCCATGATTAAGGATGTTGTTTTATGGAAGCGATTTGTTTGGTTCAGTAAAAACTGAATGCCTGATAATCCCATGAAAATTAATAAGCCAAATAAAAAATCATTAGCAAATTCATAGAAGTATAATGGCTTCACATAGGACCAATGGAATAAAAGAGGAAAGGTAAGTGCCCATAAGATTCCGACTAGGCCATACCCTAAAAAAGGCCTGTGGAAAACGGTACACCCCATAAAATATTGAAATAAAAAGGTACCTACAATTGTTGGTACAGCTAAAATCGTAATATCCTCTACATCAAGCCCTAAGGTTATGGGCTCATAAATTAAAAATAAGATGATATATAAAACAATACCTATAATACCAAAGCGAAAAATTGGATTTCGCCCAATTTGCCTCACACTCGATGACATAATAAATCCTCTCTAAAAGGAATACACAATAACGTATCTTTTTTTAATATAAAATAATTACAATAATAAAGATAGCAGATGAGTGTAAAAAAAACAATTATTTGAAAGTACTACTATAAATGCTTTATAATTATATAGTTAAAAACATTTTTTCTGAGGATTGGGTTTTATGGGAGATTATAACTACAAGTTGGACGTTTTTGAAGGTCCCCTTGATCTGCTCTTGCATCTCATTGAAAAACATAAAATAGAAATTACCGATATTCCTATCGTTGAAATAACGAGTCAATACTTGGCATATCTAGACAATTGGAACCATTTTGATATTCATTATAGTAGTGAATTTCTTGTTATGGCATCTACCTTATTACAGATTAAATCACGCATGTTATTACCTAAGGCTGAACCTGAGCCTGATGAAGCAGAGGATCCACGTGACGAGTTGGTAGCAAAATTAGTAGAATTTAAGAAAATTAAGGATATTACATCTCTATTAATGGAGCGTACCGCTGTATCTGCGAATATATTTAGTCGTCCTGAAGAAACGAGTGTGCTTGGATTAGATAGTGTATATAATTTGGAACTTTCACAGTTATATCAAATTTTTTATCAAACTATAAAACGGGCTAAAGAGTTACCAGAAGAAGAGACAATTCGTGAGGTAAAGGTTGAAAAGGATACGTATAGTTTAGAGGACATGATTATATCCTTGTCTAGTCGTATACATCGTGGCGAATGTCTATATTTTAGGGAGTTATTAGTAGCAATTGATACGAAAAGTGGTATGGTAACTATCTTTATGGCTGTTTTAGAATTATTAAAACAACAAGTTATTGAAATGCGCTATGAAGATGATGATATTATATTCACTGCTACCTTAGAGAGGGCCGTGTAGAAAGGGGGCCATATGAGCTTACCAACGATGCATTTAGAAGCCGTTTTGTTTTCATCGGCAAAGCCTATATCGATAGATATGTTAGCAGAAGTGTTTGGGCTTTCCACAGAGGCGACACAAAAATATATAGAAGAATTACAACGAGAACTAGAAGAACAGAATCGAGGTATTCGAATACGTATATCTGGAGCTGGTGTTGAATTAGTAAGCGCTGTTGAATGTGCTGATTATGTTGGGCATATTCGTAAAAGAGAAGATAAATTATCTAATGCGGCTATGGAAACATTAGCTGTTATCGCCTATAAGCAGCCTATTACAAAGGCTGAAATCGAAGAGGTGCGCGGTGTAAATAGCGATAAAATTATAAAACAATTATTAACTCGATCTCTTATAGCTGAATTAGGTCATAAGGATACTGTAGGTAGACCGATTCTATATGGCACGACTGATGAATTTTTGAGAAGTGCTGGTGTAGAATCGATAGAAGCCTTACATCAAGAAGTTTCGGAAACAGAAGGATAGCATGGAACGATTACAAAAATATATTGCCAGTTGTGGTATTGCATCACGGCGTAAGGCAGAAGAACTAATTACAGAAGGTAAAGTACAGGTCAATGGTCGCAAGGTAACCGAATTAGGGGTCAAAATTAATCCACAAAAAGATAAGGTTAAGGTTAATGGCCAATTATTGGCTCAAGAGAAACCAGTATATTATTTGTTAAATAAACCAAAGGGTGTCATTACATCTGTGTCTGACCCTCAAGGTCGAGAAACGGTTTTAGATTATATAAAAAATGAAACGAAAAGAATTTACCCTATTGGTCGTCTCGATTTATATACAGAAGGTTTGTTACTGCTTACGAATGATGGAGAGTTGGCACAAAATCTAACACATCCATCTAAAGGCATTGAAAAGACTTATGAAGTTCGTATCAAAGGTCGTGTTCGCGATGATGATTTACAAATTATTGCAAATGGTGTAGAGCTTGAAGATGGTATAACTGCACCTGCAACAATTGTAGATTTAGGTTTTGATGATCATAATGGTGTACATGAAGTAGAAATTACAATTCATGAAGGTCGTAATCGTCAAGTTCGTCGTATGTTTGAACACTTTGGCTATCGTATTCATAATTTAAAACGTATTGCGTATGCTGGTCTTACTTTAGGTGGTGTGAAACGAGGCGCTTCTCGTCAACTAACAATTCGTGAAGTAAAAGCGCTAAAAGCATTGGGGACAGATAAGGCATGAAGCAAATCATAGTTATTGGCGGTGGTGCGGCAGGTCTAATGGCAGCTGTTATAGCAGGCCGTGAAGGAGCACGCGTCATCTTATTGGAAAAAATGAATATGGTTGGCAAGAAAATGGGCATTACCGGTAAAGGTCGCTGTAATATTACGAATAGTGCAGATATGACCGAATTTATAAAAAATACGCCTGGTAATGGTAAGTTCTTGTACGGTGCTTATGAACGCTTTAGTAATGAAGATCTTCTGGACCTTTTGCATAGCTGGGGGTTAAAAACTAAAGTAGAACGTGGGGGACGAGTGTTTCCTGAATCCGATTCTGCATTAGAAGTTCGCAATATCTTTATGAAAATCCTAAAAAAGTATAATGTTCAAGTTCATTTAAATGAACCTGTTACATCGATTACTGTACAGGAAAATCGTGTAGTTGGTGTTACAACGGATAAGGAACAATATGCTTGTGATGCTGCTATTATTTGTACTGGTGGTGCATCTTATCCATTGACAGGCTCTACTGGTGATGGTTACGTTTTAGCCGAAAAAGTGGGACATACTATTACTGATATTCGTCCATCCTTGGTTCCTATCGTTACAAACGAAACGTGGGTAAAGGAAATTATGGGGCTTAGTCTTCGTAATGTTGAGGTTTCCGTAATTTCTAAAAGTAAGGTACAAGCAAAACAATTTGGGGAAATGATGTTTACTCATTTTGGTCTTACGGGGCCTACAATTTTATCATTAAGTCACACGGTAGGTAAGTTGCTTCGTAAGAAAAATCCTCAAGTTACCATTGAAATTAATCTTAAACCTGCTTTAACTGCAGAAGTATTGGATAAGCGCTTGCAAAAGGATTTTGATTTATACTCTAAAAAACAATTGTCTAATGGGATGAAGGATTTACTACCTGTTAATCTTATTCCCATTGTTATAAAGCTTGCTGAGTTAAATCCGGCTAAACCAATTAATCAAATTACAAAGGAAGAGCGTTTGCGCTTATGCCATGTATTGCAACATATGACAGTAACTGTTAAGGAATTACGACCTGTAGCGGAAGCTATTGTTACAGCAGGTGGTATTTCATTAAAAGAATTTAATCCTAAAACTATGGAGTCTAAATTGATTGGTGGTTTATATGGTGCTGGTGAAGTACTAGACATAGATGCTTTTACAGGAGGCTATAATTTACAAGCTGCCTTTTCCACAGGCTATGTGGCGGCTATGCATGCCGTACACGGTGATAAAGAATAGAGGTTATTATGAACACTAAAAAAATTGCCATTGCTATTGATGGTCCTGCTGGGGCTGGTAAAAGTAGCATTTCTAAAGTAGTGGCCAATGAATTAGGGTATTTATATATCGATACAGGTTCCATGTATCGCGGTGTTACATGGGCAGTTCTTGATAGTCAAATCGATGTTAAGGATCAAGCTGCTGTAGAAGCTTTATTACCTTCTTTAAATTTGACTTTAGAGCCTACTGCAACAGCATGCAAGGTCTATATTAAAGGGAAAGATGTTACATCATTAATTCGCCAGCAGCAAATTAATGATAATGTATCGACTATAGCTTCTTATAAAGGGGTTCGACAATATTTGGTAGAACGCCAACAAGAGATGGCCGCCGTTGGGGGAGTTATATTAGATGGACGTGATATCGGTTCTGTCGTATTACCTAATGCAGAGCTAAAAATTTATTTAACCGCTTCTGTAGATGCGCGTGCAAAACGTAGATGGTTAGAAGTACAAGGTACATCAAACGAGCAAACACTAGATGAAATTAAAAAGAATGTTGTTAGTCGTGATGAAATGGATAAAAATCGTGAAGAGTCTCCACTTGTATGCGTTGAAGATGCAGTAGTTGTAGACTCTAGTAATATGAATTTCGATGAAACTGTGGCATATATATTGAATTTAGTACAGGAGACAATCAATCATGAATAAATTTTCTACCTGGTTATGGCGTACCGCTTTTTGGCTTCGCTATAAGGTAGGGTATGGGTTGAAAGTATATGGTCGCGATAATTTTCCAATGGAAGGGCCTGTTATCGTGGTGCCTAATCATTTAAGTAATAACGATCCCCCTATCTGCGGCTATGCTTTGCCTAGACATGTACACTTTATGGCTAAACAAGAATTATTTGTGAATCCCATTTCACGTTTTTTTTGTACATGGCTTGGTGCATTTCCGTTAAATCGCGGTGCTATTGATAAAGTTGCTATTCGTCATGCCATGGGACTACTTAAAGACAATAAGGTTTTAGGCATATTTGCAGAAGGAAACCGTCAAAAAAGTGGTAAACTTGGTAGATTCCATGATGGTGCAGCATCAATTGCTCTTAGAACAGGTGTTAGCATAGTGCCTGTTGCTATCATTGGCTCTCACAATATGGAACGTAATAAAGTGGCTTGTATTATTGGTAAACCAATCCCAGTTGAAAAAGCTAAAGCGACTCCAGAAGCAATTCAAAAAGTAAATGATAGTGTTAAAAGTGAAATCCAACGAATGATAGATTCTTATCATAACAATTGTATAGAGGAGACTTTATGGAAATAATTTTGGCTGAAAACCATGGTTTTTGCTATGGTGTAAAACGGGCTGTCGAAATGGCAAATGAAGCTGCAAATAGCGATGGTAAAAGCTATACATTAGGACCTATTATTCACAATCCTCAAGTTGTAGGTCGTCTTGAAGATAAAGGGGTAAGCCCTGTTCAAGAAGTGTCTGATATCGCTGAAGGCACAATGATTATTCGCTCTCATGGTGTAGGACCTGCTATTTATGAAGAGGCAGAAGAAAAAGGATTACATGTTGTGGATGCCACATGTCCACATGTAAAAAAGGCACAGCAAGATGCAAAGTCTGTTATAGATGAAGGTATGACTTTGGTGATTTTGGGAGAAAAAAACCATCCTGAGGTCAAAAGCATTAATTTATGGGCAAATAACGAAGGAATAATCATCGAAGATGAAGAATCCGCTCAAAAACTACAAGTTGTGGAAAAAATGGGCGTTGTTGTACAAACAACCTTTTCACAATTCAAATTTAACAGTATAATAGACATATTAGAGAAAAAATCTAAGAATCTTAAGGTTTTCAAAACGATATGCAATGCAACGCAAGAACGACAGAATTCTGCCGTTGATTTAGCACGTAATGTAGATCTTATGATAGTGATAGGCGGTAAAAACAGCGGCAACACAAACCGATTGGCAGAGGTTTGTCGTGACGTTGGATGTACAACGTATCACATTGAAACTTCTACTGAATTACAACTGGAATGGTTTAACCGAGTACAGACGGTAGGAGTAACAGCAGGAGCATCGACTCCCGACTGGATTATTAAGGAGGTCATTGAGACAATGAAAGATTTTGCAGAATTATTAGCAGCCGAAGGTCAAGAAGAATTTAAGAAAGGGAACGTTGTAGAAGGTACAGTAGTTCAAGTCGAAGATGAACGAGCTTATGTATCTTTTGGCTACAAAACTGAAGCCATTTTGAACAGAACTGAAATTTCTTATCCAGCACCAGAATCTGCCAAAGATGTGTTAAAAAATGGTGATGAAATTAAAGCAGTTATCATGAATCACATCAAAGAAGATAATCCTATTTATCTTTCCATGACTCGCTTGGCTAAAGATGAAGATTGGCAATATGTTATCGAAGCACAAGAAAAAGATGAAGCTATCGTATGTAAAGGTATTGATGCTATCCCAGCAGGTTTAGTAGTAACAGTTAAATCTCTTCGTGGTTTCATTCCATTGTCCCAAGGTGATGTTCATTTCGTGAAATCCTTGGACAACTTGGTTGGTACAGAATTTGAAGCTAAAGTACTTGAAATCGATGAAAAGAAAAACCGTTTGGTTCTTTCTCGTCGTGCAGTATTGGAAGTGGAACGTCAAGCTAAATTAGCTGAAGCATTGAAAAATATCAACGTTGGCGAAAACTATAAAGGTATCGTTCGTAAAATTATGCCTTATGGTGCATTCGTAGATATCGGCGGTATTGAAGGTTTACTTCACATTTCCGATATTTCTTGGCAAAAAATCAAAAAAGTGGAAGATGTTCTTTCCGTTGGCCAAGAAATCGAAGTTAAATTACAATCTTTCGACGCTGAAAGCAATAAATTATCCTTGTCCTTAAAAGCTTTATCTAAGAGCCCATGGGACGTTGCTGAAGAAACATTGCATGTTGGCGATGTTATTAAAGGCAAAGTTGTTCGTTTAGTAGCTTACGGTGCATTCGTAGCTGTTAATGACGACATTCAAGGTTTACTTCACATTTCTCAAATTACAAAACAACGTAATGCGAAAGTTGAAGATTACTTGAATCGTGGTCAAGAAGTTGAAGTTAAAATCATTTCTCTTAACAAAGATGAAAAGAAATTGGGTTTGGCTTTGACTGAATTGATGGAATCAAAAGAAACTGCAGAAGACGCTGAATAATTCATTGTCTAATATAAGGCTAGCCAAGGTTTCCTTGGTTAGCCTTTTTGCGTACTTTACTTAGTATATGATAAAATATAGTAATGTATTAGATTAGATAATGAGGTGAAACTATGGCAAAACCATTAGTGGCTGTTGTAGGCCGTCCAAACGTAGGTAAATCTACACTTTTTAATGCCATTGTTAATAAACGTATCTCTATCGTTGAAGATATTCCTGGTGTGACAAGGGACCGTATTTACTTCGATGCAGAGTGGTTAAATCGTGAGTTTACAATGATCGATACTGGTGGTATCGAGTTCATTACTGACAATAGTCATGTTATTCCTAAGATGATGCGACTACAAGCGGAATTAGCAATTGAAGAAGCAGATGTAATTCTATTTGTCGTTGATGGTAAACAAGGTATTGTACCTGCTGATGAAGAGGTCGCAAATATTCTTAGAGCTAGTGGAAAACCTGTTGTACTCGTAGTTAATAAGATTGATAGTGTAAATCAAGAACCGAATATTTATGAATTTTACAATCTTGGTTTGGGGGACCCCATTGGTATTTCCGCTAAAAATCTTATGAATTTAGGTGATCTATTGGATGATACTGTAAAACATTTTCCTCCAGTAGGTACTAATGTAGATGATGAAGATACTATTCATGTTGCTATTATAGGTCGTCCAAATGTGGGTAAATCTTCTTTGACTAACGCATTGTTAGGACAAGATCGTGTAATTGTATCTGATGTAGCAGGTACTACTCGAGACTCTATTGATACGTATTGGACTCATGAGAATCAAAAGTTTGTACTTATTGATACAGCAGGTATGCGTCGTAAGTCTAAAATCGAAGAAGCCGTTGAACGATATAGTATTGTTCGTTCTTTGCGATCAGTAGATCGTGCTGATATTGTAGTCCTTGTACTAGATGCTCAAGATGGTGTTACAGAACAAGATAAAAAAATTGCAGGTTACGCTTACGAAGCTGGCAAGGGTGTAGTGATTGTTGTAAATAAATGGGATCTTGTTGAAAAAGATGACAAAACAACATTGCGTTTTACTGAAGATATTTATGATGAATTAGGTTTCTTGCAGTTTGCACCTATCCTGTTTGCTTCTGCTTTAACTAAGCAACGTATTCATCGTTTAGCTGATATGTTGAAGTTCGTATCTGAACAACAATACCGTCGTGTATCTACAGGGACGTTAAATCAATTATTACAAGATGCACAAACCGTAAATCCTGTGCCGTCTCGCAATGGTAGAATTCCAAAAATCTATTATATGACGCAAGCTAGTGTTAAGCCGCCTACATTCATTTTATTTGTAAATGAACCAGAGCTAATTCACTTCTCTTATATGCGTTTCTTAGAGAATCGATTGCGTGAATCCTTTGGTTTTGAAGGAACACCGATTCGTTTAGTATTACGTGGCAAGAAACGGGATGATGAAGACTAATGGATATTATGATTATTGTATATGCTGTATTATCATATCTTATCGGTTCGATTCCTAGTGGATTAATTATAGGTAAGTTTTTCTTTAATACAGATGTACGGCAATATGGCTCTAAAAATATTGGCGCTACTAATACATATCGTGTTATAGGTCTTAAAGCAGCCTTACCTGTATTTCTATGTGATGCTTTAAAAGGGGCAGTAGGAGTAGTGCTACTCTCACCCTATGGGCCTATGTTTATGATCTTAGGTGGTATTCTTGGAATGATGGGGCATAACTGGTCTGTTTTTCTGGGCTTTAAAGGTGGTCGTGGCGTTGCTACGGGTTTAGGTGTACTTATTGCTCTTTCACCAATAGTAGCATTGATTTGCTTTTTGGTATGGGGTGTTATCGTATACTTCACTAAACTTGTATCTTTAGGCTCTATCATTGCCGCTGCATTAGTACCAGTACTGATGTATTTCACTGGAGAATCCTTCTGGTTTGTTGGCTTTGGCGGATTAGCAGCTTTGTTTGTCATTGTACGTCACTGGGATAATATTAAGCGTCTACTTGCTGGAAATGAGTTAAAAGTAGAGCGCATTAAAAAGGATTAAAGAATGAATGTTGTTGTTATCGGCTCTGGTAGTTGGGGGACGGCCCTTGCTATTAAATCCGTTTTAGCTGGAAATACTACAACTATATATTGTCGTCGTCCAGAATTTGCAGATAAACTTGCAAAAGACTTAGAGAATAAAGACTATTTACCAGGTGTAAAACTTCCAGAAGAATTACAATATAGTTCTGATTTAGAGGCCTGTATTAGTAATGCCGAAGTGGTATTAATGGTTACTCCTTCTGTACATGTACGTACCAGTTTAGAGGCTATTAAACCGTATGCTCATAAAAATCAAGCCTATATTCTATGTTCAAAAGGTGTAGAACGAACCAGTGGCAAACTTTTGACGACTGTGATGAAAGAGGTTCTTGCTACCATAGGGTGTAATTTAGCGGTTTTGTCTGGACCTAATCATGCAGAAGAGGTTGGTCGCAACTTACCTGCTGCATCTGTGCTGAGTACTGAAAGCCTAGAGGTAGCTACAACATTGCAAAAGGCATTATGTAGTCAAAATTTTAGAATTTATGCAAATACTGATATGATTGGTGTTGAACTAGCAGGAGCCACGAAAAACATCATTGCCCTTGCAGCTGGTATTGCAGATGGTTTAGCTTTAGGGGATAATTGTAAGGCTTTACTATTAACACGTGGTCTTCATGAGATGACTCGCTTTGGGGTGGCCTTAGGGGCCCAAAAAGAAACCTATGCTGGTCTTGCTGGTATGGGGGATTTGATTGCTACTTGTATGAGCCCACATGGTCGTAACCGTGCGGCTGGTCAAAAACTAGCCGAGGGTAAGACTATGGATTTTATTGTTAATCATACTAATATGGTTGTAGAAGGATTTTTCGCAACAGAAATTATTTATACAATGGCTTGTAAACATCAAATTGAAATGCCTATAACGAAGGCTTTATATGAGGTTTTATACGAAAAAAAATCTCCATCCATAGCATTAGCTGAGTTGATGGGGCGTGATATTAAAATTGAAGTATCATAAATAAAAGATACTTTTAATTTGGTTATTTATATACTATAATTAATGAGTATAATCTTGTGAGGGTTGTATGCGAATTATTGGCGGAACTGCTAAGGGACATGCTATAAAAGCACCTAAAGGATTAGATACTAGACCTACACTTGATCGTGTTCGTGAAAGTGTATTTAATGTATTAGCAAATAGAGGTATATTTGGTTCTGATATACTAGATATATTTTCTGGCACTGGTGCAGTAGCAATTGAAGCCTTAAGTCGTGGTGCAGCACATGCAGTAGCAGTGGACTTTAAAACGGGAAAACTAATTTTAGAGAATGCTAAACATTGTCGTGTGGATGATCGGTTAGAAATTATTCCGAGGAAACTTTCACAATTAAAAAATTATATAGTAGGGCGACAGTTCGATTATATATTTTCTGACCCGCCATATGAAAATGGATTTATACAAGATACTATAGATTTGGTTGTGAACTATGATTTGTTAAAACCTGAAGGTGTTTTATTATTAGAACATCATAAGGATGAGGTTTTTACCTTACCAGAATCATGGGAATGTATAAAAGAACAGAAATTTGGTTATACGTTGGTTTCCTATTTTGTAAAGACAGCTGAAAGGAGCTAAACCTGTGCGTATAGGTGTATGTCCGGGTAGTTTTGACCCAGTTACTAATGGACATGTTGATATTTTTGAACGGGGCAGCCGATTGGTTGATAAATTAATCATTGCTGTCAGCTCAAATCCGAATAAAAATTCCTTATTTTCTATGGAAGAACGGGTTGAGATGATTCGAAATTCTGTCAAACATATTCCTAATGTTGAAATTGATTGTACAGGTGGCTTACTCAATGAGTATGTTAAATCCAAGAATGCTACTATTATTATTCGAGGATTACGTGCATTGAGCGACTTTGAATATGAATTTCAGCGCGCATTATTTGCAAAATATTTGGATGATGACATTGAAACAGTATTTATTATGACAAATAACAAATACTCTTTTGTCAGCTCCACGGGTATTCGTGAACTAGCTAAATTTGGTGGTAAGCTAGATGGTCTTGTTCCGGATGATGTTAAGGAAAAACTTGAAGAACGCTTTAATACGGTCCATAATAAATAGGGGTGAATTGTATGAAAACAGAAAAATTATTAGAAGATTTAGAGGTTCTTATTGAATCTAGCAGCCGTATTCCTATGACTACAAAACGTATGGTTGAGGAAGACGAAATTATGCGTATTATTGATTCTATTCAGGAATCCTTACCTTTGGAACTTGAAGAATCTCGTCGTATTGTAGCAGATAAAGATAAAGTGTTAGCTGATGCTCAACGTCAGGCTGAAACTTTGATCGATCAAGCTAAAGACTACATTGCTAAATTGACAGCTGAAAGTGAACTTGTAAAACAAGCTCAAGAACAAGCGAATCAAATTATTAATGCAGCAAATCAATCCTCTGATGAGTTGAAAGCTAGTTCTATTCAATATGCTGGTGATGTTCTTAAATATGTTGAAAACAACTTGGAAAAAACATTGGAAAGTTTGCGTCAAAATCGTGAAAGTTTGAAACAAACTGAACAACGTACAGAAGAAAACCAATAGTTTAAACAAAGGCTAGATATCATATTATATCTAGCCTCTTTTTTTATATTTTAAATTCCATAGAAAACTTAAGATAAGTAATATCAATTTTCAGATAAATATGTAAAAAATAATGTGAGCGAAATAATAAACCAAAAATAAAAGCGAAGGGATACCTTCGCTTTTTATCATTCATTATAGTTTTCTGGCTTTTTAGGCTCCACAATCATAGTTTGATGGGTATTAAAAATAACAAATCCCAAAGGAGATCCAGGTGGCTTTTTGATATTTTTAATGTATGTATAATCTACTGGGACCTTACTAGTATCACGAGCTTTACTGAAGTAGGCTGCATATTGAGCTACTTTAGATAGAATCATATCGTCTGGCTCAACATTGAGTCTTAAAATAAGGTGCGAACCTTGGATATCCTGTGTATGGAACCAAATGTCAGTTGGCTTTGCAAATCGGTGTGTTAAATATTCGTTTTGTTGATTGTTACGACCGATGAATATTTCACCTTCATCAATTGTTAAGTGAATGTAGTTAGATTTGCCAAGCTTGTAAGATAGTGGTTTTTTTGATTTTTTTATGATACCTGCATCCATGCATTCTTTGCGTATTTCTTCTAAGCTTTCACGAGTTGTGGCTAAAGAGATGCTGTACAGAATAGATTGTAAGTATGCTAGTTTTGTAGTACTAGCATTGAGTTGGAACTCGCCACTAACCATACGATTTTTTAGTTTTGTATAAAGCTTATAATACCATTGTGCATTTTCCACAATCGTTAAGTTTGGCTTTAAAGGAATCGTTAACATTTCATTTTCTTCAGAGAGCAGATTTTGTAATTCAATAGAAGGCTCATATTGCACTTGAAGGTGTGCATTTATCATTAGAAGATCACCATATAATTTATAGGTTTCCATTTTCTTAGTATCTTCTAATTCATCTTTAATCTTTTGATGGCGACCTTCTTCCTTTTTGATGGCTGCTGTTAAGATTTTTTCTAACTCTTTATCAGCTGTATGAATTGCTTTTGTATTATGAATGGATTCCTCTAAGGCTTCAGAAATAGTGTTGTATTCTTTTAATACCTTATAGTTATGTAATAAAATACTTGCGTAAGCTTTTTTATTGTTATCGTTGACTAAAGTAAACAAACCTTTGCTATTTTCGAGTTTTACCTTGAGATTGTACAAGGCTTTAGCAAGTGTATCTAGTTGAGAAGTATCTAAATCAGTTATGATTTCCTCACCACTTAATTTGGAAATATATAAAAGTTCATCCAATAAAGGTTTACCAAAACCATTAAAGATAGCTCGAATAGATTGCTGCACAGAGCCATTACCAAAGGAAGTAAGTAGATTTTTTATTTCATTATTATCAAAGTCCATTAAACTTACGCGATTAGCATTAGGTGGTAAATCATACTGTAATTTTGGACTAATAATACGTTCACGGTTCATGAGAGGGGAAACGTGAATTAAGGACTCTAAAATAATACCGTCTTGTACGAAGATACAGTTGGAATATTTGCCCATTAATTCAATATAAATATATGTACTCGTAATAGAACCATCCATTTCTAGTTTATCCGTTTGGATACACATGATACGGTCGCCGTTGATTTGTTCCACCTTTACGATGCGGCTACCTTCAATATGCTTTCGTAAGAACATGCAAAGTGAGCTTGGTTCTTTTGGTAGATCTTGAAGTGGTTGGCTAAGATACATTGCTGGTGTGGCACCTACGGTAATAATTAAGTTTTGGTCTTCGTTAAGTGCTCGAACTTTAAATAATAATGTAGTTTTATCTATTTGATATAGTTTTTGTATTTGACCTGTTTGTAGTCGCTCGTTTAATTCTTTAGCGAGTACAGACATGGTAAGTCCGTCTAAATTCATAGTACTCCTTTCAAATATATTTAGAAGTATAGTTTAGTATACCATAGTGTACATATAATTCTTAGTATTTAAACACGGATTGTGTAATTCGTGGTACAATAATAAAAACTACTAAGGAGGATGATTTATGAAAAGTATGACCGGTTTTGGTTCTGGCACAGCAACCAAAGATGGCATTACCTGTACGGTAGAAATTAAGTCCGTAAACGCTCGCTTCTTGGATCTGTTTATTCGTAGTCCAAAACAAATGAATCCTTTTGAAAGTACTATTCGTGGAATGATACAAGATCGTATTACTCGTGGTAAGGTTGAGGTATCAGTTTCTATTTTAGATACAGGGGAGCGACCTAAAACTTTTACTATTAATAGTGTATTGAGAAAACAAATACAAGAGTTGTTGGTACAAGAAGAATTCTATGATGATTCTAAAAAGGTACCTTTACAAGCTGTAAATTCGATTTCTACCGAATGGGTTCAACAACAAGATACACCAATTGGAGAAGATGTTCTATCAGATATTGTAAAAGAAGCAACGACTCAAGCATTAGATGCTTTAATAGCAATGCGAACTGCGGAAGGTCAACATATCAAGCAGGATTTATTAGATCGTATCGATACACTTGAAAAGATCATTACTAAAATTGACACTAATAAATCTGGTGCTGTAGAAGCATATCGCGAACACATAAAAACTAAAATTCAGGAATATTTAGTTTCTTTAGAAGCGAGTATTAGTGAGGATCGTTTTATACAAGAGATTGCTCTATTAGCTGATAAGACGGATATTACGGAAGAGATTGTCCGATTTACCTCTCATGTGGTACAATTAAAAAATACACTTGCAGATACAAACTCAATCGGTCGTAAGGTCGATTTTATTTTGCAAGAAATGAATCGTGAGGTAAATACAATCGGCTCCAAAGCAATGGATTCGATTATTACTGAGCTTGTGGTTCAACTTAAATGTGAGTTAGAGAAAATTAGAGAACAAGTACAGAATGTAGAGTAATAGGAGGTCTATGAATGAGTATTCAATTACTGAATATAGGCTTTGGTAATATGGTATCTGCTAACCGTGTTATGGCTATTATTAGTCCTGAATCCGCCCCTATAAAGCGGATGGTTCAAGATGCTAGAGACAAGGGATTGCTCATTGATGCCACATATGGTCGTAAGACACGTGCTGTATTAGTTATGGATAGTGGTCAAATTGTATTATCTGCAATTCAACCTGAAACCGTAGCACATCGACTTGTGCAACATGATGTGGATGTAGATACAGTGGAA
The DNA here is from genome assembly GCF_003602765.1 of Veillonella sp. AF36-20BH. Classification (NCBI taxonomy): domain Bacteria; kingdom Bacillati; phylum Bacillota; class Negativicutes; order Veillonellales; family Veillonellaceae; genus Veillonella; species Veillonella sp. AF36-20BH. Next base: position 279,825 of record NZ_QTLR01000001.1, read on the forward strand.
TCATAGGAGTGCATATGTCAGACAGAGGATTATTAATCGTTATATCCGGGCCATCTGGCGCAGGTAAGGGTACGATTTGTGCGAATATTCGTAAAGAAATGCCTAATTTAGTTTATTCCGTTTCTATGACAACCCGTGCTCCACGTGTGGGTGAAAAGGAAGGAATTAACTATTTCTTCCGCTCTAAAGAGGAATTTGAGTCTTTACTTAGTGAAGACGCATTCTTAGAATATGCTAAGGTATATGATAATTACTATGGTACTCCAAAACAACATGTAATGGATTTATTAGATGATGGAAAAAGTGTACTATTAGAAATCGATATTCAAGGCGCTATGCAGGTTAAGGAACGTTTTAGCGATGCTGTATTTATTTACATTGTACCGCCTTCACTATCTGAGTTATCTGAACGTTTACATAATCGTGGCACAGATGCTAAAGAAGTCATTGATAAACGATTGTCATTGGCTTGTTCAGAATTGGCCTTAGCTCATCGTTATGACTATATCGTCGTAAATGATGATTTAGCAGAGGCTTCTGAAAAGGTTGCCTCTATCTTGCGAGCTGAGTCTTGTAAGATTAGTCGTAATAAAGAGCAAATTCAATATATTTATAAACAATATCAAGAGTCTAAGGAGAAGTGATAGTATGATGGTAAAACCTCCATTAAAAAAATTGGAAAGCCAAGTAGATAGCAAATATACATTGGTGACTTTAGCGGCTAAACGCGCTCGCGAATTAACAGATGGCGAACCTTGCTTAGCAGAATCTACACATGCGACTGACAAGCCTGTATCTTTGGCATTTTATGAAATTGCTGAAGGTGAAGTGACATATAAACGCACTAAAGAAGGCATTAAATAAAAAATCAATTCCTTGTATCATTGATACAAGGAATTTTTAAAAGGAGAAGAACATGCGCGGAAAACATATCATTGTCGCAGTATCTGCAGGTATTGCAGCGTATAAGGCAATTGAAGTGGTAAGCAGACTTCGTAAAAAAGGGGCTGAAGTAAAGGTTGTAATGACACAAAATGCAACGTATATTGCGTCACCTTTAACATTTGGCGAAATCAGTGGACATCCTGTAGCTCTAGACATGTTTGAACAAGTTCATCAGTGGGATGTAGAACATATTGCACTGGCCACTTGGGCAGATGCATATGTAGTTGTGCCTGCAACAGCAAATGTGATCGGAAAAATTTATGCAGGCATTGCTGATGATATGTTAACTACAACAATTATGGCTACCACAGCACCTAAGTATCTTTGTCCTGCTATGAATACAGAAATGTATAATAATCCTATTACTCAACGCAATTTAGAAGGATTACGTTCTTTGGGGTACCATATTATGGACCCTGCAGAAGGCTGGTTAGCTTGTGGTATTACTGGTGTAGGACGTTTACCGGAGCCCGAAGCAATTGTGGATTGGCTAGAAGCTAAAATGTGCAGCACCAATGAGCTTGAAGGTACTACTATACTTGTTACAGCTGGCGGAACACAGGAGAGTATTGATCCTGTTCGGTATATTGGAAATCGTTCTAGCGGTAAGATGGGATATGCCATTGCAGAACAGGCTGCACACATGGGGGCTAAGGTGATATTAGTAAGTGCTCCCACATCCTTGCCTATACCAAGTGGCGTAGACTTTATTTCTGTAGATTCTGCGGTATCTATGCAGGAGGCTGTTGAAGCTCGTTATAATGATGTTAATGTAGTTATTATGGCTGCCGCTGTTTCTGACTTTAGAGTCCTTCATAAAGCAGAGCAAAAAATAAAAAAAATGGAGTCTATGACCATAGAACTTGTAAAAAATCCAGATATTCTACAAGGGTTGGGCTCTAAAAAAAGTCATCAAATTCTTGTTGGTTTTGCGGCAGAAACAGAACATGTAATCAAGTATGGTCAGGATAAAGTGGCTAAAAAAAATCTAGATATGCTTGTGGCCAATGATGTAAGCAAATCGAATGCAGGTTTTAATGTAGATACGAATGAAGGCTATTTTTTATATCCTGATAAAGAGCCTAAAGAAATGCCTAATATGAAAAAATCTGACCTTGCTCGACATATCCTTAGAGAAGTTATTGACTTAGTAGCAAACAAACATAGCTAACATAAATTAATTCTTGTGTGTGTTCTTTTAAGAAGGGTGTGTTTTTGTTATATGTTTGCTATACAAAAAGCGTATTTAGAGGGCTCCTTAGGAAAGGGAAAATGGAGTAATAATATTATCGCCGGATTGGTCGTAGGGGTTGTGGCTCTGCCTCTAGCAATGGCCTTTGCTATTGCTAGTGGAGTTACACCGCAAGCGGGCATTTATACGGCAATCATTGCAGGTATATTTGTATCCTTGTTTGGTGGCTCCCCTGTTCAGATTGCAGGCCCTACAGGGGCATTTATCGTTCTATTGAGCAGTATCGTTGTCAATTATGGCTTTGAAGGTTTACAAATTGCGACCATGATGGCAGGGATTATTCTGGTTTTAATGAGCGTTGCAAAGTTAGGGACAGTCATTCGGTTTATACCGACACCTGTTATTATGGGTTTTACAGCAGGTATTGGTGTTACGATCTGGGTAGGGCAATGGCCATATTTCTTTGGATTTCCACCGTTGCCTTATATGGCTCATTTCCATGAAAAATTATGGGCTATGATTCAGTCCTTACCATACTCTGACTTACCTACATTGGGGATTGCACTCTTAAGCTTAAGTCTACTGTTAGTTTTACCTAAAATCCCATATATTAATAAAGTTCCAGCTCCCATTGTAGCTATGATTGTTGCTACGGTTATTCAAGCTATCTACCAATTTCCTACGGTTTTAACCATTGGTAGTGCATTTGGTGGCATACCTCAAGATTTGCCAGAATTTTCTGTACCAAAATTGAGTTTTGATAAAATCTTATCCTTAATCGGGCCGGCTTTTACAATTGCCATGCTAGGCGCTATTGAATCCTTATTGTCTGCAGTTGTTGCTGATGGTATGAGTGGCACCAAGCATGAATCTAATACTGAATTATTTGGACAAGGATTAGCTAATATATTTGCGCCATTGTTTGGTGGAATTGCATCAACCGGTGCTATTGCGCGAACTGCTACAAATATTCGTCAAGGTGGTAATTCTCCGGTGGCAGGTATTGTTCATGCCATTACATTAGGTGCCATTCTTTTATTTTTAGCCCCATATGCAGTGTATATTCCGTTGGCATCTATGGCAGCCATATTATTTGTAGTAGCCTACAATATGAGTGATGTACCACGTTTTATACGAATGCTTATTCTCGCACCTCGTCCAGATCAAATAATATTATTGCTTACCTTTTTCCTGACTATTTTTACGGATTTAGTAGTAGCTGTAAATGTAGGTGTAGTACTTGCAGTGTTGCAGTTTATGCGCAAAATGGTTAATACAATTGATGTGCATGAAGCAAGTAGTGCCGAATTATCAGCACAGATTAGGCATGAGATTACAATCCATCCAGAAATAATGGTATACACTGTAGAAGGCCCATTATTCTTTGGTGCTATAAGTGCATTTGATAGAGCGTTAAACTCTATACATAAAGATCCTAAATATTTAATCATTCGTTTTGTAAAAGTACCATTTGTAGATTTAACGGGTTTACGTATTTTACGAGGTATTATTGAAGAACTTCAAAAAAGAGGCATAGAAGTTTTGCTTAGTGATGTGAGTTACGATATACGTAGAGAGATGTATAAATCTGATTTCTTGGATATTCTGGGCCGTCATCATATGTATCGTCAGTTTGAAAGTGCCCTTCATAAGGCTGAACATGATTTAGCTTTAAAAGAGGCAAGAGAGGTATAATAATGACTTGCTTTCTCACTGTAAATACACTATAATATTTCTGTAACTCATCAAGAGTAGTGGAGGGATAGGCCCTGTGAAGCTACAGCAACCATTCCAAGCGGAAAAGGTGCTAATTCCTATGACAAATGTCGTTAGATGGGAGGGTCTCTCATGAGTGCATGAGAGACTTTTTTTCGTATTAGGAGGATAAAATGGCTGAAAAACATATGTTTTTTACTTCTGAATCTGTTACTGAAGGCCATCCAGATAAAATAGCTGACCAAATTTCTGATGCTGTTTTGGATGCGATTATTGAAAAGGATCCAACTGCTCGTGTGGCTTGTGAAACTTTAGTTACTACTGGTTTAGTTCATGTAGTAGGTGAAATTTCTACTCACACATATGTAGATATTCCTCGCATCGTACGTGATACAATTCGTGAAATTGGTTATACTCGTGCAAAATTTGGTTTTGATTGTGATACTTGTGGTGTACTTGTATCCATCGATGAACAATCTGCGGATATCGCCATGGGTGTTGATGAAGCACTTGAATCAAAAGATGGCAATGGTGAAGTGCTTGATAAAATCGGTGCTGGTGACCAAGGTATGATGTTTGGCTATGCATCTAATGAAACACCTGAACTCATGCCTTTGCCAATTTCCTTGGCACATCGTTTATCTCGTCGACTTACAGAAGTTCGTAAGGATGGGACCTTAACTTACTTACGTCCAGACGGTAAGACTCAAGTTACTGTAGAATATGTTGATGGTAAACCTAAGCGCATTGATACAATTGTTATTTCTACGCAACATAGCCCTGAAGTTACCCAAGAACAAATTAAAGCCGATTTGAAGCGTTATGTAATTGACGCAGCGTTGCCTGCTGAATTCGTTGATGAAAATACTAAATACTTCATCAATCCAACTGGTCGTTTCGTAATTGGAGGACCTCATGGAGATGCTGGTTTAACTGGCCGTAAAATTATTGTAGATACATACGGTGGTATGGCCCGTCATGGTGGCGGTGCATTTTCTGGTAAGGATCCATCTAAGGTGGACCGTTCTGCAGCATACGCAGCGCGTTATGTAGCTAAAAATGTTGTAGCAGCAGGTCTTGCTGATAAATGTGAAGTGCAAGTTGCTTATGCAATTGGGGTTGCTCATCCTGTATCTATTTTAGTTGATACTTTTGGTACAGGTCGCATAGAGGAAACAAAAATTCAAGAGCTTGTTAAAAAACATTTCGACCTTCGTCCAGCAGGAATCATTGAAATGCTTGATTTGTTAAAGCCTCATTATCGCAAAACTGCAGCGTATGGTCACTTTGGTAGAACTGATGTGGATTTACCTTGGGAACGTACAGATAAAGCACAAATTCTAAAAGAAGAAGCTGGCTTATAATACAAAAGGTCTTGGTAGAATTTCTACTGAGACCTTTTATAATAAACGAAAGGAAAAAATGTATGCGCGTAGCACAAGTTATAATTAACAGACCGGCCAAACAACTTCATAAACCTTTGAGCTATTTAATGCCTGAAAAGTTTGGTAATGTCTTACCTGGTACGCGCGTACTCATTCCTTTAGGACATAGTCGTGAAGAAGGCATTCTTATTGGTTACGACGAGTTAGTTGAGCCACCAGAGTTCACTTTACGAAATATTGTGCAAGTATTAGATAGCGAACCTTGGTTTACACCGAAAATGATGGATACGGCCCGCCGTCTAAATGAGTATTATTTATTCTCTTATGGCGATGCATTGCGATTGTTTACAGTGAATAAGACATTAAAATCTTACGAGGCACCAAAGGAAGAATGGTTAGTAGTCATGCCAGAATTTTCGGTGGCACAATTTAGTGAACGAAAAAAGAAGCAACGAGAATTAGCAAAATACTTACTTGAAGTGGGCGGAGCATCTAAGGCATTACTACTAGCTAAAGGCTATTCTCGTATGGTCATTAAACAAGTGAGTGAAGCTAAAGGTATTGTCGTTGAAGCTCGTTTTAAAGCCACAAAAACAACATTTGATGAGCTTTTAACAGAAGAAGTTAATATTCCTCTTACTGAAGCTCAACAAGCTGTATATGGACCAATACAAGATGCAATGAATAGCCATGAACATAAAACCTTTTTACTTCATGGTGTCACTGGTAGTGGTAAGACTCAATTATATTTACGTGCTACAGCAAGATGTATTAGTCAGGATAAGACGGCTATTATTTTAGTACCTGAAATTATATTGACTGATCAAATTGTGAAACGATTTGTAGAAACTTTTGGTGACGAAGTCGTAGTATTTCATAGTAAATTGACGGTACAACAACGGAACAATAATTGGGAGCGTTTGCGCCGTAAGGATAGTCACATTATTATTGGCGCTCGTTCTGCCGTATTTGCGCCAGCTGAGGATATCGGCCTTATTGTGGTCGATGAAGAACATGATACATCTTATAAACAAGAGGATATGGTTCGATATCATGCACGTAACGTGGCATTGTGGCGTGCTGAGGCACATGGTTGTCCCGTTATTTTAGGTTCTGCTACACCATCTGTTACTTCGTACTATAAAGCTAAGCAAGGGGAGTATCATTTACTAGAGTTGCCAAATCGCATTTTTGAGCAATCTATGCCGAAGGTTACTATAGTAGATATGAAGGAAGAAATTCTTCATGGAAATTACTCCGTTTTTTCTGATGCCATGAGTCGCTTAATTCAACATACATTAGATGAGCATAATCAAATGATTATTCTGTTAAATAGACGTGGTTATAATACTTTTGTTATGTGCCGGGATTGTGGGGAAACTATTATGTGTCCTCATTGTGATGTAGCTATGGTTTATCACCAAGCTGGTGAAGAATTGCGTTGTCATTATTGTGAACATCATGAACCAATTCCAACTGTTTGTCCCAAATGTAATAGTAAGAGGATTAAGTTTTTTGGTTCAGGCACACAAAAGGTAGAGGAAGAGTTACGTCGTCACTTTAAATCGGCTCGCATTGCTCGTCTTGATCAAGATGTGACAAAAAATAAGCAATTAGCAGAAGATATTTTACATGACTTTGGAGCTCATAAATATGATATTTTGTTGGGAACACAAATGGTATCTAAAGGTCATGACTTTAAAGATGTAACAGCTGTTGGTATTTTAACAGCCGATTCAGTTTTGAATATTCCTGTTTATACAGCTTCAGAACGAACTTTTGATTTACTTACTCAAACGTCTGGACGTGCCGGTAGGGGTGAAAAACCGGGTAGCGTTGTAATACAAACATATAATCCTTTAAATTATGCTATAATAAAGAGTAAGGCTCATGATTATATAGGCTTTTACAATGAAGAAATTCAAAACCGTAAATCTTTAGGATATCCTCCATTTCGCGAAATGATTCATATGGTTGTGCGTCATCAAGATATGAAAACATTAGAGTCTATAGCAAATCGTATTGTCGATGACTTGGAGTCTTATAAAGGAAATCAGGATATTTTGATTAATGGTCCTTATGAAGCGCCTATAAAAAAAGTGCGCGATATGTATCGTTTAGCTATTATGATTCGCGGTACAGATTTAACGAATTTGAAAGAATATATATATAACTCATGGATTTTCACGCAAGAAGGACTGCTGATTGACGTGGATCCCGTGTAGTGTAGGAGTATCAATGGCTGTATTAGATGTTGTGAAAGCAGGTCATCCCGTTTTAAAACAAGTGGCGGAACCTGTAGAACATGTTAATAAAAAACTTAGAGCCCTTATCGATGATATGGCTGAAACTATGTATAAGACTGAAGGGGTTGGTCTTGCAGCACCTCAAGTGGCTGTAGCTAAACGTATTATCGTTGTAGATGACCAATCTGGTAGTGGTCTTATTGCGCTAATTAACCCTGAAATCACTCATGCTGAAGGTTCTCAAGTTGGACCTGAAGGATGCTTAAGTGTGCCAGGATATTTCGGAGATGTGGAACGATTTAATAAAGTCACTGTTAAAGGTATTGATCCACATAATAAGAAGGTAACTATAAAAGCTGAAGGTTTTTTGGCGCGTATTTTCCAACATGAAATTGATCACTTGGAAGGTCATTTGTTTATTGAAAAAGCAACTAACTTACGATTAATTACTGATCATCCAGAGGAGAAAGAAATTGTCTGATAATAAACAATTACGCATCGTTTTTATGGGGACACCAGACTTTTCTGTGCCTACCTTAGAGGCTTTGATTCAAGCTGGTCATTCTATTGTCGGTGTGTATTGCCAGCCTGATAAACAAAAAGGGCGTGGTAAACAAGTTCAAATGCCCCCTGTAAAAGTAGCTGCTTTAGAGCATGACTTGCCTGTATATCAACCAGTCACTTTGCGTGATGAACAAGTGAGAGCCGAATTAGAAGCATTACAACCAGATGTAGTGATTGTTATTGCGTATGGTAAAATATTACCTCCTTGGCTTATTCGATTGCCGCAATATGGTTGTATTAATGTTCATGCCTCTATTTTACCTAGTTATAGAGGCGCTGCGCCAATTCATTATGCAATTCTTAATGGAGACTCTAAAACGGGTGTTACCATAATGCATATGGATGATGGCCTTGATACAGGTGATATCATTGACATTGTGGAGATAGATATTTTACCCGGTGAAACGACAGGACAGTTATTTGAACGTATAGCTGTACTGGGGGGTGAAACTATAGTGCCTGTATTAACTCGTTGGGTTAATGGAGAAATTGTGGCTACACCACAAGATGATTCAATGGCTACACATACTACTAAGATTACAAAGGAAATGGGGCAGATCGACTGGTCTAAGCCGGCTAATGAAATTGCAAATCTCATTAGAGGACTTAATCCAGCACCTGGATGTTATACATATCTCGATGGAAAACGTTTAAAAGTATGGTCTGGAGAAGTGGTTCCCAGTGATACGACTCACTGTTTGATAGATGTCCATGGTAAACATGTACCAATTGCTATATCAGCCACAACTGTGCCTGGTACAATCGTATCTAAAATAGCCGGTTTAGGTGTATTTTGTGGTGATGGAAATATAATTCTATTAACAGAAGTCCAACCAGAAAATAAAAAACGCATTTCTGCAATTGATTTTATAAATGGTCATCAAATAAAGGAAGGTATCGTTTTTGGGGACTCAATATAAGCAGTACGAAACGTATCCGTTATACTTGATTTTATCAACTATTACATGTGCTTTGCTCACAGCAGTACTAGCCTTTCTAATGTATATATTAGAACCAGGACTTTTACAATTGCATCCATTTGCATCAATTATAAGTAGTGTAGTTATATCTATACTTATTGCTATTATATGGATTTTGTGCTTATCTTTAATTGTTGCTAGCACAGGTATTATAAGGTTACATCCTATTGTTTTAAGACTAGCCAATCAGTTTATTTATGGATTATTTCCATTAACTTTGGCGATTGGTAAGGTGAGAGGGGTTACTAAGGATCAACTCCGCCAGTCTATGATTGATTTAATCAATCATTTAGTAATGCTAGATATGTATACGGTAGATCCAGAACGTATATTATTATTAACTCCTCACTGTTTACAAGAAAGTTCGTGTGTTCATAAGGTTACACATGATGTATATAATTGTAAGCAGTGTGGGCGATGCCAGGTTGGTAATTTGTTGCAAGTGGCTAAGGACTATGGTTGTCAATTTATAGTTGTCACTGGAGGCACCTTAGCGCGGATGAAGGTAAAGGAAGCACGGCCAAAAGCTATTGTAGCAATAGCTTGCGAACGAGATTTAGCAAGTGGAATGGCTGATGTATTTCCCATTCCAGTTATTGGGGTATTAAATGAACGTCCTAATGGGCCATGTTGTAATACAACAGTCGATTCTGAACGTGTTCGAGCAGTAGTAGAACAATTGATTGGTAGGAATAGTAATGATAGAGGTAAAGACTAATCAACAACAAAATATTCGATTGCTCGCTGTAAAAGCATTGAGTGAAATTAATCGCAATGGTGCTTATGCAAATATAAAGTTGCAAGAGTATTTACAGAAATATCATCTATCCGATTTAGATCGAAGATTCTTTACTGAACTTGTGTATGGGGTCATTCGTAGAAAAAATTACTTGGATGCTATTATTGTTCACTTTGCAAAGCGACCCTTAAAGAAACTATCTTCTATGGTTGTGGAAATCCTTAGACTTGGTATTTATCAAATTATCTATATGGATAAGGTTCCTGAAAGTGCGGCTGTTAACGAATCTGTTAAACTCGCCAAAAAGCTAACTAGAGGTTTATCTGGTTTTGTAAATGCTGTTTTGCGTTCGGTTTTACGTGAAAGTGATAGCATTTCTATCGGTGAACTAGCTAAGTCCGAAGCTGAAGAAATTTCCTTTATCTACAATCAACCATTATGGCTTGTCAACTTATGGATAAAAGAAATGGGAAAAGATAAGACCGTAGATCTTTGTTCTTGGTTTAATGAACAACCTCGTTTGACGGCTCGCATAAATACAGTGAAAGTATCTATTGAGGATTGTTTAAAAGAATTAGAAGATTTAGATTGGATTGTAGAACAGGATACATATATTCCTGAAGTAGTTTATATTGATGGACATCAAGGTCATTTAGAAAAAGCTAAACCTGTTTTAGAAGGTCATATTACTTTTATGGATAAAGCATCTATGTTAGTAGCCCATGTGGTAGATCCTCAACCAGGAGAGCGTATCTTAGACTGTTGTGCTGCACCAGGTGGCAAGTCTATGCATATGGCAAGTCTTATGAATAATACAGGAGCTATTATGAGTTGTGATATTTACGACCATAAATTAGAACTGATTAATCAAAATGCTGAGCGATTAGGTGTATCTATTATTTCTACTAAGCTTCAAGATGGTCGTTATCTTCCTGATAATTGGAAAGAACAATTTGATCGCGTCTTAGTTGATGCTCCTTGTTCTGGTCTAGGTATATTACAAAAGAAATTAGACATGCGTTGGCGTAAAACAGAGTCTTTACTTATTGAGTTGCCGCTGTTACAACTTGAAATATTAGAAAAAGCTTCTGAAATGGTTAAGGTTAATGGATATTTAGTATATTCCACATGTACTATGAATAGTGGTGAAAATGAAGCTGTTCTAAATAAATTCTTGGCAATTCATAAGAACTTTATCATCGATCCTGTATCATATAAAGGGGCACCACAAGCTATAGATGGTATGATTACAACCTATCCACCGCGAGATCATATGGATGGTTTCTTTATGGCTCGCATGAAACGCTTATCATAATATAAGAAATGGAGCACCATGATAGAATTATTGGGTAAGTCTTTAGAAGAATTACAATCTATCTTTAAGACCCATAATATACAAAAGTTTCGAGCGAAACAATTAATTGACTATATCTATCATAGATATATTTTTGATTTTGAAGACATGACACAATTTCCGAAAGACTTACGTCAATGGCTAGGTGACAATTGTGTTATTTCTTTACCTACATTAATTACAGAGTCTATTGCCCCTGATGGAAAGACTCGCAAAATACTTGTAGAGATGTCAGATCAAAGTCGTGTGGAAGCAGTTTTGATGGAGCAACACTATGGGTATTCTGTATGTGTTTCCTCTCAAGTGGGGTGTGCTATGGGGTGTGTATTCTGTGCTTCTACACAAGGTGGCTTATACAGAGATTTAACAGTCGCTGAGATTATTGGACAAGTTGTCATATTTGGGGCTCTTACTAAAGAGGAAGTACACTCTGTTGTCGTTATGGGCGCAGGGGAGCCGTTACAAAATTATGATAATGTATTACAAGCATTACAACTACTACATGATCCTATGATTTGTAATATTAGTTATCGTAAGATGACGATTTCCACTTGTGGTTGGGTTCCTAATATTTATAAATTAGCTGATGAAGGTTTGCCAATAACCTTAGCACTTTCATTACATGCTACAAATAATGAAGTTCGTCGTAATATTATGCCCGTTGGGGCACGTTATGAATTGACGGAAGTCTTAGATGCGGTAAAATACTATTATAATACGACACAGCGTCGTGTTACCTTTGAGTATATTCTTATAGATTCTGTAAATGCATCTATAGATGATGCTCATGCTTTGGGGAAAATCTGTAAAGATTTCCCAAATTGTCATGTTAACTTGATCCCAGTTAATGGCAATGAACATATTGAATTATATAAACCATCTATTACGAATATGAATACATTTAAAGACATCGTTAGCTCCTATGGCGTATCAGTAACGGTACGAAAGGAAATGGGCGATGCAATCCAAGCCGCATGTGGACAGTTAAAGGCTGCTCATGGTCGGAAAAAGGAGAATCATGAATAATTTTGTTGGTTTAAGTAAAATTGGGCTTGTACGCCAGCGTAACGAGGACCGTTTTTTCATTGATGGCCATATTTGTGCTGTTACTGATGGCATGGGTGGTTATAGCGGTGGTGAAATCGCAAGTACCTATGCTGTAGATGAAATAAAAGAATATTTGTCCTCCCTTGAAACGATAGGTCAACAAGACTTATGTGATGCTATCATTCACGCTAATCAACGTATTGTAAATCGCGTTGCTTGTGAAGAACGACTTGCTGGTATGGGTACTACCGCTGTAGTTACAGCTATAAATGGTAATCAACTTTACTGGGCAAGTGTTGGTGATAGTCGTTTGTATGTATATAGAGATGGTCATTTACGACAAATTACTACGGATCATTCTATGGTACAAGAATTATTAACAGCTGGAGAGATTACAAAGGATGAAATGCTAAATCACCCTCAACGTAATTTATTAACCCGTGCAGTCGGTGTTGATGAAATCTTAGAGGTTGATAGTGGTGTAGAGTCTATTCTTCCCGGTGATCGTATTTTACTTTGCACTGATGGATTAAGTGGCTATGTATCTGATGATGTAATTGCCTCTGCATTACAATCAACGGATGATGATATGTTGGTTATTGAATCATTGATGGAAGCTGTATATGAAGTCGGAGCAGGAGATAATGTGACCATTGTGGTGGGAACAATCTAATCTAGAAATGGAGAAATAATGAGTACTATGAATATAAAAGGCATACTTCTAGATAACCGCTACCGTATTGTTGATAAAATTGGCGTTGGTGGAATGGCTGATGTATACCTTGGAGAAGATACCTTACTAGGTAGACAAGTAGCAATAAAAGTATTGCATGCTAATTTTGCAAATGATGATGAATTTGTGACTCGATTTAAACGAGAAGCACAAGCGGCAGGTAAATTAAATCATCCCAATATTGTAAATATGTATGATGTAGGTTTTGACCAAAATTTACATTACATTGTTATGGAATATGTAGATGGTGAAACCTTAAAAAAATATATAACTCGTCATGGAAAACTGTCTATAGATGAGGCTGTTAAATTTACTATTGCCATAGCTGAAGGCTTAGAACACGCTCATACAATGGGTATTGTTCATTGTGATATAAAACCACATAATGTTATTATTACCAATACTGGGCGCGTTAAAGTAACTGACTTTGGTATTGCTCGTGCAATAAATGCAACTAACACAGTTATGTATACGAATTCGATTTTGGGTTCTGCACACTATTTATCACCAGAGCAAGCTAGTGGTAAACCGGTAGATGGAAATACAGATATCTATTCATTGGGTGTTGTATTGTATGAAATGCTTACAGGTCGTGTGCCATTTGAAGGGGAAACGCCAATTGCAGTAGCATTAAAACACGTTCGTGAGAAGGTAGAACCTCCAACTCGATATAATCCATCAATTCCTCCGCTTTTAGAAGCTGTTGTTATGAAAGCATTATCTAAAAATCCTGCAGATCGTTTTGATTCTATCTCTGATATGATCAGTGATTTGCGGTTATCTCAAGGTTTTACAATGGGGAAAACACAACGTCATGAACCATATGATTTTGCTACACAAATGATTCCTGCGGTTGATCCTGAAGCACTTGAAGATCTAAGTACTATTCAAGAAGAACGTAAAGACGAGGGTAAAAAGAAGAGTATGTTAAGTAAAATTGCATCGATTCCACAAAAATACATCGTTCTAGGTGCTGCTGTCATTTTTTTAGTAGCATTTTTAGGTGCTTTCTTAAGCTACGGAAATTTCTGGAGTAATACAACAGTAGATGTACCTAATGTGGTAGGCAAACAAGTTTCTGTAGCAAAAAATATCTTAGAAGATAAACATTTGCGTGTGTCTACAAGTGAAGTTACGAATCCTGATGTGCCAGCTGGTCAAGTTATTTCTCAAACACCTGGGGCTGGAGAAAAGGTTAAAGAGCAACGGACAATTCACCTTGTAGTTTCTAAAGGTGTAGGCGATATTACGGTGCCAGATTTAACTGATTTAACTGTCGATCAAGCCCGTCAACGACTTAAAGATTTAGGTTTAGTTGTGGGGAAAATAACACAACAATCTGTAGATGGTAAAAAAGATGGTGTAATTATTGCTCAGAGTCCTTCAGGAGATTCTAAAGTGTCTAAAGGGACAACAATTGATCTCGTAGTAAATAAAGCGAAGGCTAAGAAAGTCAAAGTACCTAATCTTGTTGGTATGACATTAAAAGATGCTCGTGATACATTGAGTAATATTCAACTAGGTGTAAACCAAGTATCTGGATCTGTGGAAGAAAAATCTGTGGTTATAGAGCAAAGCATTAAAGCTGGCGATGAAATTGACGAAGGTTCCACATTAAATCTTACGACTGAGTTAAAAGATGATAAAAAGAAATCCGATAAAAAAGAAGGAAACAGTGGTAATAAAACAACTGGTACTATAGATGTTACTGTACCAGCTGGTTCTAAAAATCAAGAACTTAAAATTGTCGTAAAAGATGATGAAGGTTCTGCCGTAATCTATGATGATACGAATAAACCTGGAGATCGTGTTGTTAAAAAAGTGTCTGGTGTAGGTAATGTACGTATTGAGGTGTACCTCAATGGTGCATTAGTGCAAGAAACTGCATTATAAGAGGTACTATGATTACAGGCATTGTTGTTAAAAATATGAATGGGTACTTTTATGTACAAGATGATACAGGTACCATTCATGAATGTAAGGTTCGTGGCAGACTTAAGCAAGGACGCTATAGTTTACTTGTAGGGGACCGCGTTACGATTTCGGAGGATGGGTTCGTTGAATCCATCCATGAACGTCATAATTCGATGGTTCGCCCTGCAGTAGCTAATATTGACCAAGTTGTATTAGTTGTGGCTGCTCATGAACCAGATATTAATGAGTTATTACTCAATAAAATGCTCGTTATGATTGAACATGCGGATATCCCTATCGTACTATGTATCAATAAATGTGACTTGATGGATTCAGAGACGGAAACTATGGTTGATCTTTATAAATCAATCGGCTATGAGGTTTTGATGACATCCACATATAATATGACAGGCATTGATGATTTGCGTCATGTACTTCAACATAAGGTAACGGCTTTTGCAGGACCATCTGGTGTTGGTAAAAGTAGTCTTTTAAATGCGGTAGACCCAAAATTTGCCTTCCAGACTGGGGAGGTAAGTGATAAGATTAAACGTGGTAAACATACTACTCGTCACGCTTCTTTATATAGTTTAGATGCAGATTCTTTTATCATGGATACACCTGGATTTAGTGCTATTGAATTTAATGATGTTTCCCTTGAAAGATTGCCTACATTATTCCCAGAATTTGGTGAATATGTTGATACTTGTAAATTTAATCCTTGCTATCATGAACATGAACCCATTTGTGGGATTAAAGCTGCTCTAGAAGCTGGTCATATTCATCAAGGACGATATGATGCTTATATGTCTATACGTAATGATATAGAAAGTCAACGAAAGAGGTTTTAATATGATAAAAATTGCACCATCTATGCTTTCCGCAAATTTTGCGGTGTTAAGCGAAGAATTAAAATCTATTGAAGCAGCGGGGGCTGATTTATTACATATCGACATCATGGATGGACACTTTGTTCCTAATCTAACCTTTGGTGCTCCCATTGTGAAAGCAATTCGTACATATACAAAATTACCATTTGATGTGCATTTGATGGTTACTAATCCTGGTGATTATGTAGAAGAATTTGCAAAAATTGGTGTAGAATATTTTACTTTTCATCAAGAAACTGTACCTCATATGCATCGTTTGATTCAACATATCAAACAGTGTGGGATGAAGGCTGGTGTAGCATTGAATCCTAGTACACCTGTATCTCTACTAGAAGATGTAGCTGCAGATTTAGATATGATTTTAATTATGTCTGTGAATCCAGGATTTGGAGGACAATCTTTTATTAAGAATGCCATAAAAAAAGTTAAACAAGCTAAGATATTGTTAGAAGAAGTAGACAATTCAACGGCAGTCATTGAGGTGGACGGTGGTATTAACGATATTACTTGTGTACCGATTAAAAGAGCGGGGGCTACAGTTTTAGTTGCTGGTTCTGCAGTGTTTGGAGCAGAAAATCGTGCAAGTATGATTGACTCCATTCGCAATAATTAAATAAATAGTTTCATAATATTCTATAATTCAAATTTGAACATAAGATCGTACATCAATAAGAAAGAGAATGTATTTAAAATAAGGAGTGAGGAATACTTAAAGAATTCCTCACTCCTTGCTTGCTTTTGCCATGATTTTTTGTTAGAATTATTAGGTATGAAAAATATGCACGTCAGTGGACTTCGGTACTGTGCCTAATTTTGGGTGACCCGAAGGATGAAGCGGCGGAGGTTAATTAACAGGAGGTGCCACAATGGCAGTAGTATCAATGAAACAATTATTAGAGGCTGGTGTACACTTTGGTCATCAGACTAGAAGATGGAACCCTAAAATGGCGAAATTCATCTTCACTGAACGCAATGGTATTTATATCATTGATTTGTCTAAAACAGTTAAAAAAGTAGAAGAAGCTTACAATTTCTTGCGTGAAGTTGCTTCCCAAGGCGAAGTAATCTTGTTCGTGGGTACTAAAAAACAAGCTCAAGAAGCTATTAAAGAAGAAGCTATCCGTGCTAACATGTTCTTCGTTAACGAACGTTGGTTGGGCGGTATGTTGACTAACTTCAAAACAATTGAAACTCGTATTAAACGTTTAAAACAATTGGAAGCTATGGCAGAAGACGGTACCTTCGAAGTATTGCCTAAAAAAGAAGTTATCGGTCTTCGTCATGAAATGGATAAATTGGAAAAATACCTTGGTGGTATCAAAGATATGCCTAAAATGCCAGGTGCTCTTTTCGTAGTAGATCCTAAAAAAGAAAAAATTGCTATTGCGGAAGCTAAAAAATTGGGCATTCCAGTGGTTGCAACAGTTGACACTAACTGTGACCCAGATGAAGTTGATTTCCCAATTCCAGCAAATGACGACGCTATCCGTGCTGTTAAATTGTTGGCTGGTAAAATGGCTGACGCTGTTCTTGAAGGTCGTCAAGGCGAATCCTTCGAAGAAGCATTAGATAACATGGTAGCTGACTCTGCTGAAATGGTTAGAGACGGTAAAGCTTAATCGTTGTCGTATTAGCATTTGAAAGATAAATCTATAACATATATAATTGGGGTAAGGACTATATCCTTACCTTAATTAATACTAGGAGGAACAAAATAATGGCAATTACTGCTGCTTTGGTAAAAGAATTGCGCGACATGACTGGCGCAGGTATGATGGACGCTAAAAAAGCATTGGTTGAAACTGACGGTAATATCGATAAAGCGGTTGACCTTCTTCGTGAAAAAGGTTTGGCTGCGGCAGCTAAAAAAGCTGGTCGTATTGCAGCTGAAGGTGTAGTACAATCCTACATTCATGCTGGTGGTCGTATCGGTGTTTTAGTGGAAGTTAACTGTGAAACTGACTTTGTTGCAAAAACTGATGATTTCCAAAATTTAGCACGCGATATCGCAATGCAAATTGCGGCTGTAAATCCTACATACTTGAACCGTGAAGAAGTTCCTACTGAAGTTATTGAACACGAAAAACAAGTATTATTGGAACAAGCTAAAGTAGAAGCTGAAGAAGACGTTAAAGCTGGTCGCAAACCAAAACCTGAAGCTGTTTTAGAAAAAATGGTTGCTGGCCGTATCGAAAAATTCTATAAAGAAAATTGCCTATTAGAACAAGTATTCATTAAAGATGGTGATAAAACTGTTACAGACATCATTAATGAAAGTATTGCAAAAATCGGTGAAAACATCAACGTACGTCGTTTTGTTCGCTATGGTTTAGGTGAAGGCATTGAAAAACGCCAAGATGACTTCGTAGCAGAAGTAATGGCATCTGTTGGTAAATAATTAATAAACAATAAGAGAACACCGTACAGTGTTCTCTTATTTTGCAATAGAGGAGTAAAAATATGGCAAAAAGAAACTTTCGACGTATTGTTTTAAAGTTGAGTGGTGAAGCATTAGCAGGTGAACAAGGTTTTGGTATTAATCCTGATGTTGTCGAAGAATTTGCAAAAGAAATTGCTGCTTTAGCAAAATCCACTGATTTAGAAATCGCAATTGTTGTTGGTGGTGGTAACCTATGGAGAGGTTTAGCTGGTAGCAATCAAGGTATGGATCGTGCTACTGCTGACTATATGGGGATGCTTGCAACAGTGATGAACTCCTTAGCATTGCAAGATGCATTAGAACAAGCTGGTGTAGATACACGTGTACAAACGGCTATCGAAATGCAAGAAATTGCAGAACCTTATATTCGTCGTCGCGCTATTCGTCATTTAGAAAAAAAACGTATCGTCATCTTCGGTGCTGGCCTTGGTAAACCTTACTTCTCTACAGATACAACAGCTGCATTACGGGCCGCTGAAATTGAAGCCGATGCTATTTTAATGGCAAAGAAATTTGCTGATGGCGTATATGATTCTGACCCTAAGACAAATCCTAATGCCGTTAAATTTGATGAATTAACATATAACGAGATTATCACAAAAGAATTAAAAGTAATGGATGCTACATCTACAACTTTATGTAAAGATAACAATATTCCTATTATTGTATTTAGCATGGATATTCCTGGTAATATTACAAAAGCTGCTAAAGGTGAAGAAATAGGGACCATTGTTCGAGGAGAATAATTCATATGGAAATTAAAGAATTGTTACAACAAGCAGAAGACCGCATGAATAAGTCTATTGAGGCTTTAAAACATGAATTCGCATCTATTCGTACAGGCCGTGCTAGTGTAGCACTACTTGATAAAGTAATGGTTGATTATTATGGAAGTCCATCACCCATTAATCAAGTTGCGAATATCTCCGTGCCTGAACCTCGCATGATTGTGATTGCACCTTGGGATAAAACAATGATTGGTGCTATTGAAAAAGCAATTTTACAATCTGATTTAGGTTTGAACCCTGGTAATGATGGTGCACAAATTCGTTTAAGTATTCCTCAATTAACTGAGGAACGTCGTAAAGAAATCGTTAAAGTAGTTCATAAAAAGGCTGAAGATGCAAAAGTTGCAGTGCGCAACATTCGTCGCGATGTAAATGAAGCATTAAAAAAAGAAGAGAAAGCTAAAACGATTACTGAAGATGATGCTAAAGACGGTTTAGATCAAATCCAAAAGCTTACCGATGCTAAAGTTAAGCAAATCGATGAGTTAAAAGCAGTAAAAGAAAAGGACGTATTAGAAGTATAATGTTTGATTCTAATAGCCTTATTGGAATACCATGGCAGCTTGCAAAGTCTCGTTTGCAGGCTGCCCATATTCCTTTTAAGGTAATGATTGGTGGATCCTTTAATCGCTTCTTTGAAATTTCAGATAAAGGATTTTATGTGGCACGTATTACAAAGGTTGATGAGTGCTTACATATACTACTATATAGACCAATGATTGCCAGCGACTTCGGAAATTCTATCGAGGTAGACTATGCTAAAGAAATTATTTAACCGTAAACGTTCTGATACGCCTGTCATTGATCGTAATATAATTCCACAACATGTTGCTATTATTATGGATGGTAATGGACGATGGGCTAAACGCAGAGGCATGCCGCGCTCCATGGGGCATCGTGCTGGTGCAGAGGTGTTAAAAGAAATTGTTATGGCCGCAGATGAGATCGGAATTAGAGCTCTTACGGTATATGGTTTCTCCACGGAGAACTGGAAACGTCCTGAACAGGAAGTTTCTTTACTTATGTCTCTCATAAAAGAATACTTAAATAATAATGTTAAGTATATGCATGAACATAATGTACGCATTCGATTTATTGGTTTTATTGGAGGGCTTTCAGAAGACCTACAAAAAATCATTCAAGATGCAGAATTATTAACTCAGAATAATACAGGCCTCACATTACAGTTAGCGATTAACTATGGTGGGCGTGATGAAATAATTAGAACTATCCGCGACATTGTAAAATCCGTTGCGGATGGCGTTATTACAATGGACAAAATTACTGAAGAATATGTAAGTTCTCAATTATTCACTAAAGAGTTTAGTGATGTAGATTTATTAATTCGTCCTAGTAGTGATTTTAGAATTAGTAATTTTTTGTTATGGCAACTAGCGTATGCTGAATTTTGGTTTACCGATTTGCATTGGCCAGATTTTACTAAGGAAACTTTACTTGAAGCTGTGGCGGCATATCAGAAACGAGAACGCCGATTTGGTGGCTTATGTGATGAGGAATAAAAAATGTTAAAAACACGTGTTATTACCGCTGTTATTGGTTTTATTATTGCCTTAGGGGCCATTACATTTGGTGGATTAGTGTATGATGTGCTAATTACACTTTTAGCTTTATTAGGGTGGCGTGAGTTTGTATTACTTGGTAAAGCTAAACGTGTTTGGATATCTATTATATGGGGATATATTAGCATTTTATTGCTAATGATTGCTCTTGCATGTCATCAGTATATTATAGCTATAGCTATTTTAGTATTAAGTTTATTTGCCAATTATATGTTGTGTACATTTGGTGAAACTAAGTACTCGATGTCTAGTGTATCCTTTAGTGTATTTGGTTTATTATATATTGGTATGGGTATGACTTCATTGCTCTTGATTCGTCATGATTCAATTTACATGAATTTATCAATGCCTTTTGAACTATATAACTGGGGCACTATTACACTTTGGTTATTATTGTTTACTACTTGGGCTAGCGATACCTTTGCATACTTTTCAGGTCGAGCTTTTGGTAAACGTAAAATAGTACCATCCATTAGTCCTAATAAAACACTAGAAGGTTTTATTGGTGGATTTATCGGCTGTATCCTTACAGGTGCAGTATTTTCGTATATCGTTGGCATTCCTTGGTGGATGGGAATCCATGTAGGTATGATTAGCGGTATATTAGCACCATTAGGTGATTTGTTTGAATCAAAGATTAAACGACTATGTAATGTAAAAGATTCTGGTACATTATTACCAGGTCATGGCGGTGTATTGGATCGCTTTGATAGTTTATTATTTGCGGCTCCTATTACATTAATATATATATTACTATTTTCGTACTAATTTCATAGAGGTACACTTATGAAATACCTAAGTATTATCGGCAGTACTGGCTCAATCGGTACACAGACGCTTGATGTGGTGTCTCAACATCCAGATCAATTCAAGGTGGTTGCCTTAGTGGCACATCATAATATTGACCTCTTAGAACATCAGATTAAAGAATATAAACCTTTGGTGGCGGGTCTTGTAGATGAAGGTGCTTTTAAAGAATTACAAGCACGCTATACAGGTCCTACAAAATTGATAGGTGGTAAGGAAGCCCTCATTGCAGCAGCTACAATTCAAGAGGCAACAATGATTGTTACTGCTATTGTAGGTGCTGCGGGCATTGAGCCTACAGTGGAAGCTATAAAACAAGGTAAGACTATAGGTCTTGCTAATAAAGAAACTCTTGTTGCTGGAGGTCCATTAATTACGGCTTTAGCTAAAGAACATGGCGTGCAAATCTTACCTATCGATAGTGAACATAGTGCTATATTTCAGTGCTTAGAAGGACAGAAACGTGACAATGTTGATTCTTTAATTGTCACTGCTTCTGGTGGTCCTTTACGCACATGGGATTCTAGTAAAATTCAAACTGCAACTGCTGCAGATTGTTTGCGACATCCTACCTGGAATATGGGTAATAAAATAACTATAGACTCTGCATCCTTATTTAATAAAGGATTAGAGGTAATAGAAGCTCACTGGTTATTTGGTTTCGATTTTGATCATATTGATGTAGTAGTACATCCTCAAAGTATCGTTCATTCTATGATTCGTATGAAGGATGGTGCGATATTAGCGCAAATGGGGAATCCAGATATGCGTGAGCCCATTCAATATGCTTTGACGTATCCAAAACGTGAAGTTTTAAGTATGAATCATCTTGATTTTAGTCAAGCACTACAATTGGAGTTTTTACCTCCACGGTATGACGATTTTCCTGCACTTCGACTTGCGTATGAGGTGGGACGTGCTAGTGGATTTAAACCTGCTGTATTTAATGCAGCTAATGAAACGGCAGTATATGCCTTTTTAGAAGATAAAATCGCCTTTGGTGATATTTATAAAGTCGTTACTTCTGTTCTTGAATCTATGGGACCAGAAGATGATTTTACATTAGATAATTTATTATCCATCGATAGATGGGCCCGTGAAAAGGCAACATCGTTGATGTTATAGGAGAATATATGATTACGGCATTAGCCACAATATTTGTGTTTGGTTTAATCGTGTTTATTCATGAATTAGGCCATTTTATTACAGCTAAGATGTCAGGTATGCAAGTTGATGAATTTGCTATAGGTTTTGGTCCAGCCATATTTAAAGTACAAAAAGGGGAAACTTTATATTCTATTCGTATAATTCCTCTTGGAGGATTTAATCGTATTGCTGGTATGACACCTGACGAGCCTCTTAATGAGCGCTCCTTTTATAATAAACCTGCGTGGAAAAAATTTATTGTTATTTCTGCAGGGGCTGTATTTAACTTTATATTAGCCATTGTACTTTTCTTTGGCCTAAATGTGACTGTAGGAAATCTTACATATACAAATGAACCTGTAATTGGTAACATTATTGTGGGTAGTTCTGCAGAACAGGCTCATTTAGAAGCTAACGATAGAATTATTACGATTGATGGTAAAAAAATTAGTACTTGGGATGATATTCGTCCTAGCTTACAAGGCACAGCAAACCATGGTGTAACTGTTGTTGTAGAGCGTGAAGGACAAACTATAGAGACTACAGTAATACCTAAAATGGAACAAGATAGTCCTAAGATTGGCATCTATCCTAGCTTTACTCGTGAAACTTATAGTATTGGTGAATCTTTGAGCCTTGCTGTTAGTCGGACGGGGCAAACTATTGTTGCTATGGTCAGTGGGATTTATGATATGATTCGTGGCACACAAGCAGCCGAATTATCTGGTCCAGTAGGAATTTCCCAAATGGCAGGTACTATTGCACAATCAGGATTTGCACCACTATTAAGTTTTGCTGCATTCCTTAGTATTAACTTAGGGGTTATTAATCTTTTACCATTACCTGTTTTAGATGGTGGTCACTTGATTATTATCTTGGCGGAAGCTATAACAGGTCGTAGATTACCTGCTAAAGCTCTTATGTATATACAAATGGTTGGGGTTGCCTTAATGGTAGCATTATTCTTATATGTAACAACGCAGGATATTTTCCGTTTACTATAAGACAGATGGGAGATTACAATGATTGTACGTAAACCAACAAATGGTATCTATGTAGGTACAGTTAAAATCGGCGATTATGCACCGGTAAGTATTCAATCTATGATTACTACGGATCCAGTACATACAGAGAAGGCAATTGCAGAAATTAATCATTTAGCAGAGGCTGGTTGTGAACTGGTTCGTGTCGCCGTTCCTACAATGGCATCTGCAAAGGCTTTAAAGGCTGTTAGAGCGGGCATTTCAATTCCTTTGATCGCCGATATTCACTTTGATTATAGATTAGCTTTAGAAGCTATTGAAAATAATGTTGATGGATTGCGCATTAATCCAGGAAATATTGGTGGTGAAGATAAGGTTTTAGCCGTTATTGAAAAGGCAAAACCTAAACAAATCCCAATTCGCATTGGTGTTAATGCAGGCTCTTTACCAAAGCATATTCTCGATGCTCATGGAGGACATCCTACAGCGGATGGTATGGTTGAAACAGCTTTAGAACACGTAAGAATTTTAGAAAAACTCGATTATCGTCAAATGAAATTATCTATTAAAGCAACGGAAGTACCTCTAATGGTGGAAGCATATCGTAAGTTATCTGATAAGATTCCTTATCCGTTACATTTAGGTGTAACAGAAGCTGGTACTATTAAACAAGGCACTATTAAATCTGCTATGGGGATTGGTGCATTATTGCTCGATGGCATTGGTGATACATTACGGGTATCCTTAACTGGAGATCCAATTCACGAAATTGAAGTAGGTAGAAGTATTTTAAGTAGTTTAGGATTAAGAAATTTTGGGGCCACTATGATATCTTGTCCTACATGTGGCCGTTGCCAAGTAAATTTATTTGATATGGCTGGTATTGTAGAAGAACGTCTAGCAGATATAAAAGCGCCTATTAAGGTTGCCGTTATGGGGTGTGTTGTAAATGGTCCAGGGGAAGCGCGTGAGGCCGACTTTGGTATTGCTGGTGGTGATGGTCAAGGTATTATTTTCCGTAAAGGGAAAGTTATTAAGACTGTACCAGAAGCCGAATTAGTAGATACATTGTTTAGAGAAATTGACCAATATTTAGAAAATTTAGATGAGGAGTCTTTATGTTAGCCACTAAATTATATGCACCTACATTGCGTGAGGTTCCATCTGACGCTGATGTAGTAAGCCAACAGCTTATGCTTCGCGCTGGTTTTATGCGTAAAACTGCAAATGGTTTATATAGTTTTTTACCATTGGGTTGGAGAAGTATCAAAAAGATTGAAGCTATTGTACGTGAAGAAATGGATCGTGCTAGTGCTCAAGAAATTATGATGCCAATTTTACAGCCTGCAGAAATTTGGAAAGAGTCTGGCCGTTGGAACGCATATGGCGCAGAAATGATGCGTATCAATGATCGTCATGATAATGAGTTTTGTCTAGGACCAACACATGAAGAGATGATTACAACCCTCGTTAAAAATGAGATTAACTCATATCGTCAATTACCAGTCAACTTATATCAAATTCAAAGTAAATTCCGTGATGAGCGTCGTCCACGTTATGGCTTGATGCGTAGCCGTGAATTCATTATGAAAGATGCTTATTCTTTTGATGTAGATGAAGCGGGTTTAGATGAATCCTATAAATCTATGTACGATGCATATACACGTATTTTTACACGTTGTGGTCTTACATTCCGCCCAGTAGAGGCTGATAGTGGTGCAATCGGTGGTAGTGGTACGCATGAGTTCATGGCCATTGCCGAAGCTGGTGAAGCTGATATCGTATATTGTACTAAGTGTGATTATGCAGCTAACATTGAAATCGGCAAGCCTGGTATTATGAAGCAAGACGAAGAAGTTCTTCATGAGTTATCTGTTGTGGATACACCAAATGCAAGTTCTATTGAAGCTGTGGCAGACATGTTAAATTTACCATTACATAAAACTATCAAAGCGGTAGTATTTTCTATTGATGGTAAAGTGGTATTAGCCATTGTTCGTGGTGACCATGAAGTAAATGAAGTCGCTGTACAACATGCCGTTCTTGGTGCTGTAGAGCCTGAGATGGCTACCCCTGAAGAATTAGAAAAAGTAGGGTTAACAGCTGGTTTCATCAGTCCTATTGGTTTAAAACAAACAGAAGAATTTGCTATTGTTGTTGATGAATCTGTTATGGAAACTTACAATGTTTGTGGTGGCGCTAATAAAAAAGATGCTCACTACGTTAATATTAATCCAAAACGGGACTTTAATGTAGAAGACATTATTGTTGCTCCAATTCGTTTGATCACGAAGGACGATGTGTGTCCTAAATGTGGTGGTGCTTTAGAACATGCTAAAGGCATTGAAGTAGGTCAAGTATTTAAATTGGGTACAAAATATTCTGAAGCATTACAAGCTACATTCTTAGATCAAAATGGTCGTCCTAATCCAATGATTATGGGGTGCTATGGTATCGGTGTATCTCGTACACTAGCTGCTGCTATTGAGCAATATCACGATGAAAATGGTATTATTTGGCCACGT
Organism: Veillonella sp. AF36-20BH; assembly: GCF_003602765.1. NCBI lineage: Bacteria > Bacillati > Bacillota > Negativicutes > Veillonellales > Veillonellaceae > Veillonella > Veillonella sp. AF36-20BH. The sequence goes on from NZ_QTLR01000001.1 coordinate 305,799, forward strand.
TCTATCGCTCCATTTGAAGCAGTTATTGTTCCAATTAATGCAAAAGACGAAGCATTAATGTCTACTAGTCAAACTATTTATACTGCACTACAAAATGCTGGTGTAGATGTATTGTTAGATGATCGTAAAGATCGTGCAGGTGTTAAGTTCAAAGATGCTGATTTGATTGGTTATCCACTTCGCATTACAGTAAGTAAAAATACTCTTGAGAATAACGAAGTAGAAATTCAAATCCGTAAGTCTGGAGAAGCTCTTCCATGTGCTATTGATTCTGTATCTGATAAAGTAACAGAATTGCTTCAAAACTTATAATAGAATTGCGATTCTAGTGAATGTTCATTAGGGTCGCAATTTTTCTTTCTAAACTTGAATTAATAGATTAAATAAGTCATAATTAAATGATAGAATATTTGGAATGGAGGTGCTATATGCTTGTAGATTTTCATATGCATTCCATCTTTTCAGATGGTGTTGAAACACCTAAAGATCTATTGCAACATGCCATAGACTGTAATGTATCTATGATGGCTTTAACCGATCATGATGAAATAGACGGCATTCAAGCATTGCGTGCTGCTCAAAAAGAGTTAGATCCTAATGAATCTATTAAAATCGTAAATGGCTGTGAATTTAGTGCTGATTATAAAGATAAGTCAATTCATATTTTAGGATATTGTTTTGATGAAAATAATAAAGATTTAATCGATTTTATTACGTTTTTTAAAGGAAAACGTGAAGAACGTATCGATGAAATTATCCGTCGTTGTAACAATGAAGGATATTATATTACAAAAGAAGAGCTCATTAAACAATTTCCTAATACTAAAGCTTATGGTCGCCCACATATTGGTAAACTTTTAATTGATGGTGGTTATGCCAAGGATATTAATGATGTATTTAAAGGTATTCTTCGAAAAGATAGTCCTTGCTATGTTCCTAAGGTAAAAGTAGAGGTTCCTTATATTATTGATATTATACATAAAGCTGGAGGACTTGCTGTTATGGCTCATCCTAAATTGGTTACCAGTGATGAATATGTGTTGGAAATGTTAAATTATGATTTTGATGGTATGGAGGTATATCACTCAAAGCATAATGATGTTGATGTGGAGCGATATAAAGAATTCGCTAAAAAGCATAAGCTATTTATTACTGGTGGTTCTGATTACCATGGTATTGTAGGCAAGAAACCTGATAGATTTGGTGATTACTTAGTATCTGGTAAGGATGTATCAGAATTTATTAGTTTGTTATAAATGACGAGGTAGGCTATGGAAGTCGTTGCTTTTGTAGGTAGTAGTGGCACAGGTAAAAGTCATCGTGCCCTCGTAGTTGCTCATGAAAATAAAATTGAATGTATCATCGATGATGGTATTTTGATTCATGATAATAAAATTGTAGCTGGCTTTTCTGCAAAAAAAGAGTCTAGTCGTTTAAAAGCTGTTCGTCGTGCTATTTTTCAAGACGAAGTACAAGTTAAATCCGTACGAGAACAATTAGATAAGATTAAACCTAATAAGCTTATGATTATCGGCACTTCTGATAATATGGTTAAGAAGATTACTAAAGCTTTAGGCTTACAAGAACCTGATCGATATATTCGTATAGAAGATGTTGCAACACCTAAGGAAATTGAAAAGGCACAACATGCACGTCTTAAAGAGGGTAAACATATAATTCCTGTGCCGACTATGGAATTAAAGCCACACTTTAGGGGGTATTTGATTGATCCAATCAAAACCATGTGGCGCCGCAGGACTTTGAAAAAACAAGATCAAGATACCTTAGGTCAAATTGGTTCTGAAGGATTTGAACGTTCTGTTGTACGGCCTGCTTTTAGCTACTATGGTCGACTCACTTTTGACGATGAAGTAATTATTAAATTGATTAGAAATGGGTTAAAAAAAGTAGCTGGTGTCGATGAGACCAGTATAATTTCTTTTAAAAAAAGCGACAAAGGTCAAAACGGTCTTGTTGTTGATATGGCTGTAGTTATTGAACATGGATATCCTGTTAAACCGTTGATGCAACAGGTACAAAAATCTGTTCGCAATGAAATTGAATATATTACCGGCATGTCTATTGAACGCATGTCCATTAAAGTTAAGAATATTATTGAAACAAAACGTAAGATTGTTAAAGTGTAGGAGTTAGAATGAAGTCTTATTATATTTACACCTATGGTTGTCAAATGAATACTGCCGACTCTGAGCGATTATCGCATCAGCTGGAATCTGTTGGGTATATACCAACAGAGAATGTTGAAACTGCAGATTTAATTCTGCTAAATACTTGTGCAGTGCGTGAAAATGCAGAAACTAAAGTTTATGGGCGTATAGGTGAGCTAAAAAGACTAAAACGTAATAATAAAAACTTGATTATCGCCGTCACAGGATGTATGGCTCAAAAAAATCAAGCAGAAATGTTTAAACGAGCTCCTCATATTGATATTGTATTGGGTACTCATAATATTCAACATATTAACGAGATGATTGAAGCAGTACAACATGGACATACGCATCAAATCAGCGTAGATATGGATAACTCTGTATTGCCTGAATTAGAGGCAAAACCAAATGGCTCTTTTTATGCATGGGTACCTATTATGAATGGCTGTAATAAATTTTGCACCTATTGTATTGTTCCCCATGTACGTGGTAGAGAGATTAGCCGTCCTGTAGAGGCCATTGTTAAAGAGGTTACAGACCTAGGGGTTAAAGGATTTAAAGAGATCACTTTATTAGGGCAAAATGTAAACTCTTATGGCCTAGATTTTAAAGATGGTACAGATTTTGGTACATTAGTTGATGCTCTTGATGGTATTCCTGGTATAGAACGTATTCGCTATATGACAAGTCATCCTCAAGATATGAGTAAGTCTATGATTGATGCTCTTGGTAGGTCATCCAATATTGTGACGCATTTACATTTACCTATTCAATCTGGTTCCAATCGTATTTTAAAGAAAATGAATCGTCATTACACGGTAGAGCATTATAAAGAATTGCTTTCTTATTGCCGTGAAAAAATAAAAGATGTGGTGGTGACTACGGATATCATTGTAGGTTTCCCAGGAGAAACTGAGGAAGATTTTCAAGCTACATTACAATTATTAAAAGATGTGCGCTATGACATGGCGTATACGTTTATCTACTCTAAGCGATCTGGAACGCCAGCAGCAACTATGGATGATCAAATTCCAGAAGAGATTAAGCGCGTTCGCTTACAAAAATTGATGGATGTACAAAATGAAATCTCTTATGAATTAAATAAACCTATGGAAGGACAAGTATTTGATATTATTGTAGAGGGACCAAGTCCTCGTGATGAAGACATGTGGTTCGGTCGTACATCTGGTAATAAAATGGTTTTATTCCCTAAGGATGACTCCCTATCAATTGGTCAAACTGTACCAGCTCATATCGATAAAGCCCAAACATGGGTTTGTTATGGTAGTATTTTAAAATAAACTATTAGAATCAAAAAGAACTCGTCACTATTATGTTAACTCTAAGGTTAGATTTTTATCTAAAATTAGTTTGCTAAACATGTGGTGACGATGTTCTTTTTTATCATAGATGCTGATTAGAAATCATATGTGTTATAATAATAAAATAATATAAAAGTTGTATATTGATGACTTTCATAGGTATGAACACCATTTATATATCGTATTTTCTATAAAGAAGGTGTAACTATGAATTTAGATTTAAACGCTGTAGGCGAAACGGCATTATTGACACTATATGCGAGAGCGAAAGATTACGAGTCAGAACAATCCGTATTGAAGGATCAGAAATCCTGGGATATTTTAAAGCATATTGATTATGATTTTGATCAATTTAAAGATGTTAAGATGTCCTATTACGGAATTTTAGGACGGGCTAAAGTAATCGATGATGAGATACGAAAGTTTATATCTCTATATCCAGATTGTATCGTCGTATCATTAGGTGCCGGTTTAGATACTATGTTTTATCGTGTCGACAACGGTTATATTGATTGGTATAATATCGATTTTGCTGGAGTGATTGAGGCACGTACACATTTTTTTGAGCCTCATGAACGAGTCCATAATTTAGTGAGTTCTATAACTGATGAATTGTGGACTAAAAATATTGAGATAAATGGACGAAAACTACTGCTTGTTAGTGAAGGTGTAGTTATGTATCTTACATTGGATGAAATGAAGCAGTTTTTAGGCTTGCTGACTGATTCTTTTGAAGAATTTACGTTATATCTTGATATGATTTCTCCATATGTGGCGAAACGCACTAAACAACATGATATGCTTAGTAAAATGAATGTTTCTTTTCAATGGGGAACTAAGGACGGTCATAAAATTGTAGTTATGAATCCTAAGCTTAAACAGACTGGATTGATTAATTTTACAGGAAGTATGTTGTCCTTAGCACCTATTGTTTATAAATTATTATACCCGTTTATATATTTGTTTAATAATCGTATGGGAATATACGAATATAAGCGGAATCTGTGATATGACTCATAATATATGAGGTGAATATGAGTAAAAAGCAAACACCTATGATGGAGCAGTATTTAGATATTAAATCTAGATACTCTGAAGAATTATTGTTCTTTCGATTAGGTGATTTTTATGAATTATTTAATGAGGATGCTTTAGTCGCATCACGTGAACTTAATATTACCTTAACAGGTCGTCCTACAGGAGATGAGGAACGCACACCGATGTGTGGCGTTCCTTTTCATGCGGCTGAAAGCTACATAGAAACGCTTGTAAAAAAAGGATATAAAGTTGCTATCTGCGAACAACTAGAAGATCCTAAAGCAGTTAAAGGCATTGTTAAGCGGGATGTTATTAAAGTTGTTACTCCTGGTACAGTGATGACAGAAAATGGTAACGATGCACGGTCAAATAACTTTTTATCATTATTTTATATGGTAAAAGATACGTGGATTCTTGTGTTTTCTGATGTATCTACAGGGGAAGTTATTTGGCACCGCATCACTGATTGTGAAAAACGCAGTGATATGTACGATGCACTCAGCATGTATAGACCAAGTGAAATCATATTACCTGAAGGAACGATATTACCGCAAGATATTCGGGATTTTATTGAAAATCAATTTAGTAATGTCGTATTTTCTCCTTTTTCTACATACTATACACAACGTGAAGTAGCTGAAAAAGCTGTAACTCATTTCGGTGATTTAGGCCTTATGGAAGAGGATGTATGGGAAGCTTTAGGTTATATGCTTTTATATTTAGAGGATATAATTAAGTCTGAAATTTCTCATATCAACTATGTACATCAATTAAGTGTAGGTAATCGCCTTATTCTTGATACATCTTCTTTGCGTCACCTTGAAATTACACATAATTTACGCGATGGTGGACAAAAAGGTACTTTACTGGATGTACTAGATCATACGTTGACACCAATGGGGGCACGTCTTTTAAAACAATGGCTTGAAAGTCCATTAATTGATATAAATCAAATACAACGTCGTCAAGCAGCCGTTTCAGAACTTATTACACGCGGTGCTGAACGTTCTCATATTCGTAACTTTTTAGATTGTATTTACGATTTTGAACGCATTGTTGGTCGTGTTGAAACCGGATCTGTGTCTCCCAGAGATTTAACGGCTCTTCGTGAGTCATTAGCAGTTCTACCTGATATTAAGAATGTATTAGGTACATGTTCAAGTCTAGCTTTAACATCTATTAATGAGCGCATGCAAGATCATAAAGATATTTATGACTTATTATGTCGAGCTATTGCAGAGCAACCAGCGTTGACATTAAAAGACGGTCGTGTTATTAAAGATGGATTTAATGCTGATTTAGATGAGCTACGTTCTTTAGCGACTAATAGCGAGCAATGGCTTGCTAAGATGGAAGCGGATATTAAAGAAGCTACAGGACTTTCAAAAATTAAGACTGGTTATAATAAAGTGTTTGGCTACTATTTCGAGGTATCCCATAGTAAATCAGAACAAGTACCAGACTATTTCATACGAAAACAAACCTTGGCCAATGCTGAACGCTATATTACGCCTGAGTTAAAAGAATTTGAAATTAAAATTCTCAGCGCGAAAGATAAAATCATCGCGTTGGAACACGAACTATATCAACAATTACGCAATGACATTAAACTCGTTATAAAAGATGTGCAAGAAACGGCACGTGCTCTTGCAGACCTTGATGTATTGTGCTCTCTTGCTTTGGTTGCTTATGAAGAAAATTATATTTGTCCAACTATTGTAATGAATGGTCAAATCAATATTCGTGATGGTCGTCATCCTGTTATTGAAAAGTTCTTAAAACGTGAGGTATTCGTACCAAATGATATCGTTTTAAATCATGATGAAGAAGAATTTTTACTCATTACAGGCCCTAATATGGCAGGTAAATCTACTTACATGCGTCAAGCGGCTATCTTAATGATTATGGCACAGATTGGTTCCTTTATCCCTGCTCGTGAGGCATCTATCTCACCTGTGGATCGTATTTTTACACGTGTCGGTGCTAGCGACGATATTTCTACTGGTCAAAGCACGTTCATGGTAGAAATGAAAGAGGTAGCGTATATTTTAGAAAATGCTACTCATAATAGTTTAATTATTCTCGATGAAATTGGTCGGGGTACGAGTACCTTTGATGGTTTGAGTATCGCACAAGCCGTAGTGGAACATATTTGTAAGCACATTCATAGCAAGACTTTATTTGCAACGCACTACCATGAATTGATTTGCTTAGAAGAAAGCTATAGTAAATTAAAAAATTATACCGTTGCAGTTAAAGAAAAAGGGAAAGATGTTGCTTTCTTGCGTCGTATCATTAAAGGTGGTGCAGATCGCAGTTATGGTATCCATGTTGCTAGACTGGCGGGCCTACCTAACTCTGTATTAAAACGAGCTGAAGTGATTTTAGAATCCTTGGAAGATCAAAGTCATGATGTAAGTGACTTAAATAATCGAGTTATGGGTGCTCAACTTACTAATGTGGCAAAACCAGCGGTTAAGCAAGTTAGTGATTCTCCACTAGGCAATTTATTTACCCATTCCGTAGTAGATAGCTTACTGGAAGTCGATGTAATGAGCATGACTCCAATTGAAGCATTAAATAAATTATATGAACTACAAGAGGAGGCTCGTAAAGGAGGCGGGAAATAATGGCAACCATTCACGTATTGGATGAAACGACAATCAATAAGATAGCTGCCGGTGAAGTCGTTGAACGTCCCGCATCAGTTATTAAAGAGCTCATTGAAAACTCTATTGATGCGTCTGCCACTAATATTGAGATTGAAATTGGTGAAGGCGGTGTGGCCTATATGCGGATTACTGATAATGGTATCGGTATGACGGAGGAAGATGCTCGCTTGGCGATTCTACGTCATGCAACCTCTAAAATTCAACAAGTAGAGGACCTCTTTGATATTGCGTCCCTAGGCTTCCGTGGGGAGGCCTTGGCTAGTATTGCCTCTGTATCTCATTTCTCTTTGACTACTCGTAAAGCAGACTCTGATTTGGGGACTCGTATTACTGTTGATGGCGGCACTTTTACCGATTGCATTCCTTATGGTGCGGCACCTGGTACAACTATCGAAATTAAAGATTTATTTTATAATACGCCGGCTCGTCGTAAATTCTTGAAAACGGAGCGTACAGAAGCCTCTAAAATTCAAGATATTGTAGGGAAATTAGCTCTAAGTAATCCACATATTTCTTTTAAGCTTATCATCGATGATCGGGTAGCTATTATTACACCAGGAAATGGCGATATTAGTGATACTGTAGCTGCGCTATATGGATATAAAACCAAAGATGATATTTTTACTGTTGCCTATGAAAGTGATTCTATCTATATCGATGGCGTAGTGAGTAAGCCCACACTTCTTAAAAGTACAAGGATATGGCAGACTATTATCGTCAATAATCGCGTGATTTCTGATAAAACCATAATGAAGGCTATCGATAATGCATACCATGCACTATTGCCGAAAAATGGTCATCCTTTGGTGGTACTAAATATTACTGTGCCTGCGAGAATGGTTGATATAAACGTACATCCTCGCAAGAGTGAAGTTAAATTCTCAGATGATAAGATTATATTTAAAGCGGTTTATCACGGTATCTTAAATGCTTTAAATAATCCACTCCATGAGAGATACGAACGAGAGTCATCATCTTATATGACTGGTACAGTTGCTAATATATCCGATAAATATGGTAATGATATTGCTAGTAATAGTAATAGGGATATAAAGAATTTTAGCTCTGATAGTACATCCTTAGCTGGTAATACTACTTATGATTCTTATCAAGCGCCTACTGTTGTACACGATTCAATGCAATCTGCTGAACATATAGCAACAGCTATAGATTATGATAAAGTTTTTGGTGGACGCCGTACAAAAGGCTATGAAGTCATGCGCGGTGAAACTTCGCAGTTTGTGGAAAACCTTAAAACAAAGGGGTATACACCACCTGCACCTAAGGCTACTTATGAACAATCCTCTTTTGTAGATAAAAGTTTTGAAGCTGTTCCTACTGCTTACACTAGTTATACTTCGGAAGATGTAGAGAAGTTTAAATCCTTGTCTCACGATATTCGTAACGAAGAGATAGAAGATCGTACAATTCAAAACTCGGGTTTTTTACCAATGGGTCAAGTTGCATCTTGTTATATATTAGCTAAAAAAGGTGATGATCTATATATCATAGATCAACATGCTGCACATGAGCGTGTGCGTTATGATAAGTTGTGTAAGTCTTCTGAATCGATTCCTATGCAATCTATTTTGGTTCCTCAGTATAGTGAGGCCACAGATGATGAAATGAATTTAGTAGAGGAAGAACGAGAAACATTACTTGATCTTGGATTTGATGTAGAGTTAGGTGGTCCTGCTAAGATAAAATTAGTAGGGGCTCCAGTAGATTTAGTAGAGTCAAAAGCATTTGAAATTTTGCAATATATATTCTCTTACTTACATGATCATCAACAGCCTACTAAGGCTCAATTACGACATGAAATGTTAGCTTATGCATCTTGTAGAGGGGCTATCAAGGCAGGTCATAATTTAAATATGTATCAAATGACTACTTTAATTGAGGACTTATTTAGTACCGAAAAACCATATGTATGTCCTCATGGTCGTCCTACGATCATCAAATTTACACCTGATGAATTAGGTAAATTATTCTTACGGTCCTAATATGAATATATTAACTACAGCTCAAAAATCTAATGAGGCCATTCAAGAGGAAGCCAAAGCTTTGGCTTCCTCTATGCATATGGCCTATATAAAAAGAGGAAAATTATCTATACCAGCATTATTTAATGCTCATCCATGTGATTTTATTGCTGTTCTTTCTGGTAATGGCTTAACTATTCATTTTCCTGATAATCAGCTACATAGCTTTCATTTATCCATGGCTCAATTACGTATACTACGTTTGCAACGTGGAGAAGGAGATCATTTAATTAATGCTGTTCAGACAATACTAAATACTAATGAAATAACTGATAAAGAAGAATTTTCGTTTCTTGATTGTACAATTGGTCTTGGTAGTGACAGTATCGTTGTGAGCTATGCTTTTCCTCAGGCTAAAATAAAAGGTCTAGAAGGTTCTTTACCTATATGGCTTGCCACATCTTATGGTTTAGCTCATTATTCGCATAATGTGAAAAGTGTGACGGACGCATTACGTCGTATTGAGGTAAGTTATGATATCTTTGAAAACTATGTACCAAATCTACCAGATGAAAGTATAGATATTATTTATTTTGATCCCATGTTTGAGGTCCCTGTAGAGGATAGTCCTCAATTTAAACCACTTCGTGGACATACTGTGGAAAGTCATATTGATGATAAAATTATGGAGGAAGCTATGCGTGTTGCCTCTTATGGTGTTATCATTAAAGAACGACCATTTAGTTCTGTCTTTCAGAAATATCCACCTCACCAATGGGTAGGAGGAAAATATAGCCGCATAGGCTATGGTGTATATATGAAGGAGTTATTGTGAATCCCTTAATTACCATCGTTGGACCTACTGCGGTAGGCAAAACAGATCTTACCTTGGACTTAGCAGAACAGCTACATGCTGAGGTTATTTCTGGTGATGCTTACCAGGTTTATAAACAATTCAATATTGGTACCGCTAAACCATCGGTGGATGAACTTAATCGGGTGAAACATCATCTCATCGATATACTGGAACCAAATGATTCATATTCGGTATCTATTTTTCAAGATCAAGCTAAAGAAATAATTGCAAGATTAAAAGATAGAAATATCCTTCCTATTCTGTCTGGTGGTACAGGACTGTATGTCCAATCATTATTGGAGAACTACAACTTTAATGATGTTAAACCTGACGAATATTTGCGAGCAGAACTCGATGAGCTCTATAGTACAAAAGGTATTGAAGGCTTACGAGAATATGCTTTCACATTAGGTAAAGAGCATAATATAGAGATACAATATAGCGACAAACATCGTTTGTATCGAGCTATTGAGATATTGCATCATGGTGATGTAGATTCGTTGCGAAATCAGACAAAAGATGGTGTATCCTATAAAGGTCCTGTTATCGGTCTTATGAGAGATCGTGATAAATTATATGAACGCATCAATTTACGGGTTGATATGATGTTTGATGCAGGTTTGATTGAAGAGGTGAAACAACTCATAAAATCTGGAGTGAATCCAGATTGCCAAGCTTTTAAAGGTATTGGCTATAAAGAGGTTGTAGACTATATAAATGACAATATAACATTAGATGAGTGTCGTGACTTAATTAAGAAGAATACACGTCACTTTGCTAAGCGCCAAATTACATGGTATAAACGTATGCCATATATAGAATGGATACATATTGATAGCAATACATCTAAAGATTTTATATTTAATAAAGCTATGGATTTAATCCGTAGAGAAGGATTAGCATGACATTAGAAGAAATACGCAGTAAAGCCCTAGAAATGGCTGAACCAGAATTTAAGAAATTTGAACCTATTGCATTGGCCAATACAAAAAAAGTATTAGAAGCCTTTAAGGAATGCCAAGTATCTGATTATCATTTCACTGGTACTACTGGTTATGGATATAACGACGTAGGGCGTGAAAAATTAGATGAAGTATTTGCCTATGTATTTAAAGGTGAAAAGGCTATCGTTCGTCCTCATTTTGTTTCTGGTACACATGCGTTAGCTACTACATTAATTTCTTTGATGGGAAATGGCTCTAAAGGGACAGAGTTTATCTATGCCGTAGGGGCTCCTTATGATACGATGCAATCCGTTATCGGTGCCGCTCGTGAAGTACGTGGTTCTTTAGTAGAAAAAGGTTTTACCTATACTGAGGTACCATTGAAAGATAATACCTATGATGTTGAAGCTATTGCTAACGCTGTTAACGATAATACGCGGGTAGTAGTGATTCAACGGTCTCGAGGCTATAGCACACGTGAACCTTTATCTATTGCAGATATTAAGGTTATTGTAGATGCTATAAAAACTAAAAATTCTAAAACGATTTGTTTCGTAGATAATTGTTACGGTGAATTTACAGAGCTGCAAGAACCATTAGAAGCTGGTGCTGATATTATGGCTGGCTCTCTCATTAAAAATGCAGGTGGCGGTTTAGCACCAACTGGTGGTTATATTGTTGGTAGAGAAAACCTTGTAGAGGATGCAGCGTATCAATTGACAGCTCCTGGACTTGGCGATCATATGGGTTCATATGCTCCTGGTTATCGCTTGTTCTTCCAAGGTTTATTTATGGCACCTCACGTAGTATTACAAGCTCTTAAAGGTGCTGTATATACGGCTGCTGTAGGTGAGTTACTAGGTTATGATGTATTCCCTAAGGTAAATGCTGATCGCTATGATTTGATTCAAGCCATTAATCTGAAAAATGGGGAAGAAATGGAGCATTTCTGTGTAGGTATGCAAGCCTATTCTCCTGTAGATGCTCACGTACATCCTATTCCTGGGGATATGCCTGGGTACGAAGATAAAATCATCATGGCTGGTGGTACCTTTGTACAAGGTTCCTCTATTGAACTCAGTGCCGATGGTCCTATACGTCCACCATATACAATTTTCATGCAGGGTGGCCTAGTGTTTGAACATTCCATGCTTGGTATTTTAGGAGCTGCTGAAGAACTATTAAAACATAGATAATGTTTAGAATCTCTTTCTTTTGTGAAAGGGATTCTTTTTATTTCAAATCTTTTCAATATACCTATTTCTAGGCTATAATATAAGTTGCTATAATTTTATAGCAATACTACTCGGACTTTTACACCGAACTAGTGTTTTACACGTCAGGCTTTCACCCTGATTAGTTTTATGATCAAGAGATCATTAAAAGGAGAAAGTATGGAAAAAGTTATCGCTGTAGCTATGAGTGGCGGCGTAGACAGTTCTTTAACTGCTGCAATGCTATTAAAACAAGGCTATAAAGTATTTGGTATTACCCTATGGTTATGGGTGAGTGGTACGCCCTATGATGAGGTGCCTCTTGCCGTAACTGATGCTAAGAAGATGTGTGATTTTCTTGGTATCGAGCATCATGTTATCGATGCTCGTGATGTATTCTACGAAAACGTAGTAGATTACTTTGTAAAAGAATATGCCTATGGTCGTACGCCAAATCCTTGTGTATTTTGTAACAAGAACATCAAGTTTGACTTGATGCTCAATCGTGCTCTTGAATTAGGTGCCACACATATGGTAACTGGTCATTATGCACAAGTAAATTATAATGAAGAAACAGGTCTATATGAGTTACATAAAGGTGTTGATCCTACAAAAGACCAAAGTTATGTTATGTACAATATGAACCAACGTATTTTGAGTCATCTTATGTTTCCATTAGGTGGTCAATGTAAGACTGAAACACGTAAATTAGCTGCTGAATATGATTTGCCAGTCGCTAAAAAACCAGATAGCGTAGATATTTGTTTCTTGCCTCATGGGAATTATCAAAAGCTAGTGGTAGAAGAAATGAATGGTAAGCCAGAGTCTGGTAATATCGTTACCGAAGATGGTGAGGTATTAGGTAAGCACAACGGCTTATTTAATTATACGATTGGTCAACGTAAAGGCCTTGGTATTGCTTATAAACACCCTTTATATGTTATTGGATTTAATGGGAATCGTAATGAGGTCATCGTGGGTCCTAATGAACGTCTCTTTACAAATCGTATGATTTGTAAGTTCTATAACTTCTTAGATGATACAATTCATAAGGAATTGAAGGCAGAAGGAAAAATTCGCTATGCAGCTAACCCTTCTCCTTGCACAGCACGTATTTTAGATGACGATACAATGGAGGTTATTTTTGAAGAACCACAACGGGCTATTACCCCAGGTCAGTCTGTAGCCTTTTATAATGGCACTCAATTATTGGGAGGTGCTGTTATCGATCGCGTATGTTAGAAAGGAGAATGCAAGTTCTTTGAACTTGTTTACATAGTATGTCAACGAAAAAGATTCGAAACTTCTGTATTATAGCTCATATCGACCATGGTAAATCAACCATCGCTGATAGATTAATTGAATATACTGGTACATTACAAAAACGTGAAATGGAGGCTCAAGTTTTGGACTCCATGGACCTTGAACGTGAACGCGGCATTACTATTAAAGCGCAATCTGTTCGTATTTTGTATAAAGCGCAAGACGGTGAAGAATATATTTTGAATCTCATCGATACTCCGGGCCACGTCGATTTCAGCTATGAAGTATCTCGTTCTCTTGCAGCTTGTGAAGGGGCATTACTCGTAGTCGATGCTGCACAAGGTGTGGAAGCGCAAACGTTGGCAAATGTGTATCTCGCTTTAGAACATGATCTTGAAATCATTCCTGTTATTAACAAGATTGATTTGCCGTCAGCAGATCCTGATCGCGTTAAACAAGAAATTGAAGATATTATTGGTTTAGACGCATCTGATGCTGTATTATGCTCTGCCAAATCAGGTATCGGTATTCCTGATATTTTAGAAGCTATTGTAAATAAAGTTCCTGCACCACCAGATAAATCTGATGAGCCAACAAGAGCCTTGATTTTTGATAGCCGTTTTGATGCGTATAAAGGTGCTATTGCTTATGTCCGCGTAAAAGAAGGGTCTATAAAAGCAAAAGATACAATTCGCATGATGCATGATAAAAAGGACTTTGATGTTACAGAACTCGGTATTTTTACTCCCAATCTTGTACCTGTGCAAGAATTACCATGTGGCTCAGTAGGTTGTATTGCAGCTAGCATCAAAAATGTAAAAGATTGCCATGTAGGCGATACTGTAACATTAGCTAATAATCCTGCATCAGAACCATTGCCTGGTTATCGTAAGGCTGTATCTATGGTGTACTGTGGCCTTTATCCAACAGAATCTAAAGATTATGAAAACCTTCGGGATGCATTAGAAAAGTTACAGCTTAATGATGCTGCCTTAGAATATGAAGCAGAAACATCATTGGCATTGGGTTTTGGTTTCCGTTGTGGGTTTCTCGGTCTTTTGCATATGGACGTAATTCAAGAACGTTTAGAACGTGAATATAACTTGACGCTTATTACGACGGCTCCATCTGTAAATTACAAAGTGTACAAAACAAATGGGGAAATGCTCGAAGTCGATAATCCTGCTAAATTACCACCTCCAACGGAAATTGACTATATCGAAGAGCCTTATGTAAAGGCTACAACAATTGTACCTAAAGATTTTGTTGGTACTATCATGGAATTATCTCAAGATAAACGCGGTGAATATCAATCTATGGAATATTTGGATGAAACACGCGTATCTGTCGTTTATCACTTGCCATTGAGTGAAATCATTTATGATTACTTTGATAAATTAAAATCCGCTACAAAGGGATATGCATCTCTTGACTACGAATTGATTGGATATAAACAATCTCCAATGGTTAAGATGGATATTCTCTTAAATGGAGATCCTGTAGATGCATTATCCATTATTGTACACAAAGACCGTGCAGCTACACGTGGTCGTGCATTAGCTGAGAAATTGAAAGAATTGATTCCTCGTCAAATGTTTGAAATTCCTATTCAAGCGGCGGTAGGTACAAAAATTGTGGCTCGTGAAACTGTAAAAGCTTGGCGTAAGGATGTTTTGGCAAAATGTTACGGTGGTGATATTTCTCGTAAGCGTAAATTACTTGAAAAACAAAAAGCCGGTAAGAAACGCATGAAGTCCGTCGGTTCCGTAGAGATCCCGCAAGAAGCATTCATGGCGATTCTCAAGGTTGAGGACTAATAAAATGAAAACAGATTCTGATATTCTGAATCTGTCTACGCTGAGGGATATGGGGCTGTATGTCCATATCCCTTTTTGTAAACAGAAATGTATGTATTGTGATTTTCCTGCTTATCAAAATTTACAAGATTATTACGAAACCTATGTATATGCTTTAGTTCAAGAAATCGATTTATGGGTCTCTGAACATCCAGAGTCAACATCTAAAGCTATTGATACAATTTATTTTGGTGGAGGTACGCCTACAGAATTATCGATTCAACATCTACAGATGATTCTTGATAAAATCAAAAACACTTTTACAATTACTGACGATTGTCATATGACTATTGAATCGAATCCTGGGGAAGTAAATTTACATTATTTAACGAAATTAGTTAAATTTGGTTTTAATCGTATTAGCTTTGGTGTTCAAACATTTGACGATAAGGCACTTACCATGCTTCATCGCAGTCACAACGGGGAACAGGCAAAACAAGCCGTTTATGATGCTAAAGAGGCGGGCTTTGCTGATATTAATATTGATTTGATTTATGGATTACCAAGACAATCCTTAGACGATATTAAACGTAATTTAGCAGTCGTAGAAGAGTTGCCTATTAATCATATTTCTACTTATGGATTACAAGTAGAAGTGGGGACCTATTTATATCATTTAGTTCAGAAAAATCTTATTTTCATTCCTAGTGAAAGTATAGATGAATCAATGTATGATACAATGATGGCTGGTTTAAAAGAATTGGGTTTTGAACGATATGAGATTTCAAATTTCGCCAAGGTTAATTCCTATAGTCGTCATAATTTAAAATATTGGCACTATATAGATTATTTAGGCTTTGGTGCTGGTGCTCATTCCTTCTATGACGGAGTACGCCGTAGTAATAATCGTAATGTAATGCCCTATATACAATCTGTTGACAGATATATTATGCCTACTATTGATACGGAGACGATTACTTTAGAGCGAGCTCAAGAGGATTTTTCCTTTTTAGCCCTTCGCACTAAATGGGGCCTTGATGAGCAAAAATTCGAAGATAAATTTGGCGTATCTGTCCATGATTTATTTGGTACTGCTTTAGATGATTTAGTTAGTAAAGGTCTATTAGAGTATCAAAATGGAAGTTATCATTTAACCGCTGAAGGTGCCAAGCATGGGAACTATGTATTTAGTCAATTTATTCGTGAGTAATTTCTCACAGTTTCTCAAAATCTAATATGTTAGTATAAATAGGATGATGGTGAATAAGCATGCTAGATTTGAGGAGGAGCGATGAAGACATCTGTAATATTACACGGTTTACATAATGAATTTACTTTAGATCAAATGAAAGCATGCATAGAACTTGCTGAAAAATATGGTGGATCCTTCCGTCATGTTGTAACAGGTATACAAATTACAGGTATTGAAAAAGATGATAAAGAGCAGTTTATTTCTGAATTGCCTGATGGCGTGACCACTGTTATTCATAGAGGTGTTAATTCCTTAATTGCTTGTGTAGGTAAAGGCCATTGTAAAAATGGACAAATGGAAACTAAAGAATTGGCTGATTATGTAGAGAGAAAACATTACGGCCGAAAAACCTCTCACAAGTGCAAAATCGGCATCAGTGGATGTGGACGTAACTGCCCAGATGCAATGGTAAAGGATATTGCCTTTATCGGTACATCTCAAGGTTTTATGTTGGCTGTTGGTGGTAATACAGGCATGAGACCTGAAGCAGGAAAAATTTTAGCAAGAAAACTAACTATTGAGCAATCTAAAAAAGCTGTAGATATTTTGATTGATTGGTATGCTAAATATGGTGAACCTCGTGAACGTATGGGGAAACTGTTAGAGCGTCTTGGCAATCCATTAGAAGGGGTAGAACTATAAATCAATTAGTACATTTTAGTTCTAATTGATTTATAGTTTATAGTCCGTAAATTCTTGGGCCAAAAAAGTATTTTAACTAAGAGTTTATTGACAACTAAATTATTATATATAAACACTTATACTATTTCAGGTTTTAATAATAGAAATTTTATTAGAACTACATATTCTAATCTTTAAATTTTGGGATATGTCATAAATGTAGATAGTATAAGTGTTTTCTTATTGTTGCACTTTGATTTTTTGACTAATTAATCAAAAATATTGATTTGTCTTTTTGACTAAATTGATATTATTTGACTTTTTTGGCATTTTTTAGCTTGACAATTTTTTTTAATATGGTAATATTATACATGCGATTAGCACTCAAAGTTAATGAGTGCTAACAAGAGGTGTCATTATGGATGAAAGAAAACAGCGCATCTTGCGAGTCATAATTGAAGACTATGTTAAGTCCGCAGAACCTGTAGGATCTCGAACGATTGCTAAAAATTATGATCTTGGCATCAGTCCTGCTACGGTGCGGAACGAAATGTCCGATTTAGAGGAATTAGGCTATTTAGAGCAACCTCATACATCGGCTGGACGTATTCCTTCAGCTAAGGGCTATCGCTTATATGTTGATTCTATGCTGAGTCGACAACCTGTTCCATTACAGGATGCTGAAAAAATTGAAATGTTATGGAAGCGTTCCAATGGATCAACGAGTGAACTCTTTCTAAATATGGCTAAACTACTTTCACAGGTAAGTCATAGCATGAGTTTATTCTTAGCACCAGCCCATGATAGAGCATTAATCAAATACATTCATGTATTACCGCTAGATAGTCATCAAGCCATTATGGTAGTTATTACTGAAACAGGAGCACTCGATAATGAGTTGATGTACTTTGGTGAAAGTGTTTCACCAGAGCTTTTACAAAGTCTAGCCATACAATTTAGCAATGCACTACAGAATGTAAGTATTGGTCATGTAACGGCTGAGGCTTTAGGATCTATATTGGTCCATATGGAAGGACCGCAGGGAATTTTATTAATCCTTTCGGAGACATTATTACGAGCTATTAATAAACGTAAGTTGTTCTATTCGGTAGGTACCACAGAGTTGTTAAATCAACCAGAGTTTAAGTCTGTTGAGAAGGTACAACCCTTGCTTTCCTTAGTGGAAGAACAAAATCAATTAGGACAGTTATTAAAAGATGATTCTCCAACACCTGTTAAGGTCAAGATTGGTATTGAGAATGAAACTGAAGCGCTACATTCAATGAGTGTGGTACAAGCTGATTTTACGAATCAAGATCAGCCTATCGGAACTCTTGCTATTCTTGGTCCAACGCGGATGGAATACGGACGTATCATCGGCATGTTGTCCCATATGAAACATATAATGGAAACTATGGTAAAAGAACAAAACAGAAAGGGCAAATAATGGCTGAAGAACAAGACATTAAACAAGAAACAGTGGAGGAAACAGAGGATACTACGAATGTAGAGGAACCAACTGTTGAAAAAACTGAAGAAGCTGTGGCTGATGCTGCTCAAGTGTTAGAAGAACTTAAAGCCGACTTTGATAATCGATATAAACGGTTACAAGCGGACTTTGAAAACTTCAAACGTCGTACTAACCAAGAAAAAGAGCAACTTGCTGGATATGTAAAAGGGGATGTATTAACGGACCTTCTTCCTGTATTGGATAACTTTGAACGGGCCGTTCAAAGTCCTGCAGAAGGGGAAGCAAAAGTATTCCTCGATGGATTCATTATGATTCATCAAAATTTGATGGCTATGTTATCTAAACATGGTTTAGCTGTTATTGAAGCTGTGGGTCAACCATTTGATCCAAATTTCCATCAAGCGATTATGCGTGTACCGTCAGATGAATATGAATCCGATACGGTGTGTGAAGTTTTGCAAACTGGCTATACTGTTGATGGTCGTTGTATACGTCCAGCAATGGTAAAAGTTGTTGAATAGATTATAAAGTTTTAGGAGGTATATATTATGGCAAAGGTAATTGGTATTGATTTAGGGACAACAAACTCTTGTGTTGCTGTTATGGAAGGCGGCGAACCTACGGTTATTACAAATCAAGAAGGTGCACGTACAACTCCTTCCGTTGTTGGGTTTGCAAAAAATGGAGAACGTTTAGTTGGTCAATTGGCTAAACGTCAAGCTGTATCTAACCCAGAAAATACAATCATTTCTATTAAACGTCACATGGGTACAGACTACAAAGTAACTGTAGAAGGTAAATCTTATACTCCTCAAGAAATTTCTGCAATGATTCTTCAAAAAATCAAAGCTGATGCAGAAGCTTACTTGGGCGAACCTGTAAAACAAGCTGTTATTACAGTTCCTGCATACTTTACAGATGCTCAACGTCAAGCTACAAAAGACGCAGGTGCCATTGCAGGTCTTGAAGTACTTCGTATCATCAACGAACCTACAGCAGCTGCTCTTGCATATGGTGTAGATAAAGATGAAGATGGTAAAGTTCTTGTATTTGACCTTGGTGGTGGTACATTCGACGTATCTATCCTTGAACTTGGTGACGGTGTATTTGAAGTATTAGCAACATCTGGTAATAACCACCTTGGTGGGGATGACTTCGACCAACGCATTATGAACTACCTTATTGAAGAGTTCAAAAAAGAAACTGGTATCGATTTATCCAATGATAAATTAGCTGATCAACGTTTAAAAGAAGCTGCTGAAAAAGCAAAAATTGAATTGTCTGGCGTAGCTAGCACAAATATCAACTTGCCATTTATCACAGCTGATGCTACTGGTCCTAAACATTTGGATGTAACATTGACTCGTGCTAAATTTGAAGAATTAACTGCTGATTTGGTACAAGCTACTATAGAACCTACTCGTAAAGCTATGAGTGATGCTGGCTTATCTGCATCCGATATCGATAAAGTATTGTTAGTTGGTGGTTCTAGCCGTATTCCAGCTGTACAAGAAGCAATCAAAAAAGTATTGGGTAAAGAACCAACTAAAAATGTTAACCCTGATGAATGTGTAGCTATTGGTGCTGCTATTCAAGGTGGCGTATTAGTAGGTGAAGTTAAAGACGTATTGTTACTTGACGTAACGCCATTGTCCCTTGGTATCGAAACAATGGGTGGCGTATTCACACGTATTATCGATCGTAACACTACAATCCCTACATCTAAATCTCAAGTATTCTCCACTGCCGCAGATAACCAACCATCTGTAGATATCCATGTATTGCAAGGTGAACGTGAGTTCGCAGCAGATAATAAAACATTGGGTCGTTTCAACTTGGATGGTATCCCAGCTGCTCCTCGTGGGGTTCCTCAAATCGAAGTAACATTTGACATCGATGCTAATGGTATCGTACATGTAAAAGCTAAAGATTTAGGTACTCAAAAGGAACAAAAGATTACCATTACTTCTTCTAGCGGCTTGAAAGAAGAAGAAATTGACCGCATGGTTAAAGAAGCTGAAGCTCATGCAGCGGAAGATAAAGCTAGAAAAGAAGAATTAGATGTTAAAAACAATGCTGATTCCTTAGTATATCAAGCTGAGAAAGCATTGAAAGACCTTGAAGGTAAAGGCGATGCTGCTTTGATGAAAGAAGTAGAAGAAGCGAAAGATAAATTGAAAAAATCTATCGAAGCTGGCAATATCGAAGACATCAAAAAAGATAGTGAAGCTTTGGAACAACCATTACATAAATTAGCAGAACAAATGTATGCAGCAGCTCAACAAGCTCAACAAGCAGCTGGTGGTGCTGAACAAGGTCAACAACAAACAAAATCTGATGACAATGTAGTTGATGCTGATTACACAGTAGTGGATGATGACAAGAAATAAGAAGGGTTGGTAACGAATGGCACGAGATTATTATGACATCCTAGGGGTTAGTAAAAATGCCTCTCAAGATGAAATCAAAAAAGCCTTCCGTAAAAAGGCACGCCAATACCACCCAGATGTAAATAAAGATAATCCAAAGGAAGCGGAAGCAAAGTTTAAAGAAGCTAACGAAGCTTATGAAGTCTTGTCTGATGAAACTAAAAAAGCTCAATATGACCAATTCGGCCACGACGCCTTCAAACAAGGAGGCGGCGCTGGTGCCGGTGGTTTCCAAGGCGGCTTTGGCGGTTTCGGTGGTCAAGCTGGAGGCTTTGGTGATATCTTTGGCGACATTTTTGGTGGCATGTTTGGTGGTGGACGCCAACAACAAGGCCCTCAAAAAGGTAATGACTTGCGTGAAGATATCGATATTTCCTTTGAAGATGCAGCCTTTGGTAAATCTATGGAAATTGAAGTGCATCGTCATGAAGAATGTGATCACTGTCATGGTACTGGTGGTGAACCAGGCTCTCGTGTCGATACTTGTCCAAACTGTCATGGTTCTGGTCAAGAAGCGGTTATTCAAAATACTCCATTTGGACGTATGCAGTCCGTTCGCACTTGTTCCCGCTGTCATGGTACGGGTAAAAGCATTGAAAAACCTTGCTCTAAATGCCGTGGTACTGGCGAAATGTTGGCTAAACGGAAGATTTCCATTAAAATTCCAGCTGGTGTAGATAGCGGATCTCGTTTACGTGTAGCCAATGAAGGGGAACCTGGTATTTTAGGCGGTCCTAAAGGGGATCTCTATGTATATATCTTTGTTCGTCCTCACAAGGAATTTGAACGAAATGGTAATGACGTTATTAGCCGTGTAAATATTAGCTTTGCTCAAGCTGCTCTTGGTGCGACTATACAAGTTAACACTTTAGATGGTAAAGTAGAGTTAAAGATTCCGGAAGGTACTCAAACGGGAACGGCATTCCGCGTAAAGGGCAAAGGTATACCATATTTGCGTAACCCTAACCAAAGGGGTGACCAACACATTGTGGTAACCGTCCAAACGCCTAAGAAGTTGACAGACACTCAACGTGAGCTATTGTTACGCTTTGCAAATGAAAGTAATGAAGATGTAAATAACTTACAAGTGAGCAAAAGTCTCTTTGAAAAAATCAAGGACTGTTTGACTAAATGAACAGCTCATGTGAAGGAATGGTTTGTTCCATCACATTCCCTATAAAGGAGCATATATGCAATGGATAGAAGTATCCATTGTCTGTGAAAGAGTAGCCACCGATGAGGTGACTACTCTTTTTGACGATTATGCAGACAATGGAATTATAGAAGAAGATGTTGAAAATCAGCCTAATTTAATAAAATTAACTATGTATGCTGATATATCACTCGATATGAATATGATTAAGGCGGATTTAGTAAAACGGCTTACTGAGGCCAATATCAAGGTTATATCAATAGATACAGATATTCTTGATGAGTCAACTTGGTTAAACTCTTGGCAACAGTATATTGAACCTACAGAAATTTTACCTAACTTAATCATTAAACCAGCATGGCAGGAATACAATAATGTAGATAATAAAATTATTATTGAAATTGATTCAGATATTTCCTTTGGTACCGGGTCTCATGAGACGACACGGACTTGTGCAGAGCTATTAAAATCCTATAGTAAATCTATGGATCTTGATACAGTTACTTGTTTGGATATTGGTACTGGCACAGGTATTCTTTTATTAGTAGCAGCCCATTTAGGTATTAAAAATTTAGTTGGTATAGATATAGAAGAGTATGCTGCAAATCAAGCTAGAATTAACTGTGAGAATAATCATGTATCTGCTGAAATCATTTGTGGTAATTTGGATAGTGATTTCAATGGTACTGCCCAATTAATTTTAGCTAATCTAACAGTGGATCCCCTTAAAATACTATTACCTCAAATTGGTAAGAAACTGGATGATAGGGGCATTTTGATTATTAGTGGCATTATTGATGATCGTTATGATGAAATCATGCCATATATTGAGGCTCATTGGCATATTATTGAGGAGCGCGTTGCAGGGCCTTGGCATACGTTTGCGCTAGAAAAACGATGAAAAAGATTTTTATTCCTACACCATTAGATGAAATAATAGAATTACCAAAAGATGTAACCCATCATGTACTACATGTATTTCGCCATAATATGGAGAAGCCTATAACTGTAACCGGCAGCGACAATCGTTGTGGTACATATCAAATTACAGCAGAAGTAGATGGTAAAGCTCAAGCAAAACTGATTGAATATGTAGAAGGAAATCTAGCATCGTATCGTACTATTCTAGTTCAATCATTATTAAAAGGTGAAAAGCTAGAATGGGTGTTACAAAAGGCGACGGAGTTAAATGTGGATACAATTTATCTTGTGCCCACAGCTAACTGCGTAGCTAAATATGATGAAAAAAAGCTTCAATCAAAAGTAAATCGTTGGGAAAAAATAATGCTAGAAGCAGCTCAACAATGTGGACGAAATCACTTGCCTACACTAGTAGTAGGAGAGACGCTTTTACAAGCATTAGACATTGAATCTGAGGCGTTGAAATTGGTAGCCTATGAAAATGAAGCAGGTCAGACTATCAAAGATGTACTTAAAACTTTACATTCCGATAAGTCTGTAACTGATGTTTTAATTTGTATAGGTCCTGAAGGGGGCTATCAAGAGAAGGAAATCAATGCTATTATAAAATATGGTGGAAAATCAGTATCGCTGGGAAATACAATTTTACGGGCTGAAACTGCTGCTATTGGATCGTTAGCGATGATTCGATATGAATTAGAATTATAAATTAAATAAGAATAGAGAGGTGCAATGAAAACCGTTGCTTTTACAACCTTAGGGTGTCGCGTAAACCAATATGATACAGATGCCATGAAAGGTTTATTTTTACAAAATAATTACGAAGCGGTAGACTTCGATGAAAAAGCTGATATATATGTAATTAATACCTGTTCTGTAACGAATATGGGGGAAAAGAAATCCCGTCAATTAATCCGCAAGGCAAAGCGTCAAAATGAAGATGCCTATGTTATTGTAACTGGTTGTTATGCTCAGCTTGATCCAGATGCGATTGCCGCTATAGATGGTGTTAATCTCGTTATTGGTACAAATAATCGCTCTAAAATTGTTGAATTAGTAGAGCAATTAGAATCT
Organism: Veillonella sp. AF36-20BH; assembly: GCF_003602765.1. Lineage (NCBI taxonomy): Bacteria > Bacillati > Bacillota > Negativicutes > Veillonellales > Veillonellaceae > Veillonella > Veillonella sp. AF36-20BH. Next base: position 329,975 of record NZ_QTLR01000001.1, read on the forward strand.
ACAGAACGACAAATCAATGCTGTTCGGGATATCATGAAGGAATCTAACTTCGAGGAAATGCCGTTATATGGTAATGAATCTGACAAAGCTCGTGCGTTCATGAAAATTCAAGAAGGTTGTAATAACTATTGCGCCTTTTGTATCATTCCTTATACTCGAGGAAAATTAAAATCTCGTAAAGTTGATGATATTGTACAAGAGGCAAAACGTTTAGTAGATCATGGATTCCATGAAATCGTATTAACTGGTATACATTTGGGTAATTACGGTGTCGAATTACCAGGTCGTCCAACATTAGCTGATGTGGTAAAAGCTTTATTAGAGATTCCTAATTTATACCGCATTCGTTTCGGGTCCATTGAATCCGTAGAGGTTTCTGATGAGTTAGTAGAATTAATGGCTACCAATAAACGTGTTTGTCCTCATTTACATTTACCATTACAAGCTGGTTCTGATCATGTATTAAAGTTGATGAAACGCCATTATACATTACAAGAATATAAAGATTTAATTACAAGTTTACGTTCTCGTATTAAAGATTTATCAATTACAACTGATATTATTGCTGGTTTCCCTCAAGAAACTGATGAAGACTTCGAAGAAACATTGAATACAGTACGTGAAATTGGATTTACGCACATTCATGCCTTCCCATACTCCATTCGTGAGGGTACACCTGCAGCCACCATGGCGGATCAAGTACCAGAAGCTGTTAAGAAGACTCGTGTAGCACTTTTAAATGGCCTTAGCCAATCTGGTTATGAACGATACGCAAAATCTCGCATTGGTAAGCCTGGTGAGATTCTCATCGAAAAGGAAGAGAATGGATACTATATGGGCTTAACAAATGAATATATAAATGGTAAAGTTAAGTCTGATGGGACACGTAAAATTGGTGATCTCGTTGGTGGAACTGTTGTAGGTTTAGAAGATAATTATTTAATTATTGAGTAAGGAGTTAGATTATGAGTGACTGCATTTTTTGCAAAATTATCAATGGTGAAATTCCGTCTAAAAAAGTGTTAGAAAATGATAAATTCTATGCTTTTTATGATATTCAACCTGTAAAAAAAGTTCATGTATTAATCGTACCTAAAAATCACGTGTCTAATATTGCACATCTTAATGAAAAGAATGCAGATTATGTTGAAGGGTTACTGCCATTTGTTCGTGATGTAGCAAAAGAGCTTGGTATCTCTAAAGATGGATATCGTTTAATTTTTAATACTGGTGAAAAAGCAGGCCAAACTGTATTCCATATGCATGCACACCTTTTAGGTGGAGAAGAGATGGGCTGGCCAGAAGCCTAATTTTGAGTATTATGCATTCTTTTTATAATACTCATTAAAAAACCTATAAAATATACTTGAAAATATTGACAACATCTATACCTATACATATAATATTATATGTGCGTATGTAAATTATCAGCACTTCCCGAGATTATTTTTGGAGGGAGGGATATAGATGTCTGAAATCAAAGTCGGTAAAAACGAAACGCTTGAAAGTGCTCTTCGTCGATTCAAACGCTCCTGCCAAAAAGCGGGTGTTTTGTCTGAAGTAAGAAAACGCGAACACTATGAAAAACCAAGCGTAAAAAGAAAGAAAAAATCTGAAGCAGCAAGAAAACGCAAATTCAGAGCATAAGATGATTACCCTAATTCTGCCTTTTCATGGCTTTATGAAATCCAGAATTAGGGTTTCTTTATTATATACATAAGGAGGAAATATGAGTTTAAAAGATCAATTAAAGGAAGATATGAAAGCAGCTATGAAAGCTCGTGAAGAAGGTAAAACAGCTTTATCTGTAATTCGTATGGTCAATAGTGCCATAAAAAATACAGAAATCAATGACAAAATTGAGCTAGATGATGCTGGCATTCTTGGCATTTTAGCTAAAGAAATGAAAACTCGTCAAGATTCCTTAACAGAATTTGAAAAAGCGGGACGTGAGGACTTAATTAGTCATGTAAAAGAAGAAATGGCTGTATTGCAAAAATACTTACCAGAGCAATTGAAAGAAGATGAAATTCGTACAATTGTACAAGAAGCCATTGCTGCATGTGGTGATAACGTAAATATGGGCAATGTTATGAAACATGTAATGCCAAAAACAAAAGGGCGTGCAGATGGTAAGGTTGTCAATAATATTGTTAAAGAATTACTTGGATAATATATAGTGATATCAACGACCATTCTATATACAGTTATTGATTAAAGTTGATAGTATTGGATGTGTTAGATGTAACTTTAAAAGAATAATGAAATTCTATAGAAAGTTATTGACATATATTTTCAACATATGATAATATGAACTCAATAAAATAATTGGTCAACGAAGACTCCACTTTAGATATATAGATTTATATATTTATTTGTTGGAGTCTTTTTCTTTTAGGAGGAACAAATATGTCGACAACTAACGAATTATTATATTACATTCCGGCGGGTCAATATGGGAAAGAAGGCGTTCTTGCATTATTAGAACAACATCCTGAAATCAAGTTCGTATCTCTTGTAGGTATTGACTTAGCAGGTAATGATACTGATGAAAAGATTCCTATGTCAGCATTCTTCGATGACTACGAATCTTTCTTTGAAGGTCGTGCTGTTCAAACAGATGGTTCCTCTGTAGTACTTACAAATATTGCTACATTAAATAATGCTCGTGTAGATATGTGGGGCGATCCAAGTGTAAACTGGTTTGTTGATTACAACTACGAAAATATTGATCCTGTTACAGGATTACCAACTGGTACACTTCGTATTCCTGCATTCTTGATGCATAACTATCGCTATGTAGATTCTCGTTCTATTTTAAAACGCAGCTGCGACTATGTACGTGCTGAATTATTGGCTTTGATTAAAGAACATGGTTTACCTGGTATGCCGCATGTGAAAGCTGATGAAGTTGTAGATATCATTTTCACATCTGCAACAGAACTAGAATTCTGGGTAAAAACTCCATCTAGAACAGTTACCAAAAAAGAATTATCCGTATCCCAAAAATTACAAGAACAATACTGGCAACGTACTCATGGTACAGTTCGCACTGCATTAGAACAAGCTGTTGAACGTCTTGATAGATATGGTATGGTTGCTGAAATGGGTCATAAAGAAGTAGGTGGCGTTAAAGCTAAACTTGATGAAGATGGTCATGAAGCCGTTGTATTAGAACAATTAGAAATCGACTGGAAATTCTCAAATAATCCATTACAAACAGCAGATAATGAATTACAAGCTCGTATCATTGTTCGTGAAGTATTCCGTGAAAATGGTCTTGATGTAACATTTAATGCAAAACCAATAATTGGTGTAGCTGGTTCTGGTGAACATACTCATTTTGGTGTTATGGCTAAATTAAAATCTGGTAAAGTTGTTAACTTATTTAGCCCAGAAGATATGCGTAAAGAATCTGCTAGCTCTTTAGGCATTGGTGCAATTATGGGACTTTTAAAACACTATGAAGCCATTAATCCATTCATCAGCTCTACAACAGATTCTTTAAACCGTTTAAAACCTGGGTTTGAAGCGCCAGTATGTATTGTTACATCTTTAGGTACTGATCCATCTGAACCTAGCCGTAACCGTACAATCCTTTGCGGTTTAATTCGAGATATCGATAATCCTATGGCGACACGTTATGAATTGCGTTCTCCAAATCCTTACACCAATACATATACTGCTTTAGCGTTGATCTTTATTTCTGCATTTGATGGTATGAAATATGCCATTACATCTGGTAAAACACAAGCTCAATTGGAAGCAGAGCTTTCCAAAGAAGTAGGTGAAACATCTGATTATCTTGCTACAAATCGTGCATACCGTACTGAAAAAGATGTGTTTGATGATTTCACACAAGAAGAACGTAATCAAATGTTTGGTGTTGCTCCAGCTACTGTATGGGAAAACATAAAGGGTTACCAAAATAATCCTGAATTAGTAGAAACATTGGCTCAAGGCAATGCATTTGCTAAAGATTTAATGGACTCCTTTATTGCCTCCATTCTTAAACGCTGGAAACTAGTATTGGCTAACCGCTTAATCCCAAACAATTTGGATACAGTTCGTAGCATGGTTGCAATTCATACTGACAGCCGAAATAGTGTAGATGATAAACGCTTTGCAGAAGTTAATGACTTACGTTTCTACCTTGCGAAAGATAGTGATGATCGTAAATCCTTATTCACTCGTTTAATTGATGCACTTAATGATGGTGAATATGATTTAGCATCCCAATTACAAATCGAAATGAATGATAAAATGGAAGAATTAGAAGCTAAGTACGCTAACTACGCTAAAAATATCTTCTAATAAAATCAATTTATTAATAAAAATGGCCTCTACTACGGTAGAGGCCATTTTTCATTTAAATATATCTAAATAAATTAGATATATTCAAACAAAACGATTTAAATTTTATTCGTTATGTCCAATAAATTTTTCTACTAATACTAAGCTACATACAAGTACAAAAATTGCAACAGACCAAATTAAATTATCAAATGATGATTCATGATTGATAATTAGAAGTCTTACAATTGCAGTTATGCCAATGTATAAAAAGAAGTTAAGCGGAAAGTGGAAGTTATTTTTAAAATATTTAACGATGAGTGCAATAAACTCAAAGTATAGAAAGAAGGTAATTAGTTCTTCAATCAATAAAGAGTATGTACTATAACCTTGAATATTCGCCCACGTAACATAGACAAGACTAATCAATGTATTAATAAGTGCAATACAAAGTGCAATACCAACGCCTACAAGGGCTATATTTTTTATCGTTAATAATAGTTTAGAAATACGAATCCACATATATAATTCACCTACAATAAAAATCTAAATACTATACTACATAAAAAAGACCGTACACCGTACGGTCTTTTTACCTTTATATTAAGCTATTAGCAAAAATCTTAAGATTAGATATCAGCTTTAATAGCTTCTAATGCAGCATCGAAGTTAACTGCTTGAGTTACTTCTGGTACATATTCAACATAAGTTACTTTGTTATCTTTGTTGATTACTACAACGCCACGAGTTAAAAGACGAAGCTCTTCAATCAAGAAACCGTAGTTTTCACCGAAGGAAGCATCTTTGTGGTCAGACAAAGTAATAACTTTATCTACGCCCGCAGCACCACACCAACGTTTTTGAGCGAATGGTAAGTCCATAGAAATTGTCAATACGACTACATCTTCGGAAAGAGCTGTTGCATCTTGGTTGAACCAACGAGTTTGAGCATCACAAACACCTGTATCAAGGGAAGGAACAACGGAGATAACTTTTACTTTACCTTCGAAGTCTTTTAAAGTTTTAGCTTGCAAGTCATTACTCAATACAGTGAAGTCTGGAGCTTGTTGACCTACTTTAATTTCTGGGCCAACTAATGTGATAGGGCCACCTGCAAATGTTACTACGCCAGTACGTTTTTCCATGTTTTATTCCTCCTAAGAGTTTTAATTCTAATTATGTAAGATAAAATTTCTTTATATGCATAGTATAACATTTACATTACTATAAGTAAACTAAAAAATTCGATATAGTATTAATTTAGAAAAAACTTTAAGATTGATTACCATTAAAATTTAAAGAGGTCATTTAACTTATATTGTTGAAATACAACTACTGCTGTGATAAAAATATTTAATCTAACTATTATACATATAGGTGTATTAATGTATTATAAAAAATGTGTATACTATAAAGAGTAAAGTTAACATAATAAAGTTTGTTGATTTAGCTTTTACAGTATTGATTCAAATTCAATTACAATATAATAATACTAATGATTATATAGGCAATGATTTTAATTAGACTTAATAGAATATATTAGAGAGGACCTATGAAACCAATAGATTTATTTATGCAGTTTTTCCGGCGTGAAGGCTGGATCTATGCCATTGGCTTAACTATGTTGATGGCAATTGATGTGGCTTTTTTATTTGTTCCTCAATTCATTGGCAATGCTATAGATACATTGAGCAATAATAAGGAAGGTTTAGTTACTTATATTTATTATTTTATTTTATTATTTATTATTATCACTATTTTGAAAGTTATTTCACGTAGAACCCTATTAGGATCTATTCGTCGCATGGAGTATCTTTTTCGTGAGATTTTGTGTAGTAAAGCATTACAAGTAAAAACAACGTACTATGAGGCTAATGGACCTGGTAAGGTTATGGCGCTCATGACTAACGATGTAACATCGTTACGTGTTGCCCTTGGTCTAGGTGTAATGATTGTAGTGGATATTATTTTCTATTCCGTTGTGGGCTCCATAATATTAATTCAAAAGATTAATACTGTATTAGCTTTTAAAATTATGACACCTGTATTCTTAATTATTGTGACTATATTTGTACTAGGCAGAAAGCTACGTATTAAACAACGTAGTGCACAAGCTACTTATAGCGATTTAACAGAGTTTGGACAAGAGCTATTTCAAGGGATGGATGTTATTCGCGCTTTTAATCGTGAAAGCATTATATCTAACTCTTTTGAAAAAATAAATAAACTTAATTATAAGAAGAATATGGATGTTGCACTACTAGATGCAATATTAACACCGTTAACAAGAATTGCACCCTTTATCTGTATCAGTATTAGTATTTTTATTTGTGGACATTTAGCTGTAGAAGGTAAAATGACTATAGGCGAATTTGTTACAATCAATTCTTTTATAATGTTAATTGTAGGGCCTTTAATAGGCTTTGGAGGCCTTATTTCTATTGTACAAAAAGGTCTTGCTTCTTTAGATCGTATCATGGATTTCTTGCATTTGCCCACTGAAACAATAGATGATACCGATGAGGTATTGCCACTTGAGGATATTCACATCCGATACTTAGATTTTAATTATGAAAACTCTAAAGGTCATGCATTATCTCAAGTGACAACGACAATACCGAAAGGCTCTTTTATTGGTTTAGTTGGCAAACCTGGTTCTGGTAAAAGTACATTGTTTAAATTGCTTATTGGATTACAAGAATGTCCGGAACAGTCCATTTATTTTGGTAATCAAGATTTAGCTGCTGTTTCTTTATCAAAACTTAGAAACTCAATTGCTTATGTGCCAACACAATCTTACCTTTTAAGTACGACCATTGCAGATAATATTAAATTTGGTAAAAATTTACCTATGCACGAAACTGTAGAGGTTGCGGCACAAAAGGCAGACTTATATAGAGATTTAGGCGATTTGTTAAACGATGATTTACATGAGCTCGCTGAAGAAGGTCATGATTTATCAGGTGGACAAAAGCAGCGAATCAATATGGCTCGCGGCTTTTATAAAAATGCACCATATTTATTGCTAGATGATTGTTTTTCTGCTTTAGATGCAGTAACAGTTACAACTATTTTAAATACATTACATAATGTAAAAGAACAAACAATTTTATGTATTTCACAGCGATTAGAGGTTGTAGAGAAAGCAGATAAAATTCTAGTATTCGATGAGGGGCGTATCGTAGAAGAAGGTACTCATAAAGAATTATTAGCTAACAATGGTTTATACCGCACCTTATATGAAGCGCAGAAAGGAGAGGCCCATTATGAAGAAGCGTAATCTAAGAAATGACTGGGCTTTGTTCTCCTATATAACTGGCTACATTAAGCCTTATTTAGGTATTCTATTATTAGCAACGGTTGCGCTAGCAGGAAATTTAGTGCTATTACTTTTACGACCGTATATAACAAAGCAAGTCATCGATCTTGGCTTTGCCACTAATGATATCGCTGTTATTGAATACTATGCTCTAATGTATGGACTTACTATAATTGGTAGTGTTTTATTTATTTTTGTAGAGAATTATTTTTTAAAAAGTTTTGGTCAAAAAATAATTTATAATATTCGTAGTATTGTCTTTAAAAAGATTCTTAATAAACCACATGATGAATTTTATAAGTTGCCGATTGGCAATTGGGTAACTCGCATCACTAATGATGTAGAGTCATTACGTACATTATATACAGATGTAATTTTGAATTTAGCTAGTAGCGGTTTGATGATTATTGGTATATTAGGATTTATGTATGCTATTAATGTACCCCTAGCTATCATCATGACAATTTTATTACCTATAATGGGTGGAATTATTTGGGTGTTTCAAAAGTTTTCCCGCAAAGCATTTCGTCAGGTAAGACGCTCTGTAGCTGCATCTAATGCGAGTATCAAGGAACTGTTAAATTATATTGTAATCGTAAAATCCTATGGTGGCGAAAAAGCAATTGAGGAACGTTATAATACTGTTAATAAAGGTTTCTTAGAAGCAGGCCTTTTTGAAGTTACTACATTTTCTATTTTTAGACCACTCGTAGATGGTCTATTCTTTGTTGCGTTAATTGTTATTTTTATAACTACGAATTTAATAGACTCTGTAGCTGACGCTGGTACAGTATTTGCCTTTATCCAATATATGGACCGATTCTTCCAACCATTAAAGGAAATTGCAGATAAATATAACTCACTACAAAGTGCATTAGCTGGTGCTGAAAGATTAGTTCCCTTATTAGAGGAAGAAGAGCGTCAGATGGCTAATGAAGTTCCTGATGAATTTAAACATATAGAGACCATTGAATTTGAGCATGTGTGGTTTTCCTATAATAATAACGACATTTATGCGCTAGAAGACTTTACATTAAACATTAAAGCTGGAGAATTCATAGGGATTGTAGGTCCTTCTGGTAGTGGTAAATCTACACTTTTAGCATTGTTGATGGGGGTCTACAAACCAACAAGAGGGACTATCTATATCAACGGTATAAATATTACCAAATATGACAATTCTGTGCTTCGCCATTTAATGGGATATGTTTTTCAGCAAGCTTATCTATTTAAGGGTTCCATTAGAGATAACTTAACACTTTTTGATACATCAATTTCTAATGAGGAAATGATCAATGCAGCAAAACAAGTTAATTTGGATTCTATGATTGAACAACTTCCGGAAGGGTATGAGACACCGGTTGGTTATTTAGGCTCCTTATTATCTGATGGGCAAAAACAATTATTGGCTTTTGGCCGTACCTTGATTAAAAAAACACCAATTCTATTGCTAGATGAAGCAACGGCTAATATCGATAGTCATACGGAGAAGCAAATTCAAGCAAGTATTGAAAATATTCGAGGTAGTAAAACAATCGTAAGTATTGCTCATCGTCTTTCAACAGTAGAAGATGCCAATAAAATAGTGTATATGGAATATGGTAAAATAATAGAAAAAGGATCTTTTAATGAGCTTATCAACTTAAAAGGGGCCTTTTATAATCTATGGAATAATCAACACAGTGGGAGTTAGTATGGAATTTATCCAATCTAAAGATAATAAAACGATTAAGCGAATTATCTCATTAAGGCAACGTAAAAATCGCCAAAAAAATGGAGAGTACATCGTTGAAGGCATTCGCTCTATTCGAGATATTGCAGCTATGGGTGCAGTAAAAACAATCGTTATACGTGAATCTAAAGCGCAAGATAAAAATATATTAGATTTATTAGACTTAGATACTGTTCAATCTGTACCTAAATATATCGCACAAGATCCAGTGTTTGATAAAGTAGATAATACCGTAAATGGACAAGGTGTAGTTGCTATTGTATCAAAGCCTACATATGATATTGAATCAATTTCTATTGTGGATGGTTTATATATTACATTAGATGGTGTTCAAGATCCCGGCAATCTAGGTACCATTATTCGTACTGCTGTTGCAGCAGGTGTTAAAGGGATATTTTTGATGAAAGGAACTGTGGACCCTTTTAATGACAAGACAGTGCGCAGTACTATGAGCGCCTTACATAAAATACCTTTATATGAAGACATTACCTTATCTCTGTTACATGATATGGTAACCGAGTCTAATATGACTAGCTATGTAACAGCTTTAGAACATTCCAATCCTTATCATACTGTAAGTTATGCTAAGCGAACTATGCTAGTATTAGGAAACGAAGGAAATGGTGTAACACCAGAAGTTATGAATCTATGTACAAATCGTATTATGATTCCTATGTATGGTGATATGGAATCCTTAAATGTAAGCGTAGCTGCTGCATTATGTATGTATAAAGTACAAGAACAATTGATGCCTTAGTATATATATGATAAAATTTTATGACCTTATAAAAAGTCCTCTACTAGTAAACAAGTAGAGGGCTTTTGTATTGATTTTTTAGTTGTGTATTTGGTAAAATAACATATATCCTTTGTGGGAGAACAAAGTTCTCCCTTTTTTTCATGAAAAGGAAGATAACTATGTCCAAATTAATTGTAAATGCAGACGATTTTGGCCTTCATAGTGCAGTTAATGCTGGTATTATTGATGGTCACCGTAGAGGTATTATTACCAGTACCTCTTTAATGGCAGGAGGAGAAGCTTTTACAGAAGCCGTAAGTATGGCAAAACAAAACCCTAAGTTGGGCATTGGTATTCATATTACCTTGGTGGGTGGGGTCAAACCAGTATGTGATCCATCAGAAGTTTCATCACTTCTCACACCAGAAGGTGTATTTCCAGAGAACTATGTAGAATTTATTAAACGTATTTACTCTGGCAAAATCAATTATAGTGAATTACGTAAAGAGATTCATGCACAAATAGCTCAAATAATGGATACCGGCTTAAGGGTAACTCATATTGATGGACATCAACATTTGCATGTGTTACCAACGGTATTGCCAATTGTGATTGAACAGGCAAAATCCTTTGGTATACATGCTATACGTATACCCGATGAGTCTACTGGTTTTATGAATTATATGTATTCCCCAATTCGATTTCTTGGTAAAGTTGGTTTATCAACGGTTGCGGCTAATGCGCGACCAATCATACGAAATAATTGTATGACTACAACCCAATATTTTTGGGGCATGGTAAATGGAGGTCATATAAATCAGAAATCTCTAATGGGTATCCTAAAAGCGGTAAATAAACATTCTGGTACACATGAATTGATGGTTCACCCAGGTAGTAATAGTAGTATTCTTAGTAAGCTTTATAATTGGGGTTATCATTGGGAAGATGAGTTGCATGCACTCTGTTCCAGTCATACGCGATTATATATAAGTCAACATGATATAGAGCTCATTAATTATGGAGACTTGGTATGAGTAAAATGATGAAGAGAGGCATCTTTATGTTTCTCTTGTTATTGGCTGTATCAATTGGTATTATTTACTATACTATTGATTTAGATGCATTGAAAGCCATATCATCTTTTAATAGTATTTCCTTATTATTAGCTTTAGTTGCTTTAGTAGCAGGTATGTATTTTGATGGATTACGACTTCAAAGGCTCGTAAAAATTGGTGGTTACAAGTTATCGATACGAGCAGTGCTACGAGTTATTTTTAGTAATTATTTTATGGCTATGTTGACACCTGGAGCTAGCGGTGGTGCTGTCGCGCAAGTACTGGTGTTGAGAAGTTATGGCGTACCTATATCTAAAGGTACACCGATTGTATTAATACGTACCGTATTTTCCATTATGTTTTTGGTCATTATGCTGCCATTAGTATTCTTACGAGATGCTATTGAAATTCCATATATCTCTCGTGATATGCTTTTGATTTTTGCCGTGCTTGCTGTTATAGCAACCTTAGTGGGAACTTATATATTACAGACTAAGTATATGCGTCAATTTGTCTATAATCTAGCACAACGATTTAAAGCACATAACACTAAAGATTGGCTTTCTAAATTAGAAACACTAAATCAAGGTCTTGGTTTACTTTATAAACAACCTGTCCAATCTTTAATAGTTTTTATTGAATCTGGTTTGAGTTTATTATGCTTATATTGTATTGCACCCGCCTTAATGTATGCTTTCACACCAGATATTCCTATTATCGATATTTTAGATCGCATGATTTTATTAAATCTTATTTTGTATTTTGCACCAACCCCAGGGGGAACAGGCATTGCAGAAGGTCTATTTGTAGTATTATTTAGTGCCTTTGTACCTAATGGAACAGTGGGCATCATCGCTGTAGGATGGCGTGTTGTGGCTGAGTATATGCCATTCTTTATCGGTATGTATGCAGTATTAACATTATATGGACGACAATTCGTTGCCCAAGAAACTTCAAGAGAACAATAAGGGAGTGTGCTCTATGTCTAAACCAAAAAAAGATAAATTTTATCTGGTTCAAGAAGATATTTTACCAGAGGCTATAAAAAAGACGATAAAAGTAAAAGAAATTCTAAAACTAGGTGAGGTTAAAACAATTAACGAAGCAGTTGAAAAAATGGATTTAAGTCGATCTGCGTATTATAAATACAAGGATTATGTTTTTCCATTTTTTGAAATTGCTCAAGGAAAAATTGTTAGTATTTATGTTTCTATGTCAAATGAATCTGGTATGTTATCAAGCGTTTTGAAAGCCATTGCTGAACGTAACGGTAGTATTTTAACGATTAATCAAGATATTCCATTACAAGGCATTGCGAATAGTAGCATTTCTTTTGAAACCAAGGATTTACAAGGCTCATTAGAAGATTTATTGCTAGATATTCGCTCTATGAAGGGTATTATAAAGGTAGAGATTTTAGGCCAAGCATAGGCTAATTAAGAGAGTAGGACGATTATGACCACTATAAAAATTGCTTTATTAGGTTTTGGTACTGTTGCACAAGGTACTTTTAACTTATTGCAAGACAATGCTGAATTAATTAAAAATCGTACAGGTGTCAATGTTGAAATTTCTAAAATTTACGTACGAAATCCAGAAAAATATAGTCATATTATATTACCAGAAACAGCTAAATATGTAACTGATATTGATGAAGTATTAAAAGATGACTCCATTCAAATGGTAGTGGAATTAATGGGTGGTACAAACTTTGCAAAAGATTGTGTAGAAGGGGCTTTAAAAGCTAAGAAGAATGTGGTAACTGCAAATAAAGACTTATTAGCAGAAGCTGGTCCATACTTATTAGACTTAGCGAGTAAAAATGGGGTAGACTTACGTTTTGAAGCATCTGTTTTAGGTGGTATTCCTATAATCCGCACATTATATGAATCGTTAGCCGGTAATCGTATTACTGAAATCATTGGCATTATGAACGGTACTACAAACTTTATTTTGACTAAAATGTCTGAAGAAGGTTTAAGCTATCAAGATGTATTGAAAGAAGCACAAGAGTTAGGATATGCAGAGGCAGATCCTACAGCTGATGTTGAAGGCCTTGATGCAGCTCGTAAATTGGCAATACTTGCATCCATTAGTTTTAACCGTCGTATTTTCTTTGAAGATGTAACTGTAGAAGGTATTACTTGTATTGATACTGAAGATATAAAATTTGGGAAAGAGTTTGGTTACAATATTAAATTATTAGGTATTGCTAAAGAAACTGCTCAAGGATTATCTCTAAATGTATACCCTGCATTTATTCCTACTACACATCCATTGGCATCTGTTCGCGGATCCTATAATGCAATTTATGTTAAGGGTAATGGTATCGATGATGTCATGCTATATGGTCGTGGTGCAGGTAGCTTACCGACAGGTAGTTCTGTAGTATCTGACATAATGGAAGTGGCAAAGAATGTCTCTTATAATGAAACAGGGCGTTTGAAACCGTTCTATTATGATCAAAAAGATATTTATTCTCCAGGTAAAATCCAATCTAGCTACTACTTGCGTTTAGCAGTGGATAATAAAACAGGTGTTCTAGCAAAAATCTCTGCAAAATTAGCAGAACAAAAAATTTCTGTTTTATCCATCGTTCAACGAAATATGGATCCAGAAACTGCAGTTCTTGCCATTGTTACATCTAAATGCCCAAGATCTTATATTTTAAATCTTATAGACTCTTTTAATAGCTTGCGCTCCGTTAAGGCTGTTAATAGTGTCATTCGTATTATGGAAGCTTAATTATGAATACTGTTCGTGTACAAGTACCTGCCACTAGTGCAAACTGTGGCCCAGGTTTTGATTGCTTAGGATTAGCACTAAATCTTTATAATATATTCAGCTTTACACCAGATGAAAATGCTACAGAATATATATATACTTTTGAAGGTTTTGGTGCAGATATTCTACGCGCTGAAGATCCTAAAAAGAATCTAATTGGTTTCGCTATGGATCAAGTTTTTGCTACTGCTCAAGAACCAATTCGATATGGTCATATAACTTCTGAAACCTTGATTCCTCCATCTCGTGGACTAGGTAGTAGTAGTACGGCTATAGTAGGGGGACTTTTACTGGCGAACGCATTGGTAAAGCATCCACTTTCAAAAGAAGAGTTACTAGTTATAGCAAATCGTATGGAAGGTCATCCAGATAATGTGGCGCCAGCTATTTACGGAAATTTATGTTGTGCTACAGGTTTAAAAAATAAGGTACTAAACACGGTCATTTCTATTCCTCCGGAGCTACATTTTGCTGTTGTAGTACCAGAAGTCATGGTATCTACTGAATATGCTCGTTCTGTGCTACCAAATCATATTCCATTTAAAGAAGCTGTACAAAATGTAAGTCATGCTTCATTATTTGTAACAAGCTTAATTACGCATCAATTAAGTAATTTATCTGTTGCCTTAGATGACAACTTGCATGTACCTTATCGTAAGACATTGATTCCTCATTGTGATGAAGTTTTTGAAGCCGCAAAAGTTGCTGGAGCTTACGGTGCTACTATCAGTGGATCGGGTTCTACTCTGATTGCATATGTTGATAAAACTCATGTACAAGAGGTAGCAAAGGCTATGGGGGCCGTATTCACAGCAAATGAGATTGAAAATAAAATATATTGCTTAGAAGCTGATACAACTGGAGCGTTAATTATATAGTTTATGGTATAATTATAGTGTTAGGCATAGTCCATAACAATAATTGGAGGAAACTATGAACAATATAAAAACAACACTTTTATTAGCGACGCTAACGGCCATTTTAGTGGTTATTGGTGATATGATTGGCGGCAGAAGCGGTATGATTATGATGTTTGTCATATCCATGGGTATGAATTTTATGTCCTATTGGTACAGCGATAAAATCGTTTTAGCCCAATACAATGCTCAACCTGTTACTGCACAGTCTAATCCAAAACTATATGCAATGGTAGAGCAATTGGCTAAAAATGGTAATTTACCAATGCCAAAGGTTTATATCATTCCCAGTGAGGTACCGAATGCATTTGCAACAGGTAGAAATCCTAGTCATGCAGCAGTTGCTGTTACAGAAGGTATCCAACGTCTATTAACTGATGAAGAATTAGAAGGTGTGCTTGCACACGAATTAACGCATGTTAAGAATCGAGATACATTGATTAGTACAATTGCAGCTATGATGGCTGGTGCTATTTCTATGATAGCCAATATACTTCAATTTACTGCCATATTTGGGCGTTCCGATGATCGAGAAGGTACTAACCCTTTGGCGCTTCTTGGTACAATCATTATTGCACCTATCGCAGCTGGTCTTATTCAGATGAGTATTTCCCGTACTCGTGAGTTTTTAGCTGATGAGGGAGGCGGAGATATGTGTCGCAATCCATTAGCACTGGCTTCTGCACTTGCAAAAATTGACTACTACTCTAAACATGGTGCATTGCCTAATGCAAGTAATGCTACAGCCCATATGTTTATTATTAACCCTATGATGGGAATTGGTGAAAGCTTGAGCAATCTTTTTAGTACACATCCTCGCACGGAAGAACGTATTCAAAAGTTAAAGAAACAAGCTATGAATCCAAAGTATAAAGAAAAGGCAATATTATAATTAGTATCTACTGGAGGGTATTATGCAAGAAACATTAGTTTTAATTAAACCAGATGCAGTTAAACGTCAATTAAGTGGTGAAATTCTTAGCCGTTATGAACGTAAAGGCCTTGTTATTAAAGCATTAAAACTCTTACAAGTACCTCGTGAATTAGCGGAAGAACATTATACAGAACATAAGGAAAAACCATTCTTTGGTGAATTAGTTGATTTTATTACATCAGGACCAGTTCTTGCTTTTGTGTTAGCTGGTGAGAACGCAATTGTATCCGTACGTGCTTTAAACGGAGCAACAAATCCTGTAGATGCTGCCCCTGGTAGTATTCGTGGTGACTATGCCCTAACAATGGATGCTAACGTAGTACATGCTTCTGATTCTCCAGAAGCCGCTGCTCGTGAAATTCATCTTTGGTTCCCTGAATACAAATAATCTCAAGGTTGGGATTCTTTAGCTTTTATTTCTACATCCATGTTATCTATAGGAGGTAATCATATGGCAAGTAGCGTTTATACAAAAACAGGTGATGCTGGTACAACTGGTTTATACACGGGCGAACGTGTACAGAAATCATCTTTACGCGTAGAAGCTTATGGTACAATCGATGAATTACAAGCTTTTTTAGGATTGGCTCGCGCTTATGCTGAAAATCCACGTGTTTCTGCTGAATTATACGATATTGAGCGCAACTTATGGACATTAATGGCCGATATTGCAAGTTTAAATGCCGCTCCGGTAATTACTGAGCAATATGTAAAGCATTTAGAAAAAGTTATAGATCGCTTTGATGCAAAATTAGAACCTTTATCTAGTTTTGTTATTCCAGGTGAAAAACAATCTTCTGCTTACTTACATGTAGCTAGAACGATTACTCGACGTGCGGAACGCGCTTTATGGCGGGTATTAGACGCTGGTGAAAGTGTTCACGAATCTAATTTAAAATACTTAAATCGTCTATCCGACCTTTGCTTTATCTTGTGTCGTGTAGAGGAAGAACTTGGAGCAGAATAAACAAAAAAAGCTATGTATTTTACATAGCTTTTTGCTCGTTATAGACCTTATTGTGAAATTGTTTGGTTTAAAACATCTTGAGGACTAGGATAGTAGAAAAAGATATGAGGAATTTCATAACGGAATTTTTCTCTTAATAGATTGGCTAATGTTGTTTCAAAGTTTATAATTTTATCAGCGCCGAAATCAAAGTCTTCAACTAATACTAAGAGTTGTGCTTCAACTTGAGGTGCATTTTCTGGTAAGGCTTCTGGTGGTAGCGGAACATTCACTACTACTCGTGCAGTACCAATATATTTACCTTGCCCGTCATCGATGGCAACACGATATGTGTTATCCCATAAAGTAGCCATCATTTTTAGTTTCATATTCATAATTTCCATAGTATCGCTCCTTTGTTATACTTATAATGATACTGAAATTATAAATTCTTGTATAGGTGCATTATGAAATCACAAATTATATTGTGTTCCGGTGGGGCACGTAGTGGAAAAAGTGAATTTGCTGAACGTTTAGCATTGGCTACAAAAGGTTTAAAAGCTTATGTAGCTACGGGCCAAGCTTTTGATGAGGAAATGGTGGATCGCATCAAAAAACATCAAGAGCGACGAGGAAAAATATGGAATAATTTTGAAGTACCTTTACATTTAGCTGATGAATGGGAAAATATCAGTAAATCAGCAGATGTAATTCTTATAGATTGTTTAACCATGTTCACTACCAATCACATGATGGCTTATGGCTCCATTCGTGGTCAAGAAGATGCTAATAGTTTAGAACAGACAATACTTTCAGAATTAGACACTTTATTAGACTCGATACAATCATGTGAAGGTAAAACAGTTATATTTGTGACCAATGAAATTGGGTTAGGTATTGTGCCGGATAATAAACTGGCTAGATATTTTAGAGATATTGCTGGTCGTGTGAATCGAGCAGTAGCTTCTGTTGCAGATAAACTCTATTTAACAATTAGTGGTGTTACCATTGAATTGAAATCACAGGAGGTTCATATAAATGGCTAAGAAAATAATGTTTCAAGGAACGAGTTCTAATGTAGGTAAAAGTATTCTTTGTACTGCATTATGCCGTATTTTTTATAGAAAAGGTTTTAAGACCGTTCCTTTTAAAGCACAAAATATGGCTCTCAATTCTTATGTGACAAAATGGGGCGATGAAATTGGTCGTGCTCAAGTCGCTCAAGCCGAAGCCGCTGGTATTGATCCAATAGTTCAAATGAATCCTGTTTTATTAAAACCTACAGGCAATCAATCGTCTCAAGTTGTATTGATGGGAAAACCTGTTGGTGTATATAGTGCTAAAGAATATCATACTAAATATTCTCTAACCGCTTTAGATAAGGTTAAAGAATCTATCGATTTCTTAGATTCAAATTTTGATATGATGGTTATCGAAGGTGCTGGTAGCCCTGCAGAAGTTAACTTAAAAGCAAATGACATTGTAAATATGCGTATTGCCAAGATGACTCAAGCTCCAGTTTTTCTCATTGCAGATATTGACCGAGGTGGTGCTATTGCGTCTATTGTTGGTACCTTAGAACTATTAGAACCAGAAGAACGCGATCTTATCAAAGGTATCGTTATCAATAAATTCCGTGGTGATATCAAACTATTAGAACCAGCTCTTACATTTATTGAAGAAAAAACAGGTAAAAAAGTGGTAGGAGTTATTCCTGCCATTGAAAACCTCGATATTGATGAAGAAGATTCTGTTGCATTAGAGAACAAACGCAATAGTGGGTCTAAAGATATTCAGGTCGTAGTTATGCAAACACCTAAAATCTCTAATTTTACAGACTTTGATGCACTTAATTATGAGCCAGATGTATCTGTCCGTTTTGTAGGCCCTGGAGATGTTATCGGTACACCAGATTTAATTATATTACCTGGTTCTAAAAATACATTGGCTGACTTAACATATTTACGCGATACAGGCTTTGCTGATGAAATCAAAAAATTGGCTGCTCAAGGTACACCTGTTATCGGTGTTTGTGGCGGTAACCAAATGTTAGGTAAAACTATTTATGATCCGCATCATATGGAAGGTGATATCGAGGAAATTGAAGGACTTGGCCTTGTTGAATCCTCCACGACTATGAAGGCTCAAAAAACTACCCATCAAGTACAATTCAATGTATCTAATTTACAGTTCTTAAATGGTACTTTCAGGGGTGAAAAATTAGTAGGCTATGAAATTCATATGGGGGATACTACACCACTAGCAGATACAGTGTCTCGTTGCTTTACAATTACAAGTCGCAGTGAAGAGGCCGTCAATGTTATTGATGGTTTTATTGATGGCAATCATCAGGTAATGGGTACATATATTCACGGTGTATTTGATAATGACGAGTTTAGACGTTTTATTATCAATCAATTACGTGAACGCAAGGGATTACAACCATTAGATGTAGTATTCCATTATTTTGAACATAAAAATGCGGCATATAATCGCTTAGCTGATATTGTGGAGGAACATTTAGATATGGACTATATTATGTCTACTTTGGGATAGTAGAGGAGATATATGGAACATTTAACATTTTTTCACTGGTTTTCGAAGTATAACTTTGTGTGTATACCAGTTTTAGCATTTTTATTGGATTTAATTATTGGAGATCCTAATAGTAAATATCATCCAGTGGCCATTATTGGACGTATAATATCTTTTTTTGAAGCCGTTCTTTATAAGGACACTGATAATGATACGAAGAAATTGTGGTACGGTGGTATTGCAGTAGGTTTAATTCTTATATCGGTATATATCATAGTATCTTTATTGTTATGGCTAGGTGGAGTAGTAGACAAATGGGTATACTATGCTTTCGAAGTAGTGATCCTCTACATCGCCATTTCTCCACGTTCATTGGCTGGCGCAGGTTTTACGATTAGTCAGTTAATAAAACAAGGTAATATCGTAGAAGCTCGTAAACGTTTATCTTGGATTGTGGGACGTGATACTGAAGACCTAGATGAAAGTGAAATCACTCGTGCTACAGTAGAAACGATTGCGGAAAATACGGTAGATGGTATCATTGCACCTTTTTTCTTTTTTATTATCGGTGGCCCTATGGGGGCTATTCTTTATAGAACTGCTAATACTATGGATTCTATGTTAGGCTATAAGAATCAAAAGTACTTGTACTTTGGTCGCGTAGCTGCACGCTTTGATGACATATTAAATTGGATTCCTGCCCGAATTACCTTTGTATTAATTGTAATTTCTGCATTCTTTTTACGCTTTGATGCAAAAAAGGCGATCCAAATTGGTTTGCGCGATGCTAAGAAACATCCAAGCCCTAATGGTGGTTACGCAGAAGCACCAGTTGCAGGAGCTTTACATATTCGCTTAGGTGGTTACAATCAATATTTCAAAAAAATGACTTTTCGCGAATATATGGGTGACCCTATTGAAAAGTTGAATCGCAACCATATTACACGAACTATTTATATGATGTATGTTACGACTATACTAATGGTCATCATTAGTACAGTCATTACCTATGGGATGAATGTATAATGACACCTTTTTTTATAGCACTACAATTTTTAACGCGTTTAAAACTTGTAAATCAAACTGAATGGTCTGTAGAGGACTTTGGTAAATCGGTAGTAGCCTTTCCTTATGTGGGCCTTATTATTGGTCTCATACTAGCTATATTATATGGCGTATTGTCGCCATTTATTCCGATTATGCCATTGATGTTAATTATCGTTGTGGCTGAGTTTTTAATAACTGGTGGCCTTCATGCTGATGGTTTGATGGATACAAGCGATGGTTTGTTTTCCGGCCGTGAAAGAGAACGTAAACTAGAAATCATGAAAGATAGTCGTATAGGCTCCTTTGGAGTTGTTGCTTTTGTATTTGTTACACTTTTGAAATGGCAATTATTAGCTTCGATTCCATCGGCTGAATTTATTCCTATGGCACTCATTATGATGCCTTTAATGAGCCGCTGGTCTATGGTTTTTAGTATTCGATCCTATCCATATGCTAGAGAACAGGGGATGGGGGCAGCATTTGCTAATTTAGCACCTAAATATGTTATTACTTATAACACCATATCTACGTTCTTTATGCCTATTCTATTACTATTAATCGGTTTAGTATTATATACACTTTTATATGGTGCTTATGCAATTTTTTCAGCACCTGATGTAGGGTATTTGGTAGGACTAGGTGTGTTAGTATATGCTACTATAGGTATTTTCCAAATCAATATTGTTAGCATGATTATTACGTATATTATTAACCGATTATTAAACCGCTATATTGTAAAAGCGTTAGGTGGCACTACTGGTGATACATATGGATTTGTTGTGGAAGTAACTGAAGTATTATTGATATTGGTATATAGCATAATTTTATCTATACTATCAGCTACGGTAGTTAATAATCCAACTATGTTCTAACTCTAAATTTTTGATTTTCAAAGTTTTAATATCTTTAGAACGTATACTTTATTTGATGTGAAAGGAGTTTAATGTGACCTATTATGTAAGAGCCCCAGGTACATGTGGGGAATTTCTACAAGGTTCTATTGATGGTCAGTCATTTTTAGTGACATGTCCAATTAATCGATACTCCTACGCATTGAGTAATGTAATACAACCTTTTTCTAAAGAATTTTGTGCACTTCAACCAAAATCTGCACAAGCTCGTAAATTAGTACAAGAATTGGTCCAACAAAAAAATAAAAATCAAATTTGCCCGCCTGTGTATGTAAGATCCGATATTCTGCAAGGAAAAGGCATGGCTTCAAGTTCGGCAGATATTTCTGTAACAGCTATGGCTACAGCTTTGGCCATGGACTATGATTTATCATTAAAAGAACTTGAGCAAATTTGTCTATCTGTAGAGCCTACAGATGCCTCTTTTTATCAAGGTGTAACTCAGTTTGATTATATTAAAGGGACTATCTCTAAGCCATTAGGTATGTGCCCACCTTTAAAAATCCTCGTTTTTGACGAAGGCGGTAGCATTGATACAGTTAGCTTTAATAAACAAGCAGATTTACAAAATAAAATTTTAGAAAAAGAATCTATTATACAAGAATCCTTTGATTTCTTTAAACAGGGTCTTATAACGCATGATATAAAGCTCATTGGCCAAGCTGCTACATTAAGTGCTTTTGGCAATCAGCGTATTTTATATAAACCTAATTTATATGACTTTCACGATGTAGGTAATTCTTATAATAGTGTGGGAACAATCATCGCTCATAGCGGAACCATTATGGGACTATTATTCCCCGTTGATTATGGTCGTATTGATGATTGTAAGAATGAGATTTTACGTAAGTTGCCACAATTAACCTATGTAGATACGGTTGAAACTACGAATGAAGGATTAACTTATATCAAACGATAAAGTATTTCATAGAAAGAGAATAGTATGTCTAAAATACATGGGGGCAATATCTTTCAGTTTGCCCATGAACAACGAATTGAACCATACGATGTTATTGACTTTAGTGCTAATATTAATTCACTAGGCCCTAGCCAACGTGGCTTATCTGCATTAGAATCTCAATTGCGATATATATCACATTATCCGGATGCTACAAATGATGATATATTAAATGCCATTGCTGATATCTATGGTATGAATAAAAATCAAATTGTAGTTGGCAATGGAGCAGCAGAGCTATTATATGCAATTTGTCGGTTACCTGGCTATACGGGCGCTTTTGTTCCCGCACCAGGTTTTTCTGAATATAAAGCAGCTTTAGAAGCAAGTAGAATTCCAGTACGCGATATTTATTATCGACCACGGGAAGATGAACATGGAAAACCTTATTTTGAGGTTCCTTATTTAGCATTAGAAACTTTTGCAGCTGAGTTAAAGGGGCAAGATGGTCATATTATTGTATTTCTAGGTAATCCCAATAATCCAGATGGTACGTTACTTGATAAAAACCATATTCGTACTATTGCAAGCATGCTGAAAGATGCTAATAGTTTACTTGTTATAGATGAGTCCTTTATCGATTTTGTTGGTAACGACACATTACAAGATAATGAATACTCCATGCGCTCCCTAGTTAACGAGTTTGATAATATTATCGTGGTTCATTCTTTTACAAAATTCTATGCCGTGCCAGGGCTACGAATTGGTGCTGCTTTCAGCAATCCTCTTATCATTGAGCAACTAAATAGTTTTATTCCCACTTGGTCTGTTAACACATTAGCTCAATCCTATACAGAGGCGGCTTTGAATGATGTAGAGTATGTGAAACGAACAAAACAAGTATTACATGAAGAGCAACTTTTTATGCATAACTCATTAGATACTATAGATGGTATTACTGTATATCCGCCTTCAGCTAATTTTATGTTGTTCCACATTGAGCAAGAAGGAATAACGGCAGAGTCGATTAATGAAGCTCTTAAAAAAGATAATATGATTGTTCGCAACTGTGATTCTTATATGGGATTAAATAATCAATGGGTTCGCGTTGCAATTAAAGATCATGATACTAATGTTAAGTTAGTAGAAAAATTAACAGATATTTTGAAAGTATAGGAAGACTATGAAGACATTGTATATTGTGCGCCATGGTGAAACTGATTGGAACAAAATGGGAAAATACCAAGGCATCACAGATGTTCCACTTAATGAAAATGGTTTAAATCAAGCAAAGGCATGTGGTCAGGCTCTTAAAGATGTTAAATTTGATCGCATATTATCTAGTGATTTGAGTCGTGCTTTAGTTACAGCTGAAGTCATTCGCGGGGAACGTACTACTCCTATAACAGTAGATAAACGCTTACGAGAACTTAATTTTGGCGATTGGGAAGCTATGCTATTTTCAGATATCGAAGATCGTTGGCCTGGTTTGATAGATGAAATGTATTTGCGACCACATCTAGTTAAGGTTCCTAATGGTGAAAGCTTTAAGAATTTACAAGACCGTGCATGGGAAGGTCTAGAGGAATTTATCAATGTTAATAATGAGGAGGAAACACTTCTCATTGCTTGTCATGGTGGAACTATACGAACATTATTGTGTAAATTATTAGATATTTCCATTAGTCATTGTTGGAATTTTAGTCAAGGTAATACAGCAATTAATCGTATATTCTATAATGGCATGGGAGAGTTTGATCATAATATTTTAAACTTGCTCAATGATACAGCACACGTAGATATATTACAAGGTCATGCATGATGCGACTAGATAAATTATTAGCCAATAAAGCTTATGGTAGTCGAAAAGAAGTCCATCAAATCATAAAGGATAGAAGGGTTACCATCAATGGTAGTATAACAACGAAAAAAGATACTCACATTGATATTAATGTTGATATAGTTGCTGTTGATGGTAAGGTTGTTAGTACTACTCAACTATATTATGTAAAATTTCATAAGCCAAAGGGCTATGTTACAGCGGTAGAAGATTCTAATCACCCTGTTGTTATGGATTTACTCCCTCCAGAATTCATAAAAATGGGAGTTGTTCCAGTAGGCAGATTAGACAAGGATACAGAAGGACTTTTATTATTAACTAATGATGGTGTGTGGGGACATTCTATCATCAATGGTAATAAACATGTGCCTAAGATTTATTACGTAGAATTTGAAGGAACGCTATCTGATGAAGGTATACAACGTATTAAAAAGGGAATTCTTCTTGGAGATGGTACGCAATGTAAACCGGCAGAAATCGAATCTGTATCGTTACACTCAGCACATATAACGATTGAAGAAGGCAAATATCATCAAGTTAAGCGCATGATTGGTGCTGCAGGTGGTACTGTAACATATTTGAAACGTCTTACGATTGGTCATATTGATTTAAGTGGCATTGAGGAAGTTGGTTCTGCAATGGAATTGACCGTTGAACAGATAGAGGGCTTTAAAAAATAGCATAAAATTCTATTCAATATAGGCATTTTATGGTAAGATTAATTGTACTTTATAGACTAGGAGCAAGATTATGAATGGATTAAATCTGCTACAACAGTATATTAAAGAGCAAGAATTAACAGGCGTCATTTTAATAAGCCCTATAAATTTACATTATTTTGCAGGCTTTACTGGTACTACAGGCTTTGCTATCATTACTCAAGATAAAGCCTTTATGATTACTGATTTCAGATATACTGAACAAGCAACAAAACAATGTGAAGGGTACACAGTTATTCAATATGAAACAACTGTTATGGATACTCTTGTAGATATATTCAATGAATATCATATTCACGAAAGTTTATTCGGTATAGAAGGCAAACAAATGCCTGTGGATACGTATGAAACTTTATGTGATACATTAGATGAACGCTTTAATTTTACATCTATCAATTTTGCAAAACTACGTGCGGTTAAGCGTGAAGATGAATTAGACTTATTGCGTAAAGCTGCTAAAATTGGTGATGGTGCTTTTGCTGCCTTGCTACCACAACTAAAGGTAGGGATGACAGAAAACGAAGCGCGCATTATATTAGAATCAGAAATGTTAAAACGTGGATCAGAGGAACCTTCCTTTGCAACCATTGTTGCTTCTGGTAATCGTTCTAGTATGCCTCATGGTGTAGCCAGTGATAAGGTCATTGAAGCAGGTGATTTTGTTACCTTTGACTTTGGTGCAGTATATAAGGGTTATCATTCTGATATGACTAGAACTATTGTAATGGGGCCTGCCTCTGAATTACAAAAGAACCTGTATGGTATAGTTTTAGAAGCACAAAAACGTGGCGTAGCTGCAGTTCGGGCTGGTATTACTGGTAAAGAACTTGATGCAGTTTGTCGTGATTATATTAAAGAACATGGATATACCAAGGAATTTAATCATGGTACTGGGCATGGCGTAGGTCTTGAGATTCACGAAGAACCAGTAGCCAATACTAAATCCGATACGGTATTTACAGAAAATATGATCATTACGGTAGAACCTGGCATTTATATAACAGGTACTATCGGATTGAGAATAGAGGATAGTGTCATCGTCAAATCTGACGGCTATGAGGTGTTGACACATAGTCCAAAAGAGTTAATTGAAATAGGTATTTAGAAGGAGAAGAGTTAGATGATTTCCAGTAATGATTTTCGTCCAGGTGTAACCGTTGAAATTGACGGTAATGTATGGCAAGTAGTTGATTTTCAACACGTTAAACCAGGTAAAGGTGCTGCATTCGTACGTACTAAAATGAAAAACTTGCAAACTGGTTCTGTAGTTGAGCGTACATTTAATGCAGGTGAAAAAGTGCCTAAAGCACATGTTGATCGTCGTCGTATGCAATACTTATATGAATCTGATGGCTCTTATACATTCATGGATAACGAAACTTATGATCAAGTTGAACTTACCCTTGAACAATTAGGTGATGCTAAAAACTTCCTTCTTGAAAATATGGAAGTATCCATCATGTTTTTCCAAGGTATCGTAATCGGTATCGATTTACCTGTAGCTGTTGAACTTCGCGTAGTTGAAACAGATCCTGGTATCCGTGGCGATACTGCGACTGGTGGTAATAAACCAGCCGTATTAGAAACAGGCTACACTGTAAAAGTACCTCTCTTCATTGAAGTAGATGATGTACTTCGTATTGATACTCGTACAGGACAATACATCGAACGTGCCTAATACTCATTGATATGTATTGGGGCAAGATCTTTTCAAGGAATCTTATTCCCCATATATCGTAACATTTGCACTGTAAGCACTTGTCGTCTATGTAATTATATATAGGGACAGGTGCTTTTTTTGAAAGAGGCCAGTATGACCAAGAAAAATACTGAACTAGAGTCGGGTAAGATTAAGATTAACGATGATGTATATGCTACAATTGTAACAATGACAGCGCTTGACACAAAGGGAATTCATCATATGAGTTCCACCTTTAATGATGGCGTTAACACTTTTTTTAGACGTAAATCCGATCATGAAGGTGTTAAGATATCCTTTAACGATGAAGGAGCAATATCAGTTACACTATATGTGTGCATTCAGTATGGATATCGTATTCCTGATGTTGTTTTACGTCTACAAGAGCGCATTAAAACTGCTTTAGTCTCTTATACAGAAATTGAGGTTCAAACTATTGATGTAGTTGTACAAGACATTATTTTTGATGATTTAGTAACACCTCAACAGCCATAGGAGGTATCTCTATGAGTTCAGATAATCAATTAAATTATGGTTTAGACACGGATACCATTGATATTGCAGATTCTGTCATCATTGATGTAGCAACAAAAACTTTAGGAACCATTCCTGGTATTCATTCTTTAAGCCCACGCTTTTACGATGAGTTGGTAGAGGGTATTACACATGCTTTTGGTCAGCGTAGCTTACCTGGTATCAATGTAAAGCATCGTAAAGGTTTTATTGAAATTAACATTTATATTAAAGCATTGTATGGATATAATCTCATTGAATTATCAAAACAATTGCAATTAGAAATCAAACAAACCTTAAAAAATATGCTAGATCTTGATCATATTAAGGTTGATGTGCATATTGAAGGTATTGTAAAAGAAAAGGAGCCAGTTTTACATGGTAACTAAGCGAAATCGGCGAGAGGCTCGTCAATACGCATTCCAAATGTTATATGCCAATGAATTTCATACTGATCAAAATGATGTTCAATTTCCTGAAGGAAACATTCATAAAGCAATGGATAAGGCATATGCAAATAGTATTATAGAGGGTGTACTATCAAACACTGAAGCAATTGATGCTACATTACAGCCATTCTGTAAATCTCGTAAAGTAGCAAATTTAGATAAGGTGGATCGTTCTATTTTACGTATTGCCGTTTGGGAAATGACAAATAAAGCGGAAGCTTTAGAGCCATCCATTGCTATTAATGAAGCCATTCAATTAGCAAAAGAGTTTGGATCTGATGCATCTTATAAATTAATTAATGCAATCTTAGACGCATACAATAAGAGTAAATAATGAAACGATATTACTTAGGCATTGATACGAGCTGTTACACCACAAGTTGTGCCATTGTAGATAGCGACTTTCACATAGTAGGGGAAGCACGTAAAATCTTAGAGGTAAAACCAGGTGAGCGAGGACTACAACAATCAAATATGGTCTTTCAGCATATAAAGGCATTACCTAAGCTAATGTCAGAATTACCTCAGGTATCGATTAGCGGTATCGGTGTTAGTGGCTTTCCACGGCGCGAAGAAAATTCGTATATGCCAGCCTTTATGGTTGGGTTAGGCCAAGGAGAAACCTTGAGTCATCTTATGAATGTACCTTTACATATTTTTGCACATCAAGAGAATCATATATTAGCTGCTTTGAGGGATTTAAAAAATATTCCTAATGAGCCATTTTTGGCATTACATCTATCAGGTGGCACGACAGAACTAGTATATTGCCATTATCAAGGAAACGGTATTTTTGAATCTCACATCGTTGGTGGTTCTAAAGATTTACAAGGGGGGCAATATGTTGATCGTATAGGTGTCGCATTAGGCTTACCATTTCCTGCAGGTAAACATTTAGAGGCTTTAGCATTACAAACTACAGAATATGAACCATTGCCATCATCTGTAAAAGACGGATGGATTAGCTTTGCCGGTCCTTGTAGTGCTGCTATGCGGCGTATAAATAACGCTATGAGTGATATAGATAAATCTAAGTTAGCTAGAGCTGTTTTTACTTCCATTGGAAATGCTCTAGAAAAAATGATTACTTATCATACTAAAGAGAAACCTGTACGTACACTTATCGCTGTAGGTGGTGTGATGAGTAATAGTTTACTTCGTAAGCGCATGGAAATTTGTTGTAAACGTAATCGTCTCCAATTACATGTAGCGCAGACACAATTTTCTGTTGATAATGCCACAGGTAATGCTTTTGGTGCTGCATATTTACAAGAATCTAGAGGATAATCGTGAATGTACTAACCATTACACAATTGAACAATCTCATAAAGCGTACTTTAGACCGTGAATATCTATTAAAGAATGTATATGTAAGTGGTACAATCATTAATGCAAAATGCCATAGTAGTGGACATATGTATTTTTCTTTAAAAGATGAGGAATCTGCTATTGATGTGACAATGTGGTCTAGTACAGTCATGCAAAAGGGACTAGTTAATGCCATTCAAAATGGTTTATTAGTAACTGTAAAAGCATCTGTTAACTTTTACAATAAAATGGGCCGTTTAAATCTCATTGCATCAGATATGCAGATAGGTGCTAAAAGTCCGTTACAGCTTGAATTTGACGCTCTAAAACGAGCGTTAACTGCTTTGGGGTACTTTGATGATAGCCATAAAGTAGGTTTACCCTATATGGCGAGTTGCATTGGTATTGTTACATCCCAATCTGGTGCTGTATTACATGATATTCTACATGTTAGTAAACAACGCAATCCACTAGTTCAATTTAAATTGTTTTCCGTTCCTGTACAAGGTAGTACCGCAGGCCCAATTATAGCAAAAGGAATTGCTACGGCAGATGCTGATCCAGATATTGATGTCATCATCGTTGGTCGTGGTGGTGGATCTATGGAGGACTTGTGGTGTTTCAATGATAGAGCTGTTGTAGAGGCAATTTATAATGCTCATACACCGATTATTTCGGCGGTAGGTCATGAAACAGATTACACCTTATGTGATTATGTAGCTGATGCGCGCGGGGCTACGCCTAGCCATGCTACAGAAATGGCAGTACTTCCAATTACTACATTACAAGATCAGCTGACAGAAAAAGAAGAGTATTTACACGAATATATACGCTATACACTACAACAAAAACGTACAGATTTAACATTGCTCTTTAATCGAAAACTTGGTATTCCAGCTCTGCAATTTTTACATAAGCAAAAATCACACTTACAAGAGCTTTCACAAACTCTAACTAATGCAACTAAAGAACGATGTAATGCAGAGAGACATAGCTTAGCATTATTGGCACAACAGTTAGAGTCGCTAAATCCATTACAAATGATGATTAAAGGTTTTGCAAAGGTTGAGCATGATAACAAACCTATTACATCGGTTGCCCAATTACAACTAAATGACGATATACGAGTTACACTAGCTGATGGTTATATTACTGCTACGGTAAAGGAGGCGCACAAGGATGGCCGCATCACTAAAAAGTTATGAGAAAAAATATAAGGCCTTAGAAGATATTGTTAAGCAATTAGACGATGGGGATATGACCATTTCTGAGCTTTTATCACAATATAAAAAGGGCTTAACTTTGGTAAAAGAATGTGCTGAAATGCTTGACTCTGTTGAAGATGAAGTACAACAAATTATCGAAGAAGTCCGCATCAGCGAATAAGGAGATTCTATGTTCAAAGATTATTTAGCATCTAGCAAACAAAATATTGAACAATGGTTAGGCGAAGTACTTAATAGCCCAAATCAAGAATTTGAACAACTTTATGAATCTATGAATTATAGTTTAATGCAAGGTGGCAAACGAATACGACCTATTTTAACTAAGGCTGTGTTGGAAATGCTTCATAAAGAGCCAGCTGATTATAAGGAATTTCTATGTGCTATGGAGTGTATCCATACGTATTCATTAGTTCATGATGATTTACCAGCTATGGATAATGATGATTATCGTAGAGGTAATTTGACCAATCACAAAGTATACGGTGAGGGACTTGCTATTTTAGCCGGTGATGGGTTATTAACATATGCCTTTCAATTGATGACTTCAAATACAGTTGCTAGTGCACAGCAAAAACTAGATGCTATAAAATGTGTTGCTACTGCGGCTGGTCCTGAAGGTATGGTTGGGGGACAAGCCTTTGATTTGCTCAGCGAAGACAAACATATTCCTTTAGAAGAATTAAAGGTTTTACATACTGGTAAAACAGGTGCACTATTTAACGCTTCTGTAGAATTAGGTCTTATTCTTGGAAGTGCTAATAAGACTACGCGAACAGCCCTTATGGAATATTCTAATTGCCTGGGATTATTATTCCAAATTACTGATGATATTTTAGATGTAACCGGTACTATTGAAGAATTAGGAAAAACACCCGGTAGTGATATTCGCCAACATAAATCTACCTATGTATCTTTACTAGGTTTAGAGCAAGCAAAACATCAAGCCTACTTAGTAGGTAGCCAAGCTCATGATGCGTTAAACTTGGTTTCTTATGATACAACTATACTATCAGCATTAATTGATTATCTTTTAGAACGTACGAATTAATGGGTATTACCTGTAGAAGGTATAAACAATGATTGATATATTACCACAAATAGCACATAATTATATCGCGCAAGCTGCATTTTGGGGCTGGTTTACGGCTCAAGCTATCAAATTTGTATGGCAACTCTTAAGACATGGTAAATTCCGACCAGAGCGCCTTGTTGGATCTGGTGGTTTTCCAAGTTCACATACATCATTTGTAATTGCTACAACAACAGCGATTTATCTTAAAAATGGTGTAACGGATCTATTTATATTATCCTTAGTATTTTCAATTGTTGTTATGTATGATGCGTCTGGTGTACGATTAGAGGCAGGACGACAAGCTCAAATACTTAATCAAATTGTAGATTATTTTACCAAAAAGAATATACCTGTTGTCATTACACGTAAAGAAGCATTAAAAGAGTTGTTGGGACATACACCTATCGAAGTATTTGGTGGTTTAATTCTCGGTATTCTTGTGGCCTTTATTCAGTTTTATTGTATTTATCATGGTGTAATATGAGCAATAAAGAACGATTAGATATACTCCTCGTTAATCGAGGCCTTTTTGAAAGTAGAGAAAAAGCAAAAGCAGCTATTATGGCGGGCCTTATATTTATGGATACTACACGTATAGATAAAGCAGGCACCAAGATTCCTGTGGATGCCAATATTATTGTAAAAGGCAATACTTTACCTTATGTAAGTCGTGGAGGACTTAAATTAGAAAAGGCTATTCAAACTTACCCTATCGATTTACATGGGACTGTGATGATTGATATAGGAGCTAGTACAGGTGGTTTTACAGATTGCGCATTACAAAACGGTGCGTCTAAGGTCTTTGCCATCGATGTAGGATATAATCAATTAGCTTGGAAATTACGCCAAGATTCACGTGTGATTAATATGGAGAAACAAAATATCCGTACTGTTACCGCTGAACAAATAGGTGAACTTGTTGATTTTATTTCTATTGATGTAGCATTTATTTCTTTAGACAAAGTTTTACCAGTAGCTACTAATTTATTAAAAGATACGGGCTCACTTGTGGCCTTAATAAAACCACAATTTGAGGCTGGTAAAGAAAATGTTGGTAAGGGCGGTATAGTGCGAGATAGTGAAATCCATAAAGAAGTTTTACATCGTATTCTACACGTTGCGTATGATTGTGGATTGTATACACATGGCTTAACTTTCTCACCAATTAAAGGTATGGAAGGCAATATAGAGTTTTTAGGTTATTTTAAAAAGTACGAAGAAGGGGCCTTAACCATTGATGATACTTTGATTGATACAGTGGTTGCAGAAGCCCATTCATTATAGGAGATTACTATGCGTATCGGATTCTTCCCCAATATGGGGAAAAGCAATATTATGGCAGTTCTAAAAATGGCTGCACATATTTGTAAAGATGAAGGTATCGAAGTATTTTTGCCAGATGATCTCGAATCAGATGCACCTGCACGAGTACTTAAGATTCCTGAAACTCATATTTTAAGTCGTCCAGAAATCTTCAAACAAATAGATATTGCCTTTAGTTTTGGTGGTGATGGTACCATCATCCATCTTGCAAGACAAATTTATCCATATAATGTACCTGTTTGTGGTATTAATCTTGGCGAACTAGGTTTTTTAAATCAAATTGAAATTCATCAAATGCAAAGTCATATTAAACGTATTGCTAATGGTGATTATAATATTGAAAAGCGTGGACATTTATATGCTTATATAGAACGTCATAAGGGTAAAGAGGAAGAACTAGTTCCTATCATTAACGAAATTGTTATCACTCGTGCTGAGCCTGCTAAAATGGCGCGAATTAATATGTCTATTAATAATCAACACACGCAAATGTATCCATCGGATGGTTTAATTATTTCCTCTGCTACAGGTTCTACCGGCTATAATCTATCGGCTGGTGGTCCAATCATGAAACCAGATAATCGGTCCATCATTGTCACCCCAGTAGCGCCACACTTAATTCAAGGTGTAAGCCTTGTTTTAGAGGAACATGATACGATTCAAATTACAATGCCGGAAAGAGAACCACAATTACATATTTGTATTGATGGTACATTTGACTATACTTTTACAAATAAAGAAACCTTACATATAAGCTCTAACCCTGTATATTGTTTATTTGTACGATTCAAGGATCAATGTTTCTTTGGTACACTATTTAAAAAGTTAGCATCTCGTCGAGATGAATTGTTATAACCAAATCTCAAGTGGGGTGGTTTTGTGATTAACATTAACAATGCTGTTCAATTCCAACATTTAATCTGGGATCGATGTATGGAAAATGCCAAAGTGGTAGTAGATGCTACTTGTGGTAATGGCCATGATCTTTTATACCTTTCTAAACGGGCACAAAAAGCATGCCATCTATATGGAATTGATATTCAAATGAAAGCTATTAAAACTAGCAAAGAGCTTTTACAATCAAATGCTATTGCACCAGAAGTAAGTTTAACGTTTATTCATGACTCTCATGATTTGGCAGTAGCTCATCAATTAAAAGATGAAGTTATTGATTTAATGATTTTTAACCTTGGATATTTACCTGGAGGAGATCACCAAGTTGTAACAAAACCTCACCAAACCATTGATGCCATAAATGAAGGTTTACACAAACTTTCCAAGTCTGGAGTTATTACAATAGTTGCTTACCCTGGAACAACAGAGGGATTTGAAGAAATGCAGTCTCTTAAATCGTATTTATCAGATTTAGATCAGAAAATATATAATGTATGCCATTGGCATCCGATGAACCAAATACATAATCCACCTGAGTTATTTATATTGCAAAAACGATAAAACGAAATATATCTTTATTCATTATGAATAAAACTCATACTCAGTTAGTAAAACCCCCTTTATAGGGGATTTTAATTATACATGTATATTTTTCTATTTTTAAATTATTAATTCCCTATAAATAGATGAACCTTATGAGCTATGAATTTGCACGTTATCAATATATAGAATATTAACAATATTTTAAATATTAATATAATATGCATAAGACGTATAATATATGCGATTTATACCATATATTAATTATGAATATATGGTATAATATTATCAGAAAGATACTATTCTCTTTTATGTGCAAGGTTTAAAAAAGGGAGTTCAAAATGAAACGCTATCGCTATAACAAAATTAAAGAGATCGTGCAGTCCAAGGCGATTGAAACACAAGAGGAATTAGCTGCGGCTTTACTAGAAGAAGGTATTGAAGTTACACAAGCTACAGTTTCTCGTGATATTAAGGAATTAATGTTAATCAAAATTCCTACAGGCGATGGACATTATCGTTATGCATTATCTCCAGAGGAAAATGTAGTTTTATCTCGTAGTCGTATTAACCGACTATTCCAAGATTCTTTGATTAAGGTTGATCACAGTTTAAACCAAGTTGTATTACATACAATCCCTGGTTCTGCTCAATCTGTAGCATTTTCTATCGACCATGCAAAATGGACTGAAATTATTGGTACATTAGCAGGGGACGATACTATTTTGTTAATTGCAAAATCCGAAGCTGAAGTTCCAGCAATTTTAGCGAAAATTCAAGATTTAATGAAGGACTAATAATATGTTAACGCAAATGAGCATTCGCAACTTTGCGTTGATTGAGCAAATGAATATTTCATTTAATGATGGCATTACTATCTTTACCGGCGAAACTGGGGCAGGGAAATCCATTCTTATGGATGCCTTTAGTATCCTATTAGGAGAACGCGCAAGTAGCGAGTTTATTCGTCACGGTAAAGATAGTTTTGTTATTGATGGAATATTTGATATTGCTAATCACCAAAGTATTCAAGACCTATTAGAGTCTAAAAATATCATGATAGAAGAAGGCCAGTTAATTCTATCAAGATCTTTTAACCGTAATGGCAAATCTAGTATATTGGCTAATGATCAACCAATACCTTTAAAAGCTTTAAAGGAGATTGGTCAATACTTAGCAGATATTCACGGACAATATAGCAACCAACGTTTACTAGACGCTGATACACACCATGAATATTTAGATACTTTTAATAAAGAAGGAAAGGAAGCCTATAAAGCTTATACTGATGCGTATAAAATTTATAAGCAAGCAAAACAAGATGTAGATCATTTACAAGAAAATATGTCTGAGCGAGCCCGGGAGCTTGATATGCTTAGATACCAAATCGATGAAATTGAAGATGCTGGTCTGAGTGTTGGTGAAGATGTAACTATTGCAGAAGAACTTAAGCGTCTTGACAGTTTTGAACATATCGATAAGGTTTTAGGTTCTTGTTATGATGCCTTTTATAATGGACGTCAACCATTACTTGATACGATTAACTCGATTAAGGTAGAGGTTAATGATCTAGTAAAATATGACAGCGAGTTAAAAGAAGTCTCAGAAATGGTGGACTCTGCTTATTTCCAACTAGAAGAAGCTGCACAATCTTTAGATCGTTACAGGGATACTATCAGCTACGATGAAGAGCGTTATAAATATTGCCAAGACAGAGATACCACAATTTATAGCTTAAAGAAAAAATATGGTGAAACCGTAGAAGATATTCTAGCATACGAAGAAAAGGCGCAATCTCGTTTAGAAGAACTAGAAGACCTTGTATTTGCTCAAGATGAATTAGAAACTCGTCTTGAAGAAGCAAAAAAGGTAGCAGAAGAAGCGTTAACAGTTTTACACGAGGTACGTCAAAAAAATGCAAAAGATATTGCTACGGCCTTACATCAAGAATTAGTGGATCTAGGGATGCCCAAAGGGGATATTCAATTTCATATTGAAGAGGGGACTGAGTTATCCTCATTAGGTGCAAAGTCTATTGAAATGCTATTCTCTGCGAATAAAGGGGAACAGTTATTACCTCTACATAAAGTAGCATCTGGCGGTGAGTTAGCTCGCATTGCATTAGCCTTTAAATCAGTATTCCGTAGTGACGCTTTTAAAACGATGGTATTTGACGAAATTGACGTTGGTATCAGTGGTGATATAGCACTTAAGGTGGCAGAAAAAATACTTAATTTATCTAGAACAAATCAAGTATTTTGTATTACTCATTTGCCTCAAACTGCAAGTATTGCGAAACAACACTATCATCTATCTAAAATCGAGCAAGATGATCGTACAATCTCTACATTAGTAGTCTTAAATGAGGACGAACGAGTAACACAAATCGCGTCTATGATGTCTGGTAAGGGAATGTCTGCTACAGCACTTGCGGCGGCGAAAGAACTTATTGACCATTTTAATTGACTAAAATCGCATAATTACTTATACTAATAGTATTAAATGAATATGTTGATAGAGGTGCGAGTATTAAGAGTAATCATGAGGAGTAGGCATGCATTGATCCATGATAAAAGGGATGCTTGCCGAAGTTCGATGATTGCGACTCATCGTTCTGGTTGTCTATTTAATAGATAGACAACTGTCATCAATCTTGTATTGGTGGAGTGCTATCATTGAGCTTTTCATAAGAGTATATATAGCTATATAATCTATAAGGCCAGTGGATGCATCCACTGGCTTTTTTGGAGGTATATATGATTCGAGTAATGGTAAATGGCGCTGGCGGCAAAATGGGTCGTGAAGTTGTCAAAGCAGTACATAACGATCCTGATTTAACATTAGTTGGTGGTATTGATCCGACTAAGGCAGGGGAAGATGTAGGCTCTGTAGCAGGAATCGAACAATTAGGTATCAAGATGAATGCCTCCATCGATGAGGTATTAGATACAAATAAACCTGATGTGATTGTAGATTTCACTAATCCTGCAGTTATTTATGAAAACGCGAAGAAAATGTTATCCGCTGGTATTCATGTAGTCATCGGTACTACAGGATTGACCGCAGAACAACGTGATGAACTTGATACAATAGGTCGTTCCAATCAAGCGAATTGCTTAGTGGCACCAAACTTTTCTCTTGGGGCGGTAATGATGATGAAAGTGTCTGCAGAGCTCGCTCCATATTTCCCTAATGTAGAAATTATAGAATTACATCATAATCACAAATACGATGCGCCTTCTGGCACAGCTATTTTAACAGCTAAATTGATTAACGATGCTAAACAAGCTGCTAAGGTAACTGCTGATGAGGATTTAACTCGTGAAAGCTTACCAGGTGCTCGTGGTGCTAAGGTTGACGATGTAACAATTCATAGTGTACGCCTTCCAGGTTATGTGGCTCATCAAGAAGTATTATTTGGTGGTTATGATGAAACATTAACCATACGTCATGATAGCTTAAGCCGTTTATCTTTTATGCCAGGCGTAGTATTAGCATGTAAAAAAATTAGTTCTAAAACTGGCTTAACATACGGTTTAGAACATTATTTATAATATTTGTGCAAGGAGATGTATCAATGAAAAAACCTAATGTTGCTATTCTAGGTGCTACTGGTGCAGTAGGTGCTGAATTTATTACACTTATTGAAGAACGTAACTTTCCTTATGAAAACTTAAAACTATTAGCTTCCACTCGTTCTGCAGGTACAGAACTTACTGTGAATGGTAAAACATATATTGTAGAAGAAGCAAAACCTGAATCTTTTGATAATATTGATATTGCATTATTTGCAGGTGGCTCTATATCTAAAACATTAGCGCCTGAAGTCGCTAAACGCGGTGCTATTGTAATCGATAACTCTAGTGCATTTCGTATGGATCCTGAAGTTCCACTCGTAGTACCAGAAGTTAACCCAGAAGATATTTTGAAACATAAAGGTATCATTGCAAATCCTAACTGCTCTACAATTATCATGAGTTTAGGATTAAAACCTCTTCATGATCTCTCTCCAATTAAACGTGTAGTTGTAAGTACATACCAAGCTGTATCTGGGGCAGGCAAAGAAGGTATTGAAGAACTTGAAAATCAAGTAAAACAATATATTGCAGGCGAAGAAATGACAGCAAATCTGTTACCAACAGGATCTGCTCCTAAACACTATCCTGTAGCATTCAACTTATTGCCACAAATTGATGTGTTCTTAGAAAATGATTATACTAAAGAAGAAATGAAGATGGTTTACGAAACGCAAAAAATTCTTCATGACGAAACTATTCAAGTAGTTCCAACTACAGTTCGTGTTCCTGTATATCGCTCTCATTCTGAATCTGTCTTGGTAGAAACAGCAGAACCGGTATCTGTAGAGGCTTTCAAAGCGGCATGTGAAAAATTCCCTGGTTTACAAGTTAAAGATAATCCTGCTGAACAAATTTACCCTATGCCATTGTATACATCTAATCAAAATGACTGTGAAATTGGTCGTATTCGTAAAGACTTATACAATGACAACGGTATGAACTTCTGGATTGTAGGGGACCAAATTCGTAAAGGTGCAGCTCTTAACGCGTTGCAAATTGCTGAATACTTGGTGGAAAAACAAGCATTTTAATCTATCAAGGGGAGGACATATATGAAAACCTTTGGTCGAGTGTTAACAGCTATGGTGACATCCTTTAATAGTGATGGATCCGTAAATATTGAAAATTGTGTTGCTATCGCCAATCATCTGTTAGATAATGGCTCTGATGGTCTTGTAGTTTGTGGTACAACGGGTGAAAACCCAACTATGTCTAGAGACGAAAAATTAGCTCTATTTAATGCAATTGCAAAAGAATGTGGACATAAAGGTTCAATTATTGCCAATGTAGGTAGTAACGATACAAAAGCTTCTGCAGACTTTGTAAAGGAAGTCTCTAACATCGATGGTATCGATGGTTTGCTAGTTGTAGTACCTTATTACAATAAACCGAACCAACAAGGCCAATATTTGCATTTTAAAACTATTGCAGAAGCTACTACATTGCCAATTATGGTGTATAATGTACCAAGTCGTGTAGGGACAGGTATTTTCCCAACTACCTTAGTTCAACTACATAACGAATATCCACATATTTGTGCTATCAAAGAGGCAAGTGGTAATTTAATGATTGCTTCTGAAATTAAGCGCTTAATGCCTGGAGATGATTTCATGGTATATAGTGGGGACGATGGTCTTACATTACCGATGTTATCTGTTGGAGGATGTGGAGTTGTATCTGTAGTATCTCATGTAGCAGGCAAAGATATGAATGCTATGATTCAAGCTTATGAATCTGGCCATAACTACGAAGCGATTCGTATTCATCAAGCTTTATCAGAAATTATAAAAGCGATGTTCATCACCACAAATCCGATTCCTGTTAAATATGCAGCCCGTAAAATTGGCTTACCTGTGGGAAAATTTAATTTACCAATGTGTGAACCAACGGCTGATGAAGCAGCATATATTGATAAAGCATTAGCAGAATATCTAAAATAAAATATTAGTATAAAATAAAAACCAGTAACTACATTGTAGCTACTGGTTTTTATTTTATACTACAATCACTGTTATTTTTGATTAGAGTCACATTATTTGTATTATATTAATTGTATTTTAATGTAAAAATTTACAATTATGGTATAATTTCTCTGGAGATAGTATTTTTAACTATACTCTAGTCTACTGTTAATTCATGATAAACAGACAAATTGTGAAAGTTCGAACCGACCAATATGGCGGGTACATTTAAAACACAAGGAGTTTAGCATGATACTAACAATGTTAAAAGGTAAAATTCACAGGGCTACTGTGACACAAGCAGAGCTTGATTATGTAGGGAGCATTACAATTGATACAGATTTATTGAATGCATCCGGAATACGAGAATATGAACAAGTTCAAATTGTAAATATTAATAATGGAGCACGTTTTAGTACATATACTATTGCCGGAGAAGCAGGTAGTGGTGTT
This sequence comes from Veillonella sp. AF36-20BH, assembly GCF_003602765.1. NCBI lineage: Bacteria > Bacillati > Bacillota > Negativicutes > Veillonellales > Veillonellaceae > Veillonella > Veillonella sp. AF36-20BH. The sequence goes on from NZ_QTLR01000001.1 coordinate 369,660, forward strand.
ATATGTTTAAATGGTGCTGCTGCACGACATGTGCAAGTACATGATAAGATAATTATCATGTGTTATGCACAGCTTGATGAAAGCGAAGTTGAGAGCCATAATCCTCTCGTTGTATTTGTAGATAATAGTAATAAGATAAGTCATATAAAAAACTATGAGAAACATGGTTTATTAGTTGATCAAAAATAATTGTCATTGATCGAATTACAGTAGACTGTATAGGACTATCTTCGTATTTACAATATAACGGAGGAATATAATGGAAGTTATAACAACTATCGAAAATGTACGGAATACAGTAAATAGCTGGAGAAAAGAAGGTTACTCAATTGGTTTTGTACCAACCATGGGATTCTTACATGAAGGACATGCTGCATTAATAGATCAAGCTAGAAAATATAATGATAAGGTCATTGTCTCTATATTTGTAAATCCTATTCAATTTGGAGAAAATGAAGACTTAAGTACTTACCCTCGTGATATTAATAGCGATAAAAAGTTATGTGAATTACATGGTGTCGATCTTATTTTTGCTCCAAATCCGGAGGAAATGTACCAAGATAAAAAGGCATTTGTAAACATTGCGGATTTATCTGATACATTGTGTGGTATTCGCAGACCAATTCACTTTAAAGGCGTTTGCACTGTGGTGGCAAAATTCTTTAATATTATTCAACCAACAAATGCGTTTTTTGGTGAAAAAGACGCACAGCAATTAGCCATTATACGTAAAATGGTCTTTGATTTAAATTTTCCTGTCAGTATTATTGGTGTTCCCATTGTTCGTGAAAAAGATGGTTTAGCAAAATCTTCTCGTAATACATATTTGTCTAGTGAAGAACGGAAAGCTGCAACCATATTGTATAAAGCTATTCAATTGGGCAAACAAACTATACAATATGGTTGCCCTGCTAAATGTATCATTGATACTATGACAGACATTATACAAACCGAACCACTTGCTAAAATAGATTATATTTCAGTTGTTGATGCTAAGACTATGCAACCTATACAAGAGGTTACTGCCCCAGTATTAGTGGCTATGGCTATATATATTGGTTCTACACGACTTATCGATAACTTCTCATACGATCCAAAATAAGGAGAGAAGTTATGAATCATTTACTTACACTCAACAACGTCCTTTCCAAATACTTAATTTTTATAATCTTAGGCTTTTCATGTATTGCCTATATAGTACCAGAATACTTTACTTGGGCAATCGCTTATACACCATTCTTACTTGGTATAGCCATGTTTGGCATGGGGCTTACTATTAAGTTTGAAAGCTTATGTAGTATCCTTAGGCATCCAAAAGATATTTGTATTGGTGTACTTGCACAATATACAATAATGCCTCTATTAGCTTGGGGAATTTGCCATATATTTACCTTATCACCGGATATTGTTATTGGTGTTATATTAGTAGGTTGTTGTCCTGGTGGAACAGCCAGTAATGTTATAACCTATATTGCCAATGGTGATGTCCCTTTATCTGTAGGAATGACAATTACTTCAACATTAATATCTCCCATAGTTACACCATTATTAATCCTATATATCGGTGGCGCATGGGTAGATGTTCAAGTACTACCTATGATGATTACTATGGTAAAAGTTATTATTGTGCCAATCTTATTGGGTGCAGTAATCCAATATGTATGTAAATCACATATTAATACTTTAACTAGTATTAGTCCTATCTTCTCAATGATAGCTATTATACTATTAATAGCAGCCATTATTGCTATCAACAAGGATAAACTATTGGTTTCTGGACTTGAAACACTTATTGTTGTTGGTATACATAATATACTAGGTCTACTACTAGGCTTAGGTGTAGGAGCACTGCTTAAATTAAGATATGATAAAACTACAGCGCTAGCAATAGAGGTAGGAATGCAGAATAGTGGTTTAGCCGTAACATTGGCAGCAACAAATTTTGCATTAAATCCATTAGCAACGCTAGTAGGGGCGATTTTTAGTGTATGGCATAATATATCAGGTGCTATTTTTGCTACTCTACGGAGAGAAAATAGTTTACATTAAAATAAACTTTATACATGTAACAAAAGAACGGCAACGATATGTTGCCGTTCTTTTGTTTATATTCTATCTCGTACAAGACCGATTACGAGGCCCTCAATATGACAATTATCTACAATAATTGGATCAAAATCATCATTTTCAGGCTGCAAACGAATGTGACCATTTTCTTTGTAAAAACGTTTTACTGTAGCCTCATCATCGATACGTGCTACAACTACATCGCCATTATTTGCTGTATTTTGATGGCGTACGATGAGCATATCACCTTCATACATACCGATATTCATCATAGATTCGCCTTGAACACGAAGTAAGAAACAATCGGAATCACCAGTCAATTGAACTGGCAATGTAAGCGTGGACTCTAAGTTTTCCACCGCAGTAATAGGCATACCTGCTTGTACAGTACCGATAAGAGGTACTTGTTTAAGACCTGCACCTAAAAACTCAAAGTTATCAGAGCTAGACGTTTCATTACCAGCTACTGAGATAGAAGGTTTAGTATCTTCTAAAACGGTAATAGCACGATTTTTATTTGGATCACGTTTAATATATCCAAATTTTTCTAGCGCATTCAAATGAGATTGAACAGTAGAAGTGGAACTTAGTCCTACATGTGTACAGATTTCACGAACTGTAGGACAACGATATTCATTATGTAATGAATCTTTTATAAAGTCTAATATACGGCGCTGTTTTGTATTAATATCTGTAGCAGGGCGTCTCACGATAAACCTCCAAAGTCAATCTAATGTCAAAAAATGTAAATATTTCTATGCGTAAAAATTACCACATAACGTACTATATAATAAAAATATAAGATATTTACTTAACTTATATACCTATTATAGGCAATTTTAAAAGTTTTTGCAAACATTTGTTCTAAAACGCTTGACCGAACATTCGTTCGTGTGGTATTATAAGTATGTAAACAAACAAATGTTCTCAGATATTATGTTCGATGTAAATGTGAGGTATGAGATGAAAAATATATTGATGATGGTAGGAATGTGCTTAACAGTATTATTTGGTTATAATATGTCAAATCCTACAACAGAGGTAAATACACATAATGTACGTGAAGTAAAGGTTCAAGCAGGCGATACAATGTGGGATATTGCAGCACGTACAGCTCATAAAGATATGGATGTTCGTGAAATGGTATATGCCATGAAGGAACTCAACAATATTAGCGATTCTGGTGCTCTTGTACCTGGTACAGTTTTAAAGGTACCAGCAAAGAAATCTGATAGTCCAGTTAGAGCTTTGGACTATATGGCTCAAAACTAAATATATATGGGTTAATCCCACGCAAAAAAGCAGCTACTCTAACAGAGATAGCTGCTTTTTGTTATCTAATGTATGTTATTAAACGATTTATAGTTATTGTCTAAATCAACTGATTTATGATTGTTATCTAAATCGCTTTTCAAAAATTGTAGAGATAGGATTATCTACAAACTTATTTGCTTCATTGATATAACGACGAACCATGTTTACACTATGATGACGAGTTTGTCGCATAATATTACGTTCTTCAACACCATAAGCTGCTGCAGTCGTTGCAAAGCCATGACGTAAACTATGAGCGCCATACATAGTCGGATCTAGACCAATAAGAGAAATATATTTTTTTACGATTTCTGCAATCATCTTATCGGATATAGCTGTTTTACGTAAAGACATATTTTTTGTAAACCCTCTAAATACAGGTCCCTCAGTAATACCAGAAGCACGTAACCATTGTTGTAAAGCTTGCACTGCATCTAGAGGAGAACCAGATAAATGTGGGATAGCTACCACGGCACCTTGACCTTCTTGGTCGGCCTTAGAGGATGCTACAAAGATTTCAACACCTTGTGGTGAAAATTGAAGATTTTCTACTGTAATAGCCGCAATCTCACTGCGACGGAAGGCACCCATAAAGCCAATCAAAAGAATAGCTTTATCACGCAATAATTGAATTTCCGGCACATCTAGCTTAGCCATACAGTCTATAATATCTTCAATATCTTCTAATAAAACTGGTGTTTTCCCTTGTTGAAACGTTCCTTTTAACCGTCTAATGCCACGTAAAGCCTGTTTTACAATAGGTGCCATACATGGATTATTTCTTTGACCAGAAGCATTAAAATTTTCAGATATAGCACTAATACGACGTGAAATTGTATTTGCCTTTGCATAATCTGCTAGATCGTTAATATAATTTACTATTGTTTCTGGTGTAGCTGGAAAATAAGATACCTTTTGATAAGTACACCAATCTACAAAATCGTCCCAATCCGATTCGTAAGCATCAACAGTATTCTCAGCCTTAGATAACAATATGCTTTGTTTTGCTTTCATAGACAACTTTGTACTATTCATAAGCGCATCATTATTGCGCAAATAAAAATGCTTTTGTTGTTTCTTAGACTCTGACATAATTCACCCTTACCCCTAAAATATTAATATAATTGTACCATAGATTAGATCTTTATATGCTATAATTAGAGAATATAATAACTTATTCGGGAGCGTTTACCAATACATGACGAAGAAATACATATTAGTGGGAACACTACTTGTTCTTTTGGGTACAAGTGGTTGCTCATACATTCCAACAGAAAATATTTCTTATGGTGTATATTATAATGATACAGATCTATCAAATACACCAAAGAACGAATTACAAGCACGTTTACAAGAGGTGAATGATAAGCTACCTCAGACTATATCTATTGATATGGGAAATAATAAAAAACAACAAGCCACATATCATGATCTAGGTATTCAATTCGATACAGAGGCTATGGTAAAAGCTATTTCCACATACGGCTATGAGGATGATATGTGGACAGTATTGTCACATAGATTTAATGGCTTATTTTATGGGCATCATTTTAAACCACAATATAAGTTAGACGAAGTAAAGGGGAAAACATATCTCACTGAGTTAGCAAAAACAATAGATACACCTGGTCATGATGCATATCTTACTGTTGAAAATGGACAAGTAGTAATACATCCCGCAAAAGAAGGTAAACGTATTGATATCGATGCCACCCTCAAAAAGCTGAAAGATGATTTACAATCTGGCGATAGTATAAATTCACTTTCTATGGTATTTACTACGCAGAATACAGTAAAAGTTACCGATACTGATCTAAAACCTTTAAATACTGTATTAGCATCTTTCACAACGGAGTATAATCCAGGTAATGAAAGCAGAACACATAATATCCAATTAGCTTCTGATAAGATAAATGGTACACTCATTAAGCCAGGCGCACAATTCTCCTTTAACGATGTTGTAGGCGAACGTACTGCAGAAGCTGGCTATGATGATGCACCTGTTATGATTGATGGCAAATTAGTTCCTGGCATTGGTGGCGGTATTTGCCAAGTAAGTTCTACTATTTTTAATACAGCTTTATTATCCGGAATGAATATTGTTGAACGAACTCCTCATTTTGAGCCAGTTGGATATATTCAAGCTGGCAGAGATGCTACAGTAGCTTGGGGCTATTTAGATTTTAAGTTTAGAAATCCATATCAGCATTCTATTTATATTTTAAGCGTTATGAATAATGGAACCTTAACTATTTATATTATTGGTACAGCTCAAGATAAACCAAAGAATATATCTATCTCTGTAGGCGATTACAGTGAGATTCCTAATAAAACAATAACTAAGGTAGATCCATCTTTAAAAGAAAAAGAGGTACAAGAAGGGCATGTAGGCTTGAAAATGAATACATATAGAACCATTACATATGGCAACTGGGTTACTCAAACCGATTCCTTTGAGTCTGTATATGACCCAGTAGATACAATTATTACAATGCCTACTACATTTGAAGCAGCAGTAAAAAAAGGTGACAAAAAGAAAACATAATTATAGTTTTTATGAAATATAGCCTAAACTATTGACCATTAGATATAAATAGTTTAGGCTATAATTTGGGCTGTAAATGAGAAATCATTATAGACGTAAATAAATTAGTATAGATTAATTATTAAAATAAAAAGCATAAGATATTCTCAATAATTATCATTTAGATGAGAGTAGAATAGAAGAGGAATTTATGGACACAATTTTACAATTTGATCACTCTTTAATCTTCTATGTACATGAACATTTTGTATATAGTTTTTTAACACCAATTATGGCATTTATTTCAAAAATTACAAGTAATGGCGCATTATGGATTATAATAGCCTTATTATTAATGCTACAAAAAAAATATCGTGTTTTAGGCGTGGCAATTATTATTGCTTTAGGATTTGTATTTATAATTGGCGACCAAGGTTTAAAACCAAATGTAGCGAGATTAAGACCATTTGTTGATTTTCCAAATGTAACGGTGCCGTTAGAATCTGCACTACCAAAAGCTACAAGCTATTCATTCCCATCAGGTCATAGTTTTGGTTCATTTGCATCAGCTATGACTATTTACCTAGGCTTAAGCCAAATAGTACCTCAGAAGCGATATTTAGGAATTTTAGCATTATTAGGTTCAATAGTAGTAGCGTTCTCTAGAGTTTACTTATTTGCACATTATCCAACAGATGTATTAACAGGCTTAGTATTAGGGATTATCGTAGGATTCATTGCCTGGAAATTAGCAAGAATTGGTTGGAACTGGTGGACTAACCGTCATAATGATGTAGAATACGAACCATACACATTTAAACGTAAATAATCAAAAAAACTAGATAATACAAGGGATTGGGCCATTTAGGCCCAATTTTCTTATATAAATTACTTCCGATAATATATTGTTATCGGAAGTAATTTATATTGCAAAAAACTAGCCTACAAGTTTATAAGCTAGTTTATTTTAGTTAATCAAAATAATCAGTAAAAAATTAATTATTTTTTCATATGAATCTATTTCTTTTATATATTCCGCTAACTCAGGTTCATTAATAGTAACTTTATCAAATTTAGGTTCAATAATTATATTACCGTTATAATCCATTAGGCCATATTTTCCATTAGATTTATAAACAAATAAATCTTTATAAAATGATGTTATATCGTCATTATAATGTGGTAATTTAAATAATTTGTAACCTGAGTTTGTATCAATTACATATTTTATTATAAGTTGCTGTAGTAAAGACAATAAAATAAAAGACGATAGAGTCCAAATATTTTACTTTTTTAATAATATAGGTTTATATGAGGTATTATTTAAATTATATGCTATACAGTCTAACATATAAAATCCACACCGAAATTCCTGTTCATACTCATTCCCTATTAAGTCAGAATACTTGATTTTGAATTTTAAAAAATCATTGATTTTTTCTCCATTTTTTAAATCCACCTTAACTTTGAATGTAACCTTTTCTCTTGCAGTTGCATAATACTGACTTAAATACTCATAAATATAATACAATTTCTTAGGATACCCTTCACTATAAATATACCCTTGCAATCCTTTATCAGGAAATTTCGGTGATAGCTGTATATTTGTCGCACTTTCTTTTCCTATATTTATGAAACCTATTTCTAAAATCAAGCTATTCTTTTGATTTTTAATCTTACTGTCTTTTAAGACTATATTGAAATATGGGATAATTGACGCTCGAGTATTCTGTTCAGATAACAAATTTTGAATTAAAATATCTTTTTGTCTGTTTTCTTCTTTGTATATATCAAAATTTTTCTTCCAATTATAATTTTCTTCATTAATTTTTTCAGCGTGCTTTAAGCGTTTACTAGAATAATAATTCTTTATAATTGTATATATCAACGATATAACTGAAATCACAATTGGAATCCATGTCACTACATCTATATTTCTTAAAAATTCATACATCCATTTCCCTCCATTTTTTTATTAATTAGATATGAAATATTATATCAAAATTAAATTGCAATATGAAATTGAATAGCATTCAAATCTACAATTCTGTTAACTACTTCATGAAAGACATTCAAGGAGGGCCATAATTTAGAATCTTGCGTGTCAAATTATTACACCATTGAAGGGTTCGTTTAATAGTTTCCTCTGAAACGGCTTTTACTGGCATTCCTTTCGGTATACATCTAATTATGACTTTTATTTGATCCACGTTCTTTTATTTGTTCAATTTCATTCTACAATTAAGCAAATAATTCTTTTCATATTTTTAATTTTTCTATATGCCAATAAAGTATTATTATTACATAAAATTTATATTGAATTTTTTAGGATTAGATTGTAAAATAGTAATATAAATTATCTAATTTACTCATACTCTTATGGAGGAATTATATGTGCTGGTGTGATATTGTAAGTAAAGCCAAAATTGGCGGTTTAAAACATTTAGGTAATGGCATGGAGAGTTCTTTAAGATTTCTTGCTGAAATTATTCTTAGTTTAAGTATCATTCGCGTATTAGTAAACTGGACTTTTGGTATTTAAATCTCAAAATATAATACGATCATATTAAAAGGCGCTTAGTTATACTAAGCGCCTTATTTTTATATATTCAGTTATATCTAGTTATTTTCTTCACTACAGCGCTAATATATTACTCATATGCTTCGCTGCAATCTATGTATTCCATAATAATTTGGCAAATTTGGCCATCTTTATCAAATGCCCAGTATACTGGATATAAACCATCGCCAAACCCAGATTGAATCATCGGTACTGTCAATTCCGTATCAGGAATTGTAAAGTTAATCCAATCTCCTTTAGAACGTTGGAATTGTGGATATGCCATAGCATTCAATTGGAATAAATCACTATAATAATCATCGTAGATATTTTTTTCAGGGTAGTTTATATGCCATTGTTCATAAAATTTGTTATATGTCTCAATAGTTTGTGCATCTACTATTGTAGCTAAACCCGAATCTACAGGAAATCCAATATAGGTATCCCCATCATCTAAATCGGTTAAGTCTTCAGTCCCTTTTAATGCTAATTCGTAATATACAGGCTCATTACTGCTAAAAACAACTCGACTAGCTACATAACGATATTCATTTGGTTCCATTTCGATTATCTTAGTATCTAACAGATACGTACCTGGTGTTACCTGTCTAAGATATGTATCTGGTTTACTTGGCAATGTTACTAGAGGATCACAACACGTAATATATCCTGTTGGAAAATTTACCGTCCACATGGGTAATGTGTGTAACGGAAATCCTTTTAACTCTTTTCTGTTAAATAAATCATGATATGGTACGGTAGGTTTTAATTTACCTTCGGAACCTAATCGGTTAAAGGTTTGAATCCATTCGCTAGTTAATTTAGATTGTTCCATATTACTCCTCGGCTTCGTATTTACAATGAATATATTCGCCTTCTAATACTTCGTAGGCTGCGGTTTTACGTATAATTTGCTTTACTAATGTATCTAGTTTAGAACCATTTGTATAGTCTGCAGGTGCATAATAACGGATACGATGATGACGCATCATCTTATATACCTTTTCTTTATCTTTCTTAAATGGATCATATACACCTATAGAATGACCCCCATTAGCGTTCACAAGACTCATACAAGGAATATCTGTATCGCTATCCCCAATATAAATCATGTTACGGAACGGCACTCGTTGATTTTCAGGCTTAATGTAATCATTAACACCAGTATCATTAATATCATGAATTCCTTTTTGAATACGGAACAAAAATTGTGTCTTATTCGTATAGTTAATGGCTTGTGCAGGCCAAACAGCTACACCTTTATCATCAAACATAAATGCACTGGCATAGATTTTGGTGAAAGCCCCCTCTTTTGCCATTTCAGTGCCTTCGATCATCTCTTTTAAGCCAGACGAAATAATATAATGTTCAATCTTAACGCCTTGTTCTAAGCCATATTCGCGAATACGTTCAAACCAAGTCCGTACCCCTTCGTATAATTCTACTTGATTGCCGTATTCCATGAGTTTATCTTTTGTTACATAGAAATGGCCTACAGCTTCTTGAATCATTTTGTACATATAGGCTAAGTTATTATCCATATCATGTTTTTTAGCCAATTGATTTGATTCATGCCAAAATTGTTTGATTTGCTCTTCGTTATAGCCTACCGATTGAATGAAACCTTGTGCCTGCATATCGTCAGGGGTTAATGTCTTATCAAAGTCGTAACACATTGCTAACACGGGCATAGATGAGTCAGATGATTGTAAATTATCTTTACTATCTTTCTTATACGTTATCATAAATGCACCTCCTTTTAAATTAAACAAAAAATACATTTACACTCTCTTATATTCCTGAGATTCCTTCTTGACAACCCCTTTGGTATCTATTTTACACGGTAAGTCAATTCATTTAATTTAGTAATTTCTAGTAATTTTGCTTAAAATAAGCTATCTTGTGTTATAGTTTCCTCTACAATCCAGCTCTTCTCCGTACTTTCTTTGATAATTTCTCTTTTTGAAAGTCTTCCAATAAGTAAGCTAGAATTTGGATCATGATGTAAACGATTATATCGAACCACCGCTTGATTAGTATTAGCATAACAATAACGACAAAAGTGGCTACAGCTATCGTAGGCACCAATATCACCATGTAAATAACAATTACATTCTGGTCTCGCTGGCGTACGTTTTGGTGCTTTTAATTTTATATTCCAGGCCCTTTCATAACAATCTAAAGTAAGGCACCCCTCCGTATCAGCACCAAGTTCTTTAAAGATATACCCTTCTCCACAAGTTTTGAGAGTCATATGATGAGAACGAGCTATGGATAGAAATTCTTTGATGATCTTAGTTTGAACATCTAAACTCGGTCTGTACCCTTCTGGGAAATTCTGAGCCACCTTATCAAATATATCTAAAAAGCTTACAACAACAGTATCTGTATAATCTTTAAGGGACTTGGCCATTATATAAAAGCTTTCAAAATGAAAATCTACTGTATACTCATTGGTTAAAATGATAGGATCATAGCGCCATACCATAGATTGTGGAGTAAGCAGTTTGGATATGTATTTAAATCCCTCTATAACAGAAGCATAAGGTGGTACATAGGGCTCAATATCAGTTCCATAAGGCATTATTGTCATATGCCAGTATTGTCTGTAGTCAACAATTTCATTTAGTAGTGGAATAAATGGTAAAGGATTCTTAGTACAAAATGCAATGCCATCTATTACCTCTTGATTAATAGGATACCGAGTCACCTGTAGCGGATTATATGGATTACGAACATCTACAAACCCTTCACGGACACGATTGATTAGCCATTGGCCATAAAAAGCAGGAATATCTGTACGTTGTCCAGTCTGTAATATCATAGCCCTGCCCTTTCCTTAAAATAAAACATAGATGTATTATATCATACCTCATAGTTAGTATTTATGGAATTAATGTGATTTTTGCTGTATAGTTCGTTATTATTTTATGATACTATAAGTACTATAGAATATGAGGAGAAGTAAAATATGAACGATATTTTTGAACGCAACCATCCTATGAAGGATGATAAAGAATTTATTACATCCTATTGGGCAGATCGAGCTCACGATTTTGGCGCTTTACGTGCAAAAGAATTGGAAAGTCCCAAACTAAAATTATGGAGAGAAGAATTAACTTGTCATATATTTGATTCTGATAGATCTTTACGAATATTAGATATTGGATGTGGAGCCGGCTTTTTTAGTATTATACTATCTCAACTTGGTCATACAGTGCATGGCATTGATATTACACCTAATATGATAGATGAGGCAAATCAACTAGGAGAATCCCTCGATTGTGATGCAACCTTCTCCGTAATGGATGCAGAAAATCTAGGATTTGATACTAATACTTTTGATATCGTTGTGGCCAGAAATGTAACGTGGAATTTACCCCATCCTGACAAAGCCTATGCCGAATGGTTTCGCGTCATTCGCCCAGGTGGTTTGATTTTAAACTATGATGCGGAACATGCTCGTAATCATCATAATGTATCACAATCTGTTCATCATGCCCATGAACATGTAAGCAACGAATTAAAAGAACGATGTCACACCATTTATCATATGCTCGATATTTCTTCTTATACACGACCTCAATGGGATAAAGAACTACTTACTAAATTAGGTGCTAGTTCTGTTACCATTGATCTAACTGTAGGTCCGCGCATTTACAATGAGGAAGACGAGTTTTATATTCCTGTACCCATGTTCTTGGTGAAAGCAATTAAATAAATCTATATAGTATATAACACAAAACCCACTCTATGATTATCATGAGTGGGTTTTGTGTTTAGATTAACTGCTAATTACTAAAATATACCTGAGCTTTATCAATCTCTGCCCGTAGTTTTTCTTCATCAATTGTAAGCAGTTCTTTGTCTTTCATAAGAACCTTACCACCCACAATTGTAGTATTTACATCGGAGCTATTAGCAGAGTATACAAGAGCTGCTAAATCATTGTAACGAGGCATCCAGTGCATACCAGATACATCATATAGCACGATATCTGCACGATAGCCTTTATCTAATACACCAAGATCTGTATATCCCAATGCTTTTGCACCTTCTACAGTGCCCATGTTCCATGCGGCTTGAGCAGGAATAGCCTTTGGATCATAAAGACGTGCTTTATGTAATGTTGCTGCAAGACGTACTTCTTCAAGCATATCAGCATTATTATTAGAAGCGGAGCCATCTGTACCAAGACCAACCGTAATACCTTTGGCAATCATTTCAGGTACTGGTGCAATACCGCTAGCTAATTTTAAATTAGATTGTGGGTTATGAGCTACGGCTACATTATTTTCAGACATAATAGCCATATCTTCGTCTGTCACATGAACGCAGTGTGCGGCTAAGGTAGTATTCCAGAATAAACCTAAATCATGCATATGCGCAATTGGTGTCTTACCAGTAGCTTTCATAACAGTCTCCACTTCTCCTTTTGTTTCGGACAAGTGCATATGAATACCACAATTTAATTCATGAGATAAGGCAATCACCTTTTCCATATAATCATCAGGGCAAGTATATGGTGCATGTGGTCCAAGCAATACTTTGATGCGGTCATTATCAAAGCCGTTCCAAGTGCGGAATAAGTCAGCATTTTCAACTAATGCTTGATCTGCTGTTGGGGATACACCGGCTAAGCCACGAGATAATACAGATCGAATGCCAGTTTCTTTTACCACCTCAGCTGTAGTATTCATAAAGAAATACATGTCGCTAAAAGTTGTGGTACCAGTGCGTAGCATTTCAGCAATGCCAAGTTGTGTGCCGTAACGTACATAATCATCATTTAATTTTGCTTCTGTTGGCCAAATAGCCGTTTCAAGCCATTCCATAAGCTCAAGATCATCTGCATAGTTTCTAAATAGACCCATCGCAATATGAGTATGTGTATTTACAAGACCTGGCGTAGCCAATTGACCTTTACCGTCTAGTACTTCCTTAGCAGAGTCTTTTGCCTTTTCAGCTTCAATATCGTTTAAAATAGCTGTAATATAACCATTATTAATTTCAATGGCATGATTTTTAAGAACCCCCTCATCGGTGAGGACGTCTACATGAGTAATCAATAAATCAGACATAGTCTTCCCTCATAGGTATAACCGAGCCATGATAGCTCGGTTATATTTGTTTAATTTGAAAGCTAGTATAGTTTAGATACAAAATGTATTACAGAAACCATTATATTTCAATACAGTATTAGTTTACTTTTGTTAGGTAATCGATTTGTTCTTGTGTTAAAGAATCTAAATCATACCCCATCGAGTTCAACTTAAGTTTGGCGATTTCCACATCTAATTCATGAGGCAATACGTATACTTTTGGATCCATTTCTTTACCGTTTTTCAAGATATACTCTGCAGCAAGGGCTTGCATAGCAAAGGACAAGTCCATAATTTCTGCAGGGTGACCATCGCCAGCTGCAAGGTTTACTAGACGGCCTTCAGCCAATACATAGAGTTTACGACCATCAGACATAGTATAGCCTTCGATGTTTTGGCGAACCCGTTCGTGGCTTACAGCAAGTTCAGTAAGATCAGAAACGTTCACTTCGCAATCAAAGTGACCAGCATTACACAAGATAGCTTTATCTTTCATCACTTCGTAATGTTCTTTTACGATAACATCTTTACAACCTGTTACAGTACAGAAGATATCGCCCACTTTAGCAGCTTCAATCATAGGCAATACTTTAAAGCCATCAAATACAGCCTCAACTGCTTTAATTGGATCTACTTCAGTTACATATACGTGGGCACCAAGGCCTTTTGCTCGCATAGCAACGCCTTTACCGCACCAACCGTAACCAGCAACGACAACGTTTTTACCTGTTACAGTCAAGTTTGTAGTACGCATGATGCCGTCCCAAACGGACTGACCTGTACCATAGCGATTATCAAAAAGATATTTACAGTAAGAGTCGTTTACTGCAATCATAGGGAATGTTAATTGTTTAGCATTCTCTAATGCATATAAACGATGTACACCTGTTGTAGTTTCTTCACTCCCCCCTAACAAACGTTCTTTTGCATCTTGACGTGTAGTATGCAATAGATTTACTAAATCACCACCATCATCGATGATAATATGTGGTTTGTGATCAAGTGCTTTATGGAGGAAGTTAAAATATTCTTCATCAGTACAATCGTACCAAGCATATACAGTAATGCCCATATCTACAAGACCTGCAGCTACATCGTCTTGTGTAGACAACGGATTGGAGCCCGTTACAATTACATCTGCACCACCGCGTTTTAAAACAGTCGCGAGGTATGCTGTTTTTGCTTCCAAGTGGACACTAACAACAATTGTTTGGCCTTTGAAAGTTTGTTCTGCTTCAAAACGGTCACCTAATGTGTTTAATGTAGGCATAAAGTTAGAAACCCAATCAATTTTTTTGCGACCTTCTGTTGCTAAATTTATGTCTCTAATTAAAGATTGCATAATATCTCCTTTTACTCATACAAGTAGATACAATAAAATAAATAGTTGATAGTAAATCTACTTAGATTTATTGATACTATATAATTTTGTTAATATCATTGTAGATACTTAATTATATAGATAATATATTTCTTATATATAGAATGCTTAATAAGCTAATCATTAAGATAATAGACTATTTAGATTCTACAATCTGGCGTAGCTTATCGATTGACTCTTCATAATTTGGAGTCAATACTCCCTCTTCGGTGATAATCGCTGTTACAAGTTCATGAGGTGTTACATCAAATGCAGGATTAAGTACATCAATACCACTAGGGGCTGTTTGAACACCGTGTAAAGCAGTTACTTCATCCTCGTTGCGCATCTCAATAGGAATATCTCCACCATTTTCCAGACTAAAGTCAAATGTACTATAAGGAGCGGCTACATAAAACGGAATATTGTGGAATTTAGCTAGTACAGCCACACCATAGGTACCAATTTTATTGGCTACATCCCCTTTTGTAGTGATGCGGTCAGCACCGACGATAACGGCATCAATTAACCCATGTTGCATCGCATAGGCTGCCATATTATCTGTTTCAAGAGTAATAGGAATACCATCCTCGTGAAGTTCAAAGGCTGTAAGTCGAGCACCTTGTAATAATGGACGTGTTTCATCAGCATACACGCGTTCCAATTGTCCATTTTCATGTAATTTACGGACAACACCAAGAGCTGTACCTAAACCACCTGTAGCTAGTGCACCAGCATTACAATGAGTTAAGATGCGAATATTCTTTTTATCTTCAAATAATGTAGCCCCTGCTTCGGCCATACGTCTATTCAAAGACACATCTTCTTCGTGAATGATAATAGCCTCTTTTGTAATGAGGTCTACTACTTCACTCATTGAGGACATACTGTCAACATTAGTTTTCACAAGAGAAATGACACGATCTACAGCCCAAGCTAAATTGATTGCTGTAGGGCGAGTTTCTTTTAAGGTCTCACTAAACTCATATAAGCTTGTAAGTTGTTCACTAAATGGCGCCTCTAAACGTCCTGTTTCCATAGCAGCTAAAATGAGACCATAACTAGCAGCTACGCCAATAGCAGGTGCACCACGAACGCGAAGCATTTTAATAGCTTCGGCCACTTGGCGCCAATCTGTACAGTGAACGTATGTAATTTCAGTAGGCAATTTAGTTTGATCTAATAGTACCAGCGTATCTTTACGCCATTCAATATTAATCATAACTTCTCCTTCGATGAACTATTGTGTATCATTATGAGTTGATTATAGTTTAAAACCACCATATTCATGCATGCGATTGTGAGCGTCATAACGAGTATCTACATCGATTACATCAATAGCACCTAAGATAAGAGATTTAAGTTGAGCCGCCATGTCAGCCATCATTTCTACTACTTCACCATGTGTTAAAGCAGCTTCGGAGATACCTGCTGCATAGTTTGTAATCATAGAAATTGTAGAATACGCCATTTCAGCTTCATTTGCTAAATTAACTTCAGGTACATTAGTCATACCTACGGTATCGCCACCAAGCATATGGAACATTTTAATTTCCGCAGGAGTTTCAAAACGAGGACCTTCAGTACATACATAGGTACCACCATTGTGGATGGTAAGACCTTGTTCTGTGCCAACCTTTTGAAGAATATTACGTAATTCAGAGCAGTAAGGATTTGTTACGTCAAGATGTGCTACTGGACGGTCACCACCTTCATAGAATGTAGTGATGCGGTTCTTAGTGAAATCTAAGAATTGGTCAGTCAAAACAAAATGACCAGGTTTGAAGTTTTCATTCAAGGAACCTACCGCAGTTGTAGAGATAATAAATGTAACGCCTAATTTTTTTAGCCCCCAAATATTTGCACGATAATTAATTTTATGTGGAGGAATTGTGTGATCTTTGCCGTGACGAGCAACAAAGATTACTGTTTTTCCGTGGTATGTACCTTGTACATAATCTATTTCACCATATGGTGTTATTAAGGATTCTTCATGAATATTTTCAAAGATGGTTGGATCATAAACGCCAGTACCACCAATTACACCGATTGCACTCATTGTGACCTCCTATTATTAATAACTCTTATCTTTTATTTTCTCATAGAATACAAAAACAGGCTATAGGAAAAACCATATAGCCTGTAATTTTTATAAGGGTTATTTTATTTTTAATAATAATTATTGAACTGGACCTTTTGGCTCAAACATATCTTGTAGCTCTTCACGACTGAAATGATATTTTTCATTACAGTAATGACATACTAGTTCTGTCGTCTCGTCTTCAAGGATTGCTTTTTTATCATCTTCACGTAATGTCATAAGAACACTAGCAAAACGATCGCGACCGCAACGACATTGGAAATTAACAGGCTCATTATATACCTCATTAACAGTTAAGCCGTCTAATACGCGTTCCATAAGGCCTTTACCATCTGGATGAGCTTTCAAATATTCTGTTACAGGACCTAGTTCATTAATGTTTTTTTCTACTTGTGCTAATGCAGCATCTGTCGCATCTGGCAAGGCTTGTACGATAAAACCTCCAGCTACAACTGTATGGTAATCAGGATCTACCAATACGCCAAGGCTGATTGTAGAAGGTACTTGCTCAGAAGCATACAAATAGTAAGCCAAATCCTCTGCTACTTCACCGCTTTGAATCGGGCTTGTAGAAGTATAGTCTTGCGCCAATTGTGTAAATCGCGTAACTTGTACTTCCCCATTATGACCTACTGCGGCACCAACGTCGAGTTTACCAGCATGTTTTAATGGTACATCTACATGAGGTTCATCTACATACCCACGAACCGTATTATCTGAAAATGCATCTACGTGCACCACACCTAGTGGACCATCACCCTTAATGCGTAAACTTACGTTTTCATGGTTTTTGAAATCACCAGCTAATAAGATAGCCCCCGTCATAGCACGACCTAAAGCAGCTGTTGCTACAGGCCATAAATCATGACGTACACGAGCTGTTTCAACTGTATCGGTTGTTACAGCTAAAGACATACGAACCCCTTCTCGGGTTGTAAAACGTTTTATATAATCCATTCTATCATTCCTTATTTCTACTGATTTTATTAAGGTATTACTTTTATATTGCTTATATAGTATATCATGTCAAATATTTAACTTTCAATAATAGAGAATATATGTTCGTCTGGTCTTATTTAAATTTAAAAGAACATATTTTCGATGATATAAAAACACCCAGTACCATAAGATACTGAGTGTTATATATACAATTCTTAGATTTGATCGATAAGGTTAACCATTTCGATTGCACCCATCGCACAATCATAACCTTTATTACCCGCTTTTGTACCTGCGCGTTCGATAGCTTGCTCAATGTTTTCAGTAGTTACTACACCAAACATAACAGGAATACCAGTTTCCAAAGATACATGTGCGATACCTTTGGCTACTTCGTTGCATACATAATCATAATGAGTAGTGGCCCCACGAATAACAGCACCTACACAAATAACTGCATCATAACGACCAGATAAAGCTGCTTTCTTAGCAATCAAAGGAATCTCATAAGCACCTGGAACCCAAATTACTGTAATATCCTCTTGTTTAACATCGTGACGAAGTAAACAATCTTCAGCGCCTCCGATTAATTTAGATGTAATGAACTCGTTGAAACGAGAACCGATAATAGCAAATTTCTTACCAGTACCTAATAAGTTACCTTCTTGAACCATCATTATATTGACCTCCTTTATTCCATCTAAGGAAATATATATGTAACGACCGAGTTATATGGTGAAAGTTAATTAGTCTTCTAACATATGACCCATTTTCTCTTCTTTTGTTTTTAAATAGCCTGCATTAAATTTATTTGCAGCAATGATGAGTGGTACACGGCTAGTTACATTGATTCCCCAATGTTCTAAGCCATGACGCTTTTCGGGATTGTTAGTTAATAAGCGGATGCTTTTAATACCCAAGAAACGGATAATTTGAGCCGCTAAGGAGTATTCACGCATATCTGCAGGGAAGCCTAATTGTTCATTTGCTTCTACTGTATCAAGGCCCTGTTCTTGTAATGCATAGGCTTTAATTTTATTGGTCAAACCAATGCCACGGCCCTCTTGTCGCATATATACAACAACGCCTTTGCCTTCTTTTTCAATAGCGCGCAACGCATTGTCTAATTGTTCGCCACAATCACAGCGCTTAGAACCAAATACATCGCCTGTTAAACATTCAGAATGAATACGTACAAGCACATCGCTACAATCTTGAACATTGCCCTTTACGATAGCTAAATGCTCTTTATGATCTAATTCATTTTTAAATACAAAGATATTAAAATCACCAAATTTAGTAGGCAACTTAGAACAAGCACCAAGCTCAACCATATCTTCATGTTGTTTACGATATTCTATAAGTTCTGCTACAGAAGCAATTTTCAAGTCATGTTCTTTAGCAAATTCCATAAGATCCGGTAAACGTGCCATATCGCCATCATCTTTTGTGATTTCACAAATAACGGCAGCCTCTTGTAACCCGGCTAAACGACAAAGATCAATAGATGCTTCTGTATGACCTTGTCGTACCAATACGCCTCCCTCTTTATAGACAAGTGGGAACACATGACCTGGACGGCGAAAATCTTGAGGTTTTGCAGATGGATCTAATAATTTTTGGATTGTATAGGCACGCTCTGCTGGAGATACACCGGTTGTAGTATCTACATGGTCAACAGTAACAGTGAAAGCAGTTTCATGGTTATCAGTATTTTTAGTAACCATTGCAGGAATGCCAAACTTTTCTAACGCTTCGCGGCGCATAGGCGTACATACGATACCGCGAGCGTATTTAACCATGAAGTTAATGTTTTCTTGCGTCGCAAACTCTGCAGCAATGATAAGATCACCTTCGTTTTCACGGCTTTCATCATCAACGATAATAACAGGTTTACCAGTTTTAAGGTCTTGTAAGACTTCATTAATAGAATGTAATTGTTCGCTCATAGGAACGCTCCTTACTTATATAAATCCATTCTCTACTAAGAGGGATTGCATAGATTTTTTAGGCTTTTCTTCGGTAGGTTCACTACCAAGATTCATAAAATGACGAATATATCGTCCAGCAATATCCGTTTCTAAATTGACCTCTGTTCCAATATGAGTAAAACCTAAAATAGTTTCACTCAAAGTGTGAGGAATGATAGAGACGGAAAAACTACTTTCTGTTCGTCGCATAATTGTGAGGCTAATTCCATCGATGGTAATGGAGCCCTTATAGATAACATAATCCATAACGGATTTTGGAGTTTCGATAGTAAAGATAATGGCATTATCGGTTTGTTCACGATTAATAATACGACCTGTACCATCTACATGGCCTGCCACAATGTGACCACCAAATCTACCATTAGCAAGCATAGCTCGCTCTAAGTTGACTGGTTGATGGACTTTCAAATTAGTAAACGTAGTCATCTTAATGGATTCTGGCATCACATCCGCTGTAAATATACTATTGCCAATCGTTGTGGCCGTCAAGCACACCCCATTAACAGCTACGGAATCACCAACTTTTAAATCGCTAAAAATTTTTTCTCCTCGAATTGTTATGGTTAAGGATTTAGGGCCCTTTTTAATGTTCTCGACGCGGCCAATTTCTTCAACGATTCCCGTGAACATAAGCGCCCCTCCTTCCTTGACGATACGCTTCAATGCGAATGTTATTATCTAATACTTTAATCTTGGTGAAAGTTAGTTGTGGCGAAGCCTTTAAACTTTCAAAACCTCGACCTCCTACAGCTGGTGTTGCATCGTTACCACCAATAATGGTATTTCCAATATATGTTACGACCTTATCAAAGTTCTTCGTTTCCACAAAGGAACTGATAATTGCAGATCCACCTTCAACAAGAATAGATGTGTAACCTAGTTCACCTAGTTTTGTAAGAATATCATCGATAGATAATTTCTTAATATCAATCACAATGTCTGTGCTCTTGCTTTTA
Source organism: Veillonella sp. AF36-20BH (assembly GCF_003602765.1). Taxonomy (NCBI): domain Bacteria; kingdom Bacillati; phylum Bacillota; class Negativicutes; order Veillonellales; family Veillonellaceae; genus Veillonella; species Veillonella sp. AF36-20BH. The sequence goes on from NZ_QTLR01000001.1 coordinate 390,574, forward strand.
CGAGTAGAAATAGATTCTACTACGGTTACTTGAGCACCAACTTGTTCTAATACTTGTATCCGATCCTTAGGACAACCTTTAGATACGAATATATGAATCTTGCGATTATTTATTTCAAAGACGCGACTAGTAGTAGGTGTTCTACCAAGACTATCCAAGATAATTACATCTGGTTGATGAATCGTAATCGGTTCATCAAGTATGCTTTTATCTAATAACGCATCTGATAATTCACTATCCGTTAAACGACAATTTAACTGTGGATTATCTGCCAAAATTGTACCAATTCCAACGAGCATGGCATCATGCGTGGCACGCAACACATGTCCATCGCGACGAGAGGACTCATTTGTAATCCATTGAGATTGTCCAGTAGATGTAGCAATTTTCCCATCTAATGACATAGCACTTTTTATAGTGACAAAAGGCTTACCTGTCTGTATATAGGTAAAGAAATGCTCATTTAGTTCAGCACATTCATCACTACATACGGGGCAAACAACCTTAATACCTGCTTCACGAAGTAACTCCATTCCCTTTCCAGAAACTAGTGGATTTGGATCTGTACTACCTACTATTACTTTAGCTATGCCAGCCTCAATGATACGAAGCGCACAAGGTGGTGTTTTTCCATAATGAGAACATGGCTCTAATGTTACGTATAAAGTAGCACCTTTGGCATTATCACCTGCTTGATTTAGTGCATGCACCTCAGCATGAGCTGTACCAGCTTTATGGTGATAACCTTCACCGATTATTGTATTATCTTTTACCACAACAGCACCAACCAAAGGATTTGGTGAGGTGTGACCTGTGGCTAATTTTGCCAGTTCAATGGCGCGCTTCATATATACTACGTCATCCACCATATCACCTCAATAAAAAAAGGACTATTACATAGTCCTTGGGTCATCATAAATGCGCACAACAAATGTGCCTCGTCTTTTCTCATCCAGACTCTACTGTCGGTATCGGAATTGCACCGATTCATACCAAAAAGGTTCGCGGACTTTACCGCCGGTAAGGAATTTCACCTATCCCCAAAGACTTATCTATTTTGTTTATGAATTAATAGTAACACTTTTATTAATGTTATGCAAGAATAATAGTTTTGTATTGAGAAAGAATATTAAATAATTTGATTAAAATATAATTTTTAGAACACAAATACTAGAATAATATAAATAATAATATATATTTACTTTTAATATAAACATATATAAACTATGTATACAGTAAATAGTAACTTTTATCACATAATTACAAGTTAAACAAGTCTAATATAGTATATATGGTTTGAATAACCATATTTTAATGATAGTAATTATTAAATATAGGTGATAATATGGCAAAAAAACGAATTTCTGATGTACTTATAGAAGTCTTAGCCAATGCGGGCATCGAACGCATTTACGGTATCACTGGAGATAGTCTAAACTCTGTAAATGATAGTTTACGCCGCAATGGTAAAATTGCTTTTGAACATGTACGACATGAAGAAACAGCAGCCTTTGCTGCCGGTGCAGAAGCATCCCTAACTCATAAACTAACTGTATGTGCTGGTAGCTCTGGTCCTGGCAACTTACACTTAATTAATGGTCTCTTCGACTGTCATCGCAATCGTGTTCCAGTATTGGCCATTGCTTCTCACATTCCTCAATCTGAAGTAGGTTTGAACTATTTCCAAGAAACACATCCAGAAAATCTATTCAAAGAATGTTCTTGTTTCTGCGAACTTGTATCCAATCCTAAGCAAATGCCGGAATTTCTATTCCGTGCTATGAACGCTGCTGTTGGTAACCAAGATGTTGCTGTTATCGTTCTTCCTGGGGACGTTGCAGTTATGGAAATGGAAATTGATGAATTACCTGTGTGGAACCCACCTCGTTTACCTCATATTGTTCCACAACGAGAAGATATTGAAGAAATGGCGGCTCATTTAGAAACAGGCAAACGTATTACCCTATTCTGTGGTGCCGGTTGTGAAGGTGCTCATGATGAAGTGGTAGAATTAGCAAAACGCTTGCAAGCACCAGTTGTACACGCTTTCAGAGGTAAAGAATGGGTTGAATGGGAAAATCCATATGATGTAGGTATGACTGGCCTATTAGGCTATACATCTGGCTACCGTGCTATTGAACAATGTGATACTTTGGTAATGCTTGGTACAGACTTCCCTTACCGTCCATTCTATCCAGAAAATGCGAAAGTAATACAAGTAGATAGAGATCCTAGCGCTTTAGGTCGTCGCGTACCTCTTACACAAGGTATCATTGGTACTGTAAAAGATACGTTAAAAGAATTATTACCTCTTGTAGGCCAACGTGGTGATACTGAATTTATTGATACTGTACGTAAAGCATATACAAAATTTAGAGCTGACTTAGATAGTTATGCCGTAGCTGAACCAGATGGTGTAGCAATTCACCCTCAATACTTCGTAAATCGCCTCAATAAACTAGCAGCAGAAGACGCAATTTTTACCTTTGACGTAGGTACTCCAGTTATTTGGACTGCTCGTCACTTAAAAACAAATGGTAAACGTCGCATCTTAGGTTCCTATAACCATGGGTCTATGGCGAATGCTATGATGCATGCTATTGGCGCTCAAAATGCATGTCCTAACCGTCAAGTCATCTCCCTCTCTGGTGATGGTGGCTTTACAATGATGATGGGCGAAATGTTAACATTAAAACAACTTAACTTACCAGTTAAAATCTTTGTATTCAATAACGAAGAACTTAGCTTTATCGCTATGGAAATGAAAGCTTCCGGCTATCTAGACTACGCTACAGACTTTGTAAATCCAGATTTCGGTAAACTTGCTGAAGCTGCTGGTATCAAAGGTGTGAGCATTCATAACTCTAGCGAAGTTGATGAAAAAATCATGGAAGCCCTTAACCATAATGGCCCAGTCATCGTTAACGTTCGCGTAGATAAACAAGAACTTGCTATGCCTCCTAAAATTGCATATCAACAAGCTAAGGGCTTCAGCAAATACTTGATCAATGCAATCCTTGATGGCCGTGGTACAGAGCTTAAAGAAATGGCCAAAACAAACTGGATGAAATATAAATCCCTATACTAATATTGCGAAATTTACAAAATCTGCCAAAATAAATAAACTGCAAAACTTTCAAAAAGAGGTGTCATCAAATGATGACACCTTTTTATCTATAATAATCGTCCTCGTAATCGTCTTTATACCGTATCGCATCAACCTCTGATGGAGATAATACATTCCTCTCTTCATCTACATATTCCCGGAATTCGTTAAAGTATACACCTGGAATATCTGATTCTTCTAATTCAGGAGTATCTTCTGGCTTAATATCCCAAAGTTTAATATCATCAGCTTGATTCGAAAGTCGATCAGTTATGTTAAAAGCATTACTATTTTCTTCTACTTTTGTATTTAGTTTAGGCACTTTAGAAACACTACTATTTGATGAATAGATTCCTAATAATTTTAATAAACTACCTATCATTTCCCAACACTCCCTTGCACCAATGATATATATTAATTATATTGTAGCAAACTACATAAAAATAAGCACTATATCAACATTTGGTATATAGTGCTTACTTTGTATTTAAGTTTTATCTTGTATTTTATTATGCTCCAAATAGTGACATTTGTTCGTCTTCAGGAAGTTCACCACAGCATTTGAGTTCTTTCATAAGATCAATGATGGTATTTGATACTTTACAACGGCGTTGTAAGTCTTTTAGAGATGTAAATGGACGTTCATTTCTTTCCTCGACGATAGCATCAGCTACTGTTTCACCAAGGGAATCAATAGCTAAGAATGGAGGTAATAGAGCACCATCCTTAATGCTAAAGCGTCTAGCTTCGGAGTGTTGAATGTCTACATTGATAAAACGATAGCCCCGTTGATACATTTCCATAGATACTTCCAAAGCACTCATAAGGTCCTTATCTTTAGGACTGGCAGCACGATCAAGAGCCTTGATACGGTTAAACTCGGTCAATTGTGTTTTGAGGTCCCCTGTCATGATCCGTAAATCGAAGGCTTTCGCACGAATGGAGAAGTAAGCTGCATAAAATGCCAATGGATGATATACCTTAAACCAAGCAATACGGAAAGCCATCATTACGTAAGCTACCGCATGGGCCCTTGGGAATAGATAGGAAATCTTTTTACAAGATTCAATAAACCATTCAGGAATATTATTTTCACGCATTTCTGCTTCAAATTCCGTCGTAGCTTGCCCTTGTTTATTTCGTTTTTCAATACCCTTACCTTTACGCACGTTTTCCATTACAAAGAAGCTATGCTTTCTATCCATGCCCCGATGAATCAAGAAGTTCATTACGTCGTCACGAGTTGAAATGGCTTCATTCAACTTACAAGTACCATTTTTAATGAGATCTTGCGCATTGTCGAGCCATACGTTTGTTCCATGTGAAAAGCCAGAAATACGAACTAAATCAGAGAATGTTTGCGGACGAGAGTCTTCAAGCATGCCCCGTACGAATTTCGTGCCACATTCTGGAACAGCCAAACTAGCTACTTGGTCACCTTGTAATTGTTCAGGTGTTAAGCCAATCCCTTCTGTAGAGGAGAACAAGCTCAATGTCTTTGGATCATCAAATGGTATTGTCTTGGCGTCGATACCTGTCAAATCCTCTAGCATACGAATAATGGTCGGATCATCATGGCCCAGAATATCTAGCTTAGTCATACGACCTTCAATGGAATGATAATCAAAGTGTGTCGTTAATACGCCACTTTCCTTTTTATTAGCTGGATGTTGAATTGGCGTAAAGTGATGCACATCCATATCTCGAGGACATACCATAATACCACCAGGATGTTGGCCTGTAGTATTCTTCACATTTGTAAAGCCCTTTGCTAAATGTTCAAAGAAACCATTACGAGCTTGAATATCTCTAATTTCGGCGTACTTTTTAACATAACCAAAAGCAGTTTTATCAGCTATAGTACCAATTGTACCTGCTTTAAACACATTATCACGGCCAAATAGTTCTTCTGTATATTTGTGAGCTTTTGCTTGGTAATCACCAGAGAAGTTAAGGTCAATATCTGGAACCTTATCACCTTCGAAACCAAGGAAAATAGCAAATGGAATATCATGACCATTTGTTTGTAAAGCATGACCGCATTCAGGACAGTCCTTACGAGGCAAGTCAAAGCCCCCTGCATATTCCCCCTTTTCAAAGAATTCTGAATATTTACAGTTAGGGCATACATAATGAGGCGGTAATGGGTTTACCTCTGTAATCTCAGACATGGTAGCGGCAAAGGATGACCCTACGGAACCACGGGAACCTACAAGGTACCCATCATCAAGAGATTTTTTTACCAGCTTATGAGCGATGTAATACAATACGCCGTAACCATTGGAAATAATACAATCCAATTCATAATCGAGACGTTCTTGTACGACACGAGGCAATGGATCACCGTAAATAGCCTTCGCATTTTTATAGCACATTTCTGTGAAAGCTTCGTCAGCACCTTCAATCTTAGGTGAATATGTACCATCAGGAACGGGCTTAATATCTTCAATGCTATCATTAATAGCACGTGTATTAGTAACGACTACTTCGTATGCTTTTTCTTCGCTTAAATAAGGGAAGGACGCAAGCATTTCATCTGTAGTACGTAAATGTAAATCTGGTTGTTCATCTGCATCTAGATAACCACATGCAGTTAACATGATTTCACGATAAATTTTTTCTTCTGGTGTCAGGTAGTGAACATCACAAGTAGCACATACAGGTTTATTTAAGGCTTCTCCTAATTCGATAACGGTCTTATTCATATCGATGAGGGCTTGCTCATCTGGCATGAGACCTTTACGAACCAAAAACGTATTGTTAGTATGTGGCTGAATTTCAAGATAATCGTAGAAGGATGCTACTTCCAAAAGCTCTTCTTTTGTAGCTCCACGAACGATGGATTGCATAAGCTCCCCTGCTTCACAGGCAGAACCGATGATAATACCTTCACGATGTTCTTCAATAACGGAACGAGGCAAACGCGGACGAACCTTGTAATGTTCAAGGTGAGAAATGGAAATCATTTTATATAAATTACGTAAACCTACCATATTTTTAGCTAACAAAATAATATGGTAACGTTTATCTTTTTCTTTTTTCTTTTTCTTATCTAGTACAGGCTCTTCATCTTTTGTTACCATTTCATCTTCGATGAGGTAACCTTCTACACCGTAGATAACCTTAACACCTAACTCCTTACCAAGAGCTTGCGCTTCTGGGAAAGCTTGTACTACGCCATGGTCCGTAATAGCCACTGCAGGATGGCCCCATTTTTTAATTGTTTTAAATAAATCCTTTACAGATACGAGGGCATCTTTATCACTCATCTTAGTATGTAAGTGAAGTTCCACACGAGAGTCCGGACGATTTTCAGTTCGTTCCACACTAGTAGTTTCTATTGCTTCAATACTGCGAACAGAAAGGATATAATCCTTGTCAAAACGATCATCGAAGCTGACACTACCTTGTACCCGAACCCGTTGTAAGCCTTTTAATTGTTTTAGTAATTCATCCCCTTCTTCAGGGCTGTTCGTAAACTTGATAAATTTAATGCTATTTGTATCATCTACAATGCTACCGTTAACGATACTTTTACCAGTCTTAGTATCACGTTTATCTAAACCTACAAAGACACCTTCAAAAATTACACTAGGTGTATCCAAGGTGCCCATGATTTTAGAGGTGACCCCTTCAATTTTAGGTCCTAAAATCATGCCTTCATCAGTAGGTGCATCCTTTGGTGCACGACGAGGATATTTACCATCCCCTTCACTTCCTTTAGCCGTAGATTTTGTATTTTTTTTAGGGCCAAAGCCTTTGCTTACTTTAGGTGTACTGCTCACAGATGCGATAGTATCACTACTGCTAGATTCGGCAGCCGTATGATTAGAACGAGACACAACAACTGGACTATTGTTGAAATAGCCTAATTCAATAGCTTCTACAAATGGGGCAAAATCATCTTCGTCTACATCATCATATTCATCTTGTTGGTCATAACCCGCAAAAGACTTGCCTCTAGGTTCTTGATTTTTAGCCTCTTCAGCTTCACGTTGTGCTTCAGCCGCTTCAATCCATTCACCAGCACCACAGCCACCGCCATAATAATAGGTATCTAATCCTTCACCCGTTTCAGTATCTATCTTCCAAGCAAAGCAACAAGCTGTATCTGTATTTGTTGGAATATCATCAAAAGAGATATTTTTTTCCTTATACCATGCAGACAACCTTTCACGTAGACTAAGCAATGTGGAAAATGCAGAGTCTGCTGCTTGAATCGTCACATGTTGGCTATGACAGTTCACATAGAAGGATGATTTCTTATTCTGTTTTGGTACAACACGATAACGTACTTTCATTTTTATCCCTTATACCCACAGTAGGTAATACATAAATCTCTAAATCGCCAAATATCGCCCTTGCTGCTACGGCTATCTAATATAATCTCATAAAGCCCTTTTAATAAAGCTCGTAGAGCCTTAATTGAAATTCTCGGACTCGCCTCGTAAGCTAGCTTAATCGGATATGGTTTAAATGACGAATCATGATCCTTACATAAGTTTTGTATGGCTTGAACAGACATACCCACTTGGCGACATTCGCTAACTAGCAACTGTAAACGTAATTGCCCCTCAATATAGCTCATAGCACGGTCTAATTCTTTATAGCCGAACATAAATGGAAATAGTTCAAGTAATGTATCGATATCTCTTTTTAATAGAGCCTCTTTAAAAGTAAAAATGTTTTTGGCTCCATAGTCACTACCGTTTTCTTCGAGAAATTCTTTGGTAATAACCTTTTCCCCAGTAATTTGTAAAAAATAACGGTCAAACTCAGTTCTCATAAAAGAAACAGGTACCTCTTGCCACAAATCAATGAGATGAGCCACATATTCCTGTGCATCAGGCGTCATTTTAAAGCCGTTAGACGTACAGTACTGACGTATCCACATCACGAGGTCTGCCCCTTCAAGACGCTTACATTGATGATTTGGTATTTTTTCTAAAATCTCTTTATTCTGCTTGATCCGTTTATCAATCATATCATGATAGATCAAAACGATAGGATTATCTCCATTATATTCCATGAGGAGTTCATACAATGGAACCCAAGCATCACTATTTTTGCCACTTTTACGAATGATGGGCAAATTAACTAAACAGAATACCTTTTGATCGCCAAAAAGTGAATCTTCACATAGTTTTTCGCTTATTTTTTGTGGGCCCGCCTCATCATCTAATACAGTCACTGGAAGGTCTGGATAGGCACTTAAAAATTTACGTTTTTCTTCTTCAATTAATTGTGGTTCGTCACCATAGATGAGTTGAATATGTGCCATATTCCCTCCTTTCACAGATAGATATCTTTAATAAAGCTGTATCCCATTATATACATATGTTCTGATGATGGATCCACATCGCGTAAAGCACCATGAGGACTACTGAACAAAACAGTACTACGCGGTGAAATACAATCAATTTCATTCATTACACTAAATCGACTCGTTATAAATAAAACATTAGCCTTATCATTTAATTTTAGATTTTTTTCTCTACTTTGTCCATTATATACGACTATTTGGTTCATACCATTTTTATATATTCCCCTTGCCGAACCGTTACTGTGAAAGTACTTGACTTTTACCATTTTAGGATTCATGCCATATGCCCTAATAGTTTGATTAATTAGTCTTTCATTAGGTATCGTTTTAATATAATCTGGTGCATCGATTAACAAATATGCCTGTTCATGGTTTGGTGCTATGCACAGCAGCACATTACACTGCTTCATAGGAATATAATGGATTACTGTATCCTTGTTATGCTGAGTCACATAGTATGAAGCACCAAAGTTTGCAACCATACATAATAAGGACATCACTACATATACAGTATACTTTTTCTTATGTGTCAAAAAGTACGTAAACAGACCTAGTAAAGTATAATATACATAAACACAATAAAGATGCATCATACCAAGCCAAAGTAAACTACCACTACGCCCTAAGACATGATTTAAATATAACGATATGCGTAATAGTGCATCTATCAAAGACCATAGAAACGATATAGACATTACATAGCTAATAACAGTGCTTATAAAGATTAAAATGATGGATATATCTAATATAGGTGCTACTATGCAAGCTGCTAACAAACTAGCAATACTAATATAGTGAAAGTAATACAGCTGTAGCGGCAAGATGAGCAACTGTGCTGACACACATAACACAAGGGGTGTTTTAATCCATTTTGGTAGCCATTGAATACGGTCGTATAATACCTTCCCCCATATAAGTAAACCATAGGTTGCACCAAAGGATAGTTGAAAGCTTACATCAAACAAAGAAAAAGGATCATATACAAGACATAGAATAGCGCATATACATAAAGCCTGTTTAGCTTGATATAATCGTCCTTTTACATAAGCCATGCACATGAGTATACTCATCATCGTTGCACGTATAACAGGTGCATCTCCACCAACGATACAGCAATATATACAAGCTACTAATATACCTAAAATTAAGCATGTGCGCTTCCGTAATTTAACGAGTCTTCCTAAACCGTAAATTAAGGCTAATAGCAGTGCAATATGTGAGCCAGAGATAGATAAAATGTGGATGAGACCCGTATAAGCAAAATCTTTCATTCGCTCTTCCCCTAGCTCACTATAATGACCACCCAAGCATAAGGCTTGTGCTAATACCTTTTGTGGACCATCTAGATTACTAGCAATATTTTTTTCAATAGATTCTCGTATTTGACCACATAAATATAAACTTTTTCCATATAGTTTTTCAGAAAATGTTTCTTTAAAGTGGAATGCTTGTAAATCTTTATTAGTAGCAGATCGATATACACCATCATAGATTCGACCTCTTGTATTAGAGCTCATATATCTACCTCTAAGATTAATGCGTCCTTCCTCTTCGATGAGAAATAAACTTTTTGGTGTACCTTCAATTATTGCTTGATCCCCTAGCCGTATTAAATACTTTGTAGTAGATACCTTTGAGTAAATCTGTAATCGACCCTGCGCCTTAATATAGTCGTTTTTAGCAGTATCTTTATAGGGATGTAATCCATGTAACTCTACATTATATTTGTAATATTCCTGTTTATCGATAGTTACTAATTCAGGATATGATACGACAGTGCCAAAATATTCTCCTTCTTGCTGTAAATAGAAAGATGTATAGCTGTTATAGTTAATAATTCGTAAGTCTGTTTGATAATAGGATAATCCCATTGCAGCAAAAACTAATATTAATAAATTGGCATATAAACGCCACCTACAATATGATTGCATTATTTTAATAACAGTTACACCAATAATAGCTAAGGCAATCGCAAAAATATAATGCATTTGACTAAGTACGGGATAATATTTACCATATCCTAATATAGTGCCAATTATTATAGATCCCAATATAGTATGTGCCCATTGGCTATAAGTTATAAATGGCTTTGTATTAACTAATACTTGAGTATTGAAGATTGATTCCTCAAACGCTCGTTCTGTATTCCTAAATTTAGATTGTAATTTTATCTTTAATCTTCTTAAATACGCCATCACCGATGCCCTTCACCCCCTTGATACCTTCAACGGATGTAAAGGGTCCTTTTTGTGAACGATACTCTTCAATTCTTTTTGCCATAGCGGGTCCTATGCCTGGTAATGCATCAAGCTCTTTTGCAGAAGCTGTATTGATATTAATTTTGTTACCGCGCAATAAAACCTCTGGATTACCGTGGAAGTTAAATACTATGTGGATATGATCTCCCGCATTAACCGACTTTGCCATATTGACTGATTCTACATCAGCATAAGGTAATAGCCCACCTGCTAACTGAACTACATCACCTACAGTAGCACTACTTTCAAACTCATATAAACCAGGTGAAACTACGGCGCCCGTAATATAAGCTATAGGTTTGTTGGATGTTTGTTCAACAGTTGATATAGAAGAATTTCCATCTATTGCTCCTTCAACTAAGACAGAATCGCTTTCATCTGTTATAATAGGCCATAGGAAATAAATTCCTACTAAAACACATAGGATTAATATAATTGTTATATATGGATTCAATTTTACTTTCATAGTGCACCTCCTACTGAAAGAATTCCCTATGAAAAAGTAAACTCCTACCGTTGACTCTATTGGTCACACCAGCAGGAGTTTCATAATTGATGTCGAATATAAGGAGATACAATGAATCAAGAAACATTAAAAAAATATGCACATACCTTGTTAAAATATGGCGTAAATTTACAAGAAGATCAAACTCTTGTTATTTCTGTAGATGTGGAAAACAAAGACTTTGCAGTTATCGTCACAGAAGAAGCATATGAATTAGGTGCCAAAGAGGTTGTCCTCAACTGGAGATGTTCTCCAATCGCTCGTCAACGTTTATTACATGCTAAGGAATCTGTATTAGAAAGACCGGCTAACTGGATTCCTGAATTCTACAAGCAATACATCGATGATAAAGCCGCTTTCTTATCTTTGATTAGTGCGAACCCAAAAGCGTTAGAAGGTATTCCAACAAATCGTATTTCACTACAATCGCGTAACTTAAATAAAGCTTTATCCTTCTACCATACAGCGATTATGAACTCCTCTGTTACATGGTGCGTTGCTTCTGTACCAACTGTTCTATGGGCAGATTTACTTGGCTATGAAGGTACAGATGAAGAGAAAATTGAACAACTATGGACTACCCTATTAAAACTTTGCCGTATTGAAGGTGTAGAACCGAAAGACACATATCGTCATCACATGGCAAAATTGCGTCACCGCTGTGAAGCATTGAATAAATTTGACTTAAAGGCATTGCGGTATACTTGTGAAAATGGTACTGACCTCTTATTAGAATTACCAGAAGGTCATATATGGCTAGGTGGTGAAGAATCTTCAAAAGATGGCACTATTTTTAATGCCAATATTCCTACAGAGGAAGTTTTCTCCGCACCCCAATATAATGGTGTTAATGGTATTGTATACAGCACAAAACCTTTAATTTACCAGGGTAATACTATTTCTGATTTCTCCTTTACTTTCAAAGAAGGTAAAATCGTTGATTATACTGCAAAAGAAGGTTATGAAGTATTAAAAGAGTTAATAGAAACCGATGAAGGTTCCCTCTACCTCGGCGAAGTTGCTTTGGTGGACCACTTCAGCCCAATTAGCCAATCTAACCAAATTTTCTACGAAACATTGTTTGATGAAAATGCATCCTGCCATTTAGCGATTGGTGCATCTTATCCTACATGCCTCAAAGATAGTGATGGTTTATCTGAAGAAGAATTAAAAGAACGTGGCCTTAACTACTCCTTAACACATGTAGACTTTATGATTGGTCATGAACATATGAATATTAAAGGCTACACTCGTGACGGTCAAGAAGTAGACATTATGATTGATGGCCATTTACAAGTATAAACATGACTACAGTGTAATCCTACATTGGATGATAGTAAAAACTGTACGTTCAATCTAACGGATCTGGTTGATATCAATTTATAATAGAAAACTACATATAAAAGAACCCCTATATACGCTTGTATATAGGGGTTCTTATAAGTGGTAAAAAATTATTATATCACAATGTAATATTCAATGTGCGGCCTGTAGATTTGTATTCAATAATGTCTACACCTGCGGTTTTCAACATCCGTTTGGATGCTTTTACTTCTTTTGTATCCTTATAGAGATCATCGCGATAGATAACGGCTTTAATACCACTTTGAATGATGGCTTTCGCACATTCATTACATGGGAAAAGCGTTACATATATTTTAGAGCCCTCTAGAGAACCGCCACGATAATTTAAGATTGCATTGAGTTCGCTATGTACAGTATAGAAATATTTGTTATCATCAGCTGTATCACGTTCCCATGTGAAATCATCATCACTGCAATTCAAAGGCATACCATTATAACCAATGGACAAGATTTTATTATCATTACTAACAATACATGCACCAACTTGTGTATTTGGATCCTTAGAACGTTGTGCTGCCAAAATGGCAACACCCATGAAGTATTCATCCCAGGAAATATAATCGCTACGTTTTGCCATAATTACCTCACTTAAAATAAGCCCCCTTCTACCTATGTAGTTGGGGGCTTACAATATTAAACAAATAGAATATCCTTATTTAACAACGATATTTACAAGTTTACCAGGTACGTAAATAACTTTTACGATATTCTTACCTTCTATAAATTCTTGAACACGGCTAGATTCTTTGGCCAATGTTTCTAATTCTTCTTTTGTAATATTTACGGAAACAGTAAGTTTATCACGAACTTTACCATTTACTTGCAAGACTACTTCTACTTCGTCTACAACGAGAGCAGATTCTTCATATACAGGCCATTTTTCTGTGTGAATGGATGTAGTTTCACCCAATTCATGCCACAATTCTTCTGTAATATGAGGCACAAATGGCGCTAAAAGAAGCAATAAGGAATGTGTCAATTCATTAGCTAATGCACTATTGATTGTTTCTGCTTTATCCTTATGAGCATACATAGCATTTACAAGTTCCATGATGGCAGAAATCGCTGTATTAAAGTTGAAATTATTATCTAAGTCTTCCGTAACCTTTTTGATAACACGGTGTAATTCACGACGCAATCCGAATTCGTCTTTTGTAAGATCACCAGTTACATTTTTCTTAGCCTCTTCGTTGTACGCATCAACAATACGCCATACACGGCCTAAGAAACGATAGGAACCTTCAACACCTTGGTCAGACCAATCAAGGTCACGATCTACAGGCGCTGCGAATAGAATAAACAAGCGAGCAGTATCTGCACCATAAGTATTGATAATTTCTTCAGGAGAAACTACATTACCTTTAGATTTAGACATTTTACTGCCTTCTTTAAGAACCATACCTTGTGTCAACAAGCCACGGAATGGTTCATTTGCATCGATAAGGCCTAAATCGTGAATAACTTTCACAAAGAATCGAGAGTACAATAAATGCAAGATAGCATGTTCAATACCGCCGATATATTGGTCAACATTCATCCAGTAATTAGCAATTTTTTTATCAAATGGAGCTTGGTCGTTTTTAGCGTCTGTATAACGCAAGAAGTACCAAGAGGAATCGATAAATGTGTCCATCGTGTCTGTTTCACGACGTGCAGGGCCACCACATTTAGGACATGTAGTATTTAAGAAGCTTTCAGATGTAGCCAATGGAGATACAGCACCAGATTCAAATTTAACATCCTCTGGCAAGCGTACTGGCAACTCTTCTTCAGGAACGAGTTGTTCACCACAAGTTTCACAGTATACTACAGGAATTGGCACGCCCCAGTAACGTTGACGAGAAATCAACCAGTCACGAAGACGGAAGTTTACCTTACCTTCACCAATGCCGCGTTCATTAAGAGCTGCCGTGATATTTTTACGAGCCTCTTCAGATGTTTGGCCATTATATTCACCAGAGTTAACGAGGATACCATCTTCATGATACCATTCTTGCCATTTTTCAAGGCTGTATTCTTCACCTTCACGAGTTACGACTTGTTTAATAGGCAAATCATATTTATGAGCAAATTCCCAGTCGCGTTCATCATGTGCAGGGGAACCCATTACAGCACCAGTACCATAGTCTACCAATACATAGTTTGCAATCCACACAGGAACTTGTTCGCCAGACATTGGGTTTACTGCATAAGACCCAGTAAACATACCTTCTTTAGGTGCCTCTGTAGATGTACGGTCGATATCGCTCATATTGCGCATACGTGTAATGAAAGCTTCTAATTCAGTTTTATTAGGAGCATTTTCAATGAGGCGTTCCACATATGGATGTTCAGGAGCCAATACTATATAGCTTACGCCGTAAATAGTATCAACACGTGTAGTATACACAGATACGCGTTCATTGATGGATGGCACTTCAAAGGAAAATTCTGTACCTTCAGAACGACCAATCCAGTTCTTTTGCATCAACTTAACACGTTGTGGCCAATGATCTAGAGTATCTAAATCAGCTAACAAGCGATCCGCATATTCAGTGATGCGTAAAAACCATTGTGACAAATCTTTTTTCTCAACAGGGTTATCACAGCGCCAACAAGCACCATCGATAACTTGTTCATTTGCCAATACAGTATGACAAGTTTCACACCAGTTTACTTTTGCTTCCTTTTTATAGGCTAAGCCTTTTTTATAAAACTGTTCAAAAAACCATTGAGTCCATTTATAGTAATCTTCTTTACATGTTGCTACTTCGCGGTCCCAATCATAGGACAAACCAAGTGCTTTTTGTTGCAATTTCATGTTCTCGATGTTATCAAGAGTCCATGTTTTAGGTGCTATGCCATGTTTAATCGCCGCGTTTTCAGCAGGCATACCAAAGGAGTCCCAGCCCATTGGATGCAACACGTTGAAGCCCTTCATTTTTTTGAAACGAGCTACTACGTCACCGATGGAATAGTTACGCACGTGACCCATGTGTAAGTTACCAGATGGGTACGGGAACATTTCTAATACATAGTATTTTTCTTTAGATTCATCATATTCTGTTTTAAATGTATGGTTATCTTCCCAATACTGTTGCCACTTTTTTTCAATATCTTGGGCTACATACTTTTCGTTCATGTAGGGGCCTCCTCATATGGTCAACCTCATAGGTTGCCATTTTATAATTAATATTTTTATTTTACTACGTACTGTAAAAGCAGTCAAACACTAGCGTTTTACGACTTGAATAGTTTTTATTAAATCATTTTTAGGGCTTGTATTTTGATCAGAACTATGACTAGTATATAAATCATTTTGCTCTTTAACAGTTTGTTTATTGTGTTCTTTTCTAGCTTTAGCCTCTTCTTCTAAGCGTTTTTTCTCAGCTTTTACTTTTTCAACTTCTTCTTTTGCTTTGCGTTTAGCAGCTTCTTTCTCTTCTTTAGCTTTCCGTTTTGCTTCCGCTTTAGCTGCTTTTTCTTTTTCTTTTTCTTCTAAGCGTAATTTGTATTGTTCAAGCTTTGTTAATGGTTTAGCTTCTTGAACTACAGGTTCAGGAACAACTGCTGTAGGAGATTTAGGAATACCACGTCCTAAGTCTTTTTCTTGAATCATAGTAATCGTAGAAATATCTTCAAACCCTTTACGCCATGCTGCAAACCCACCAAGGTGTAATTCTTTTACCAGATCAAGTTTTAAGCCTAACGATGTATTATCTTCAAACCAAATACGATCTGAACCAGAAGCTGTTGGAATAGATAAATAGTATAACTTTAATCGATCGTCCCAAGTCATTTTATCTCTGTAATTAGCAAAGTAATTACTTGTATTCTTCATAGCCAATGTCTCGCTTTTTGCATAACCATTCGTTTCATGCCATAAGCGCATATAGAATGGTACGCCTAATATTAACTTTTGAGAAGGAACTTCAGATAGCATTCTTTCTGTATGGCTACGGACCCAAGGATAACTTGCAACAGGACCTGCAGTAGTACTCTTAGCCCAAGTTTCGTCATACGCCATAAGAACTACATAATCTACTGTATCTGCCAAAGCTTTACGGTTATACACTAATGACCATTCTGGACTATCAGAATAGCCAGTCACATCGATAGAAGTTTTAATATTATACTGATGTAAATGATTAGACAAATATGCTACAAATGTTGTTAAACGATCACGATCAGCATAATTAATGTTTTCAAAGTCAAAGTTATAACCATCAAACCCATATATATAGGCATATTGAACAAGGTTATGAGCAAATTTCTTCCATACCGATTGATCCGACAAAATACCACTTGTAAAATTAGAGTCAAACCGATTAGTAATTAACGGCCAAATATGATAGCCTTTATCCTTATACGCTTTCACATAATCAATATTTACATTTGAACTTGCTTCTAAACCTAAGCTATGCAATTTAAACCAACTTGGAGAAATAATATTATCACCACTCGTATTGAGTTTTGCCTGATACGGAATTCCCTCTGTTGTCCATGGATCAAAAGCCCAAGCCAATGGTGTTTGCAATGTATAAGGTGCTTTCACCGTAGATGCTTCTGGTGCAGGTCCTAAAATAAGTTGACCATTATTTTTTGTATAACTAACACCCAGCATAGCTGGCTCAGACTCAATATCTACATAGGATATACCATCTTTTTTGGTAATGGGCAATTTAACAGGTTCACCTACGGCTGCAGGATTTAAAATAACCGTATCACCTTGTAATTCACTTTGTGGAATATATACTGTATATGCTGTTTTATATTGATTTGCTTCGTAATGACGTGTAGTAGTGGCTAAAAATTGATCTAATGGTACCAATACCTCTGCTTGTACGATTGTACTAGATAATGCAGACATTACTAAAGCTGTTAATGATTTTATAATAGTAGATTTACGAATCATGTACTCTCCTAATTCTAGGTCCCATACTGGGATACAATACCAATCTCTATATTATACCATATTATATATAGTTCATCTCTTTTCTTGCATGAAGGATATATGTAATTTATAATTTAATTTATGTACTAATAAAAAATTATCACATAAGGAGTTTTGTATGCATCAATATTTATTTTTCATAGGGGACTTCCCTATTAGAGCCTATGGTACCATGTTAGCTTTGGCTATCATTTGTGGTGCCTCTGTTGCCTATGTACTTTTGAAAAAGGATGGCCGCGGTTGGCATGAACACATCATCGACTTTTCCATTACTGTAGCCGTAGCTGGTCTCATCGGTGCTCGTCTATGGGACGTATTCTTCTTTGATTGGGATTATTACGGTAATCATTTATTAGAAATTCCCTTTGTTTGGCAAGGAGGTATGGCCATTCAAGGTGGCGTGGTACTAGGCACAATTGCTGGCTATTGGTATCTTCGTAAAAACAAAATTGACTTTTGGGCTTTTGCCGATTTATTTGCCCCTGCATTGATTTTAGCTCAATCGGTAGGCCGTATGGCAAACCTTTTAAACGGTGATGCTTTCGGTCATCCTACGGGTGGTAATTATGGTATTATCTATCCTGAAAGTACCCTTGCCTATCGCACCTACGGTAATCAGCCGCTTTGGCCTGCCGAAGTATGGGAAGGTCAAATTGATATTCTCATCTTTGTAGCCCTTCTATTATTTGGATCTTTCAAACATGCTAAGGGCCAAGTGTTCGTACTATATGCCATTCTCTATTCTACGGCTCGCTTCTTCTTAGAGTTCTTACGTGGCGATTACGTAAACTTAACGCTAGGTTTAAAATCTGCTCAAATGACGAGTTTAATAGCCATCATTGTAGGTATCTGTGTATTCATTTATCTAGGCTATCTTGAAAAGAAAAATCAAGCTGTTATAGTAGCTACAGAATCAACAACAAAAACTAAAAAACGTAAATAATAAATACAAAAATACTTAACAAAAAAGTCCTACACTCATGGGTTTTACCTATGAATGTAGGACTTTTACTATTTTTTGAAATAAAACTATTTCTTAAAAGGCTATTTCTTATAAATTTTCTTTAGCTTTTAGAGCATCCAGTTCTTCTAAAGCACGATTTGCAATCAGTGCATTTTTTTCTTTTTTCTTGCGTACTTTTTGAGGCCATGGATCCATGATACCAAAGTTGACGTTCATTGGTTGGAAATTTGAACCTTCGTAGTTAGAAATATAGTGACTAAGGGAACCGATAGCCGTCGTCTTAGGAAATTCAATAAATGGTTGTTCCTCTAAGTAACGGTCTACTTGTAGGCCTACCATTAGCCCACTAGCAGCAGATTCTAAATAACCTTCAACTCCAGTCATTTGACCAGCAAAAAATAAACGCGGTTCCTTTTTAAGCTGGAATGCATGATTCAATAACTCAGGAGAATTGATATACGTATTGCGATGCATAACACCATAACGAATGAAATCGGCATTTTCAAGGCCTGGAATCATACCGAATACACGCTTTTGCTCGCCCCATTTTAAATGAGTTTGAAAGCCTACCAAATTAAACATGGTACCTTCTTTATTCTCCTTACGCAATTGCACAACTGCATAAGATTCCTCATTGGTGCGTTTATCCACTAAGCCCACAGGCTTTAAGGGACCATAACGCAATGTATCTTCCCCACGGCTCGCCATAATTTCTACGGGCATACAGCCTTCAAAGTAGATTTCCTTTTCAAAATCTTTTGGTTGTACGGCTTCAGCCGTTGTAAGCTCATGCCAGAACGCTTTATATTCCTCTTCTGTCATAGGACAGTTAAGATAATCCGCATCGCCCTTATCATAACGTGAGGCAGCAAAAACTTTATCATAGTTTAAGGATTCAGCCGTTACAATAGGTGCAGCAGCATCGTAGAAGTAAAAGCCTGTTTCACCAGTTAAGGCCTTAATCTTATCTCCTAATGCTTCAGATGTAAGCGGACCAGATGCAAAAATAACAGTTGCTTCTGTAGGAAGTTCAGTGACCTCTTCTAGATGAACTGTAATATTAGGATGACCTTTTACTTTTTTCGTCACCATTTCACTAAATAAATGACGATCAACGGCTAAAGCACCACCTGCAGGAACAGCAGTTGCATCAGCACATTCCATAATGATGGAACCGAGACGACGCATTTCTTCTTTCAAAAGACCTACCGCATTTTCAATATTACCAGCGCGCAACGAGTTACTACATACGAGCTCTGCAAATTGATCTGTTTGGTGCGCAGGAGAACTCTTAACAGGACGCATTTCATATAAGTCTACATGAATGCCTCGGTTAGCAAGCTGCCAAGCTGCTTCGGATCCTGCAAGGCCTGCACCAATAACGATAACATTTTTATGATTCAATTGTAGTTTCCTCTTTTTTAGCTTTGCTAGACTTTTTAGATTCTTTTACAGTTTCTTCACTAGCTTCGCTTTTTTTCTTTCTTGTTTTCTTTGGTGGCCTAGTAGGACAAGTTTCATTGGAACAGAACTTTTTAACTGTACCATTTTTATATGTCTTTTCAACCATTATAGAACCACATGTTTCACAGAAATCATGAGTTGGCTTATCCCATAATGTAAAGTCGCATTGTGGGTATCGATTACAGCCATAGAAAATACGCCCACGACGAGACTTGCGTTCTACGATTTCCCCTTCTTTACATTTAGGACATGTTACACCAGTTCCTACTGTAATAGGTTTAGTATTTTTACATTCCGGGAAGTTAGAACATGCTAAGAACTTACCGTAGCGACCAAATTTATATACCATTGGGCTATTGCAAAGTTCACAGATTTCATCACTTTCCATAGATGCAATTTCAATGCGGTCTACGTCACTTGCATCTTCTAGCTCTTGCGCAAAGACCTCGTAGAAATCAGATAATACTTTTACATACGTATCCTTGCCAGACGCAATAGCATCTAGTTCTTCTTCTAGATCACGGGTAAAGCCAGTATTGATGATTTTTTCAAAGTATGCAATCAAGAAATCTACCACCACAAAGCCTAGCTCTGTAGGCACGAATTGTTTATTCGTATTTTCCACATAGTTACGGCTTACGATAGTATCTAGAATTGGTGCGTATGTACTAGGGCGACCAATGCCGAGTTCTTCTAATGTCTTGATAAGACTCGCCTCAGAGTAACGTGGAGGTGGTTGTGTGAAATGTTGTTCAGGCAATACCTCTACCGTATGGGCAGCATCATTCTTTTTTAAAACAGGTAATTGAGGTACATCCTCTTTTTTTGCATCTTCATAAACGGTACTGAAACCTGGGAAGATAACACGAGAGCCAGTCGCTTTAAATGTATAGTCATCTTTTACATTCAACTCTATCGTTGTGGATTCATTTAGTTGCGGCGCCATTTGGCTAGCCATAAAACGATTCCAAATCAACGTATATAGCTTAAGTTCATCACGACTCAAGAATGGTTCCACCATTTTAGGTGTTAACTCGAGAGATGTAGGACGAATAGCCTCATGCGCATCTTGTGCAGAACCCTTAGAGCCGTACACATTTGGTTTAGACGGATAATAGTCTTCCCCATAATTGCGAAGAATAAAGTCCTTAGCCATAGCTTGCATCTCTTTAGAGATACGCGTAGAGTCTGTACGCATATATGTAATCAAACCTACGTGGCCATAGGAGCCAATTTCTAAACCTTCATATAAATGTTGAGCAATCATCATCGTACGCTTAGCACCAAAGTTCAATTTACGCACACCATCTTGTTGCAAGGTAGATGTTGTAAATGGAGGTGCCGCTTTACGAGAACGCTTGCGCTTTTCAATATTAGTCACTACTGCATCTTCATTGCCAATAGCATCAACTATGGCTTGTGCATCACTTTCAGTAGTAATATCGATTTTTTCACCTTTAATATGGGTTAATTCCGCTGTGAAAGCCTCTTTTTTAGGCGTTTCAAAATTGCCTTCAATAGTCCAATATTCTTGTGGCACGAAAGCTTGAATTTCTCGCTCTCTTTCACAGATAAGTCGAACTGCAACGGATTGCACACGACCTGCACTGAGGCCTTTACAAACCTTTTTCCATAATAAAGGACTCAATTTATAGCCTACGATACGGTCTAATACACGGCGTGCTTGTTGAGCATCTACCATGTTCATATCGATAGTACGTGGAGAACCTAATGCTTCTGCTACCGCATTTTTAGTAATCTCATTGAACGTAATACGGCATGTAGATGTAGGATCTACATTTAGAATGTACGCTAAATGCCAAGAAATAGCTTCCCCTTCACGGTCAGGGTCAGTTGCGAGCAATACGGCACTGCTTTCATCAGCATAAGAAACTAGTTCATCAATAACCTTTTTACGTGTTACCAAATTACTATAGCGCGGCGTGAAATCATGCTCTATATCGATGCCCATTTGAGATTTAGGCAAATCTCGTAAATGGCCCATACTCGCTTTTACAACGTAGTTGGGACCTAAGAATTTTTCAATTGTTTTAGATTTAGCAGGAGACTCTACGATTACTAATACTTTGCCATCAGGATTATATACGCGAGGTTCGCGTTGCTCCGGTGGCACTGAAGTTTGTAGTACAGATTTATCCCGTACAATCCCCATTGGAGTAAGGGCTTCCTTAGCTACCTTACGCTTTATCGTAGTACTTTCTTTCTTAGTATTTTTCTTTTTTGTGTCATTACTAGTACTAGCTGCTTTCGGCTCGCCAATAACGATAGATCGTTTAATGGACAAGTATATCACTCCTAGTCATATTAATATAGCCTCTCGGCGGATGATTCTCTATAGCCCCTTCCATTTCTAACTCTAGTAATAAGGGCTGTAGTTGTTGTAATGGAATACGAGTAGCTTTCAAAATATCACTAACCGTAATACATCGATCATGAGGTATTTCACTCAATATTACACTCCTATCCACATTAAAGCTTAACATAGAGCACCCTTTTCTATCAACACTTTGACTATGATTCCCTATTTGAACGCTATCTTTTACACCTTTATTTTCATTATTCCTTGTTGGTAAAAATTTTTGTTCACTAGAAAAATATTCCCGCAATGTTAAATGATATTGTTCAACTATATCCTCATACCCAGTAAGTACATATGCACCATTTCTCATTAGAAATTTATTTCCATCAGCCGTATGGTCTAATAGATTACATGGTACCACAAATACATCTCGACCTTCACTAACCGCCATATCTGCCGTAATCAAAGAACCACTACTGGACTTGACCTCCACTACGATAACACCTCTGCATAATCCACTAATAATACGATTCCGTGCTGGGAAATGTTTTGCGGACGGCGGTGTACCCGGCGGGTATTCGGATAGAAGTAACCCATTATTTTGTAACATACGATCAAATAATTTTGCATTTTCTCGAGGATAGGTAATATCTAAACCACATCCCATAACAACGATTCCGTACCCCTGACTAGTTAAAAGGCCTTCATGACCATGTGAGTCTATACCACGAGCCCCACCGCTGACAATAATGGTGCTATATTTACCCAATTCCTTGCCGAGCATTCTTGCCACATTCCGACCATATAAGGAGCAACTCCGTGCCCCAACTATACCAATACGATTTAATCGTTCATCTAAAAGTGCTCGATTACCTCTCATAAACAAAATAGCTGGCGGATTATATATATGATTTAAAATAGACGGAAAGTCTTTGTCTAAAAAGGTAGTAAAATCCATCTGGTATTCGTCTACTTTATGGATAATATACTCTAATTTTTCATCTTTAGCCGATGCTGAAATGGCACGTTTATCAGATGCAGAAATATATGTATAAGATTTTAAGTTTTCTACATTCTTAATAGCTTGCCACGCATCATAAGGGGATCCAAAATCCTCTATAAAACGCCTTACATATGTGGCTCCAACATTGTATAAGCTTTGTAATCCTGCAATATAAATATTGTCATCGTATCTAATCATATAAACACCTAGTAATTCTTTCTAAGTATATAATCATTAATTTTATATAGAATCAAACAACTACTTTTGGCAAATAAACAACTACTAAATTTATGAGATAATTACTTTATTTGCCAGTTCTAAATAACATTGCTTCAGAAATATGATGTGGTTCTACTTTTGGATTTTCTTCTAAATCAGCAATTGTACGAGCCACCTTTAATATGCGATCAAAAGCTCGCCCACTTAAATGAAAATGGTCAAATATATTGCCTAAAACACTCCAAGCCTTATCTGTAATATTGCATAGTTCACTAATTGCCTTATGGGGAACTGCTCCATTCGAATTAAAGTCAAAACCTTCATATCGTTTCTGTTGCATAGCAGTGCCCATGATAACTTGTTGTCTCATACTTTCACTCGTCATATTTGAAGATGATGTATCTAACAGCTGTTCAAGGGTCGGTCTCTCAACGGGAATATGCAAATCAATACGATCCATAATCGGCCCTGATAACCGTTGCTGATAGTTTTTAACCATCGTTTCTGTACAGACACATTCCTTATAAGGATCATGGTAATACCCACAAGGACAAGGATTGGCCGCAAGAATACAAATAAAATTAGCTGGATATATATAATTTCCTTGAGACCGATTTATAGTAATCGTTCTAGACTCTAAAGGCTGTCGTAATGCATCGATTACTTGGCGTTGAAACTCAGGCGCTTCATCCATAAATAATACGCCTCCATGAGCTAATGTTACCTCTCCAGGACGTCCCTGTATCCCTCCACCGACCATACTAGCCAAAGTTGCCGTATGATGAGGATGTCTAAAAGGTCTAGATTTCACTAGCCCATTATCACCTAGTAAACCTATTACATCTTGTATACGACTCACTTCAACAATTTCATTCCAAGTCATAGGAGGCAATATGGTCGGCAATCGTTCGGCCATCATCGTTTTACCCCCACCTGGAGGCCCTATCATAATACAATGATGATGACCTGCAGCACTGATGAGCATGGCTCGTTTGCCTAACTCTTGACCTTGTACATCGCCAAAATCAACTGTATATGGTTGATTAGTCTTTATAGTTATACTTTCATCCGTAACAGACGTATCAACACAATTATTACTAATCATAGTTACTTGTGGTTTACTGATTGTATCTAGATTTTCATTGCTTCCGGTTAATGGCATAGACTCTAAAGGCCCTAGAATTGATTTATTGGCATTGTGTTTATCTACTTTTCCTTTTTTGATACTTATTTGTTTATTTTTATCAACTACCTTTGGCTTAATTTGTTCCTCTAAAATAGTAATAATTCCTTGTAGTGATGATCCACCATATATAGTTAAATTAGGAATAGACTGTAGCACTTTACCATTTTCAATACTTGTATAAATTTTTGAATAATTAGCATCTAATCCTGCTAGCGACATAGCTAGAGTCCCAAAGGTCGGTAATAACGAACCATCTAACGCTAACTCTCCCATAAACAAACTCTTATCAAATAAAGCCGAAATTTTAGCTTTACGCCCATTTATCTGTCCTGATGCAAGCAGAACCCCTAAAGCGATTGCTAAATCGAGCCCAGCGCTACTTTTACGAATTGTAGCCGGGGCTAAATTGACTACGATGCGTCTCATTGGAAATTCGTATCCACTATTTTTAATGGCCGCTCGTACCCGTTCACGAGCCTCTTTAACAGATTGATTAGGTAGTCCAACGATATCAAAGACCGGCAAACCTTGTGATATATCAACCTCTACAGTAATGATACATCCATCAATGCCGTGTAAGGTGGCTCCATTTAATTTTGCGTACATAAACTGACCTCACTAAAAGCACTGTGGTAAATAATGAATAGAACTTTGAAAGTCCTCGTGCAAATACACCTCTATTACATCAAAGGATATTTCCTTCCAACGGCGCTTTTTTTGATTTAAATCATATAGAAACAACATAGCAGCTCGTTTAATATGCTTTTGTTTTTTCTTGGTAACTGCCTCACGTGCTAGTCCATGTTGCATACCTCGGCGAGCTTTAATCTCTATAAAATGATAGACTAAATCACGTTTAGCAATGATGTCTATTTCGCCTAAACGGGTTCGATAATTTGTATCTACTACCGTAAGTCCCATTTTTTCAATATAATTGGTAGCTACTCGTTCCCCCCATTTGCCCAGTTCTTTTGAATCGAGTTCATTAAATGCTTTACCAGTACTAATCGTTTTCATATATACCTCCTAATAAGGTGTATCTGCAACAACAACTCATAGAATTTAATATCTATACTATATTAATCTTTCAACAGGTAATACTTACTTGTAGCGTAAATTATGGAGGTAACAAAAGTAAATACAAAAGAGGTTCCTAATAGTCACATAGGTGACCAATAGGAACCTCTTTACGGATATAAACTATATGCAATTTATAATGATATAACGAATAAAACTAATACGACTATAGGACTTAACTTAATAGTCGAATCATAAAGTAAATCTATTACCCATATATAAATAACTAAGATTTACTCAGGTTTAACCCAACGTACAATAGATTTAATAGGCTCAAAGCTCTTACGATGAAGCGGTGTTACCCCTTGTTGCTCGATAGCTTTTTTATGTAATTCCGTATAGTAACCTTTATGAATACCAAAGCCATAACCAGGGAACTCAACATCAAGGCTCTTCATATATCGATCTCGCGTAACCTTTGCAATGATGGATGCAGCAGCAATATTAGCGCTTTTACTATCGCCCTTAATAATGGATTCAACAGGAATCGTTAAATCAGGCAATTTCATAGCATCAGCCACTACTGCTTCAGCTGGTACGCTGAGCGTACGAATAGCCTCATACATCGCTTGTCGCGTTGCTTCATAAATATTGAGTTCATCAATCTTTTCTGGGCCGTAGGAAATACAGCTAACAGCAACGGCTTCGTCCATGATGATATCATAGAGCGCTTCACGCTTTTCTTCGGTTAGTTTTTTAGAGTCATTAAGGCCTGGAATTAATGTCATAGGTGGCAAGATAACAGCAGCTACCGTGACAGGCCCCGCAATAGGACCACGCCCCACTTCATCAACACCAGCCACATGATAGATACCTTGATCATAGAACATGCCTTCATAGTCATACATACCTATGAGGCGTTGCTGTTCTTTTAACTCTTTTTCTTGACGCTTAATATAAGAAGCAGCCAATTTCTGTACAGAACTACGAGTATCCTCTTGAGCAAAAGACAAAATCTCTAAGGCTTGTTCAGTTTCAAAGAGAGCTTTAATATCTGCTACTTTTAACTTAGAAAATACATCCTTATCCATTATGACTCTCCTCACCATCTGCAGGGTAGTACGGTTCTTCATCAACTTGATCGAGAGTAATTGTACCTAACTTAGTATTGCGGTAGTCTTGCAAGATAATACGGCGAGCCTTGTCAAAATCTACAATGCCACCGCTTACAAGACAACCTCGACGACGTCCGATGCTTTCAAGAATCGTATCAACATCGGTCATCTCTTCTTCTTTTAATTTATAACGCTCTACCAAAATATTTGGCGTGTTCGTCAATAAGTAATTTAATAGCTGTTTTATAACATGCTCTAAATCATAAACATCATCGGAAATGGCACCTGTCATAGCGAGGCGAGCCGCGGCACGTTGGTCCTCTAATTTTGGCCATAATACACCTGGTGTATCAAGCAATTCAAGATTTTTACCGATTTTAACCCACTGTTGACCACGTGTATGACCTGCCTTATTAGCTGTACGCGTTGCAGCAGAACCAGCTAAAGAGTTAATCAATGTAGATTTACCAACGTTAGGAATCCCTAAGATGATAGTACGTACAGAACGGCTACGAATACCTTTTGCAACCCAACGGTCGATGATAGGTTTACTCAAACGCTCTACAGTGGATATTAACTTCTTATTACCCTTGCCAGACTTAGAATCGATAGCCAATACGATGATGCCTTGTTTTGTAAAGAACTCAGTCCATTCCTTTGTAGCTTTAGGATCTGCTAAATCTACTTTATTTAACAGTACGATATGAGGTTTCTGACCAACGAGTTCTGTGATGACTGGGTTCGCACTAGAACGAGGAATACGCGCATCTAGTAACTCAATAACTACGTCTACCTTTTTGATATACTCCGTAATCATACGTGTGGCTTTCGCCATATGACCAGGGAACCAATGTACGATAGGTGAATCTGCCATAGTATTTCCTTTCTACATACTCATATACATCTCTTAGAGATACTTAAACTCTTAGAAATACTTAGTATATTTTATATTTATATTTATATGTATGTTTTATATTTTTATCTATCTTTTATAGCTCTATATTTCTCTATTATAATAATTTAATTCAGATAATAATGAAATAGAACTATTCATATCTAATTTTAGCAAAAATAAAAGGCTGCCAACGGCAGCCTTTTATGAACATTAGCGTTTTTCGCGAATACGAGCAGCTTTACCAGTAAGGTTACGTAAGTAGTACAATTTAGCACGACGAACAACACCACGGCGCATAACTTCGATTTTAGCTAAGCGTGGGCTGTGAAGTGGGAATGTACGTTCTACACCTACACCGGATGCAATACGACGAACTGTAAAAGTTTCACGTACGCCACCGTTTTGACGTTTAATTACCAAACCTTCGAACACTTGGATACGTTCACGAGTACCTTCCACTACTTTTACGTGTACACGAACTGTGTCACCAGCGCGGAATGTAGGGATGTCTGTACGAAGTTGTTCTTGTTCAAGTACGTTAATAATGTTCATTGTTTCCTCCTGTTTGCAGACATTCAATACCTACACCTTATAGGCAGCGGACTGTCTCAAATTAACAGCAATATAGTATCATAAATCACGTACTGTTAGCAAGTATTTTCTATATTATTTTAAAATCCAAATATTTACGTATTATTTACGTATAATTGGTCGTTTTAACTTATCTAATAAGCGGTATAAATTCTCCTGTTCTTCATCTGATAAATCAGAGAACATTACACTAAGAAATTCGTTATATGTATGTAAAAGAGTTTTGCCTAACCGTTTCCCCTCATCTGTTAAAGTAACTACAGATATACGTTTGTCCATATAATCAATATGTTTTGTAACATATCCCAATTCAATGAGAATATCTGTCTGCTCCGACACAGTAGCGGGACGCATATTTAGAGAATCTACTAACTGCTTCTGTGATGCTCCTTGAGAACGCATATATAATTCAATAATAATTCTATCACGAGACTTTTCTTTGCCGCTTGGCACCTTACATAAGGCTTTATATAATTCATCATGATTCATAATCATCTATCTCCTCATACAACTTTGTATATTATAAAGTATTCGCCATAGTCTCTAAAAATCCTGCATAAAGTTTGCATATTCTTCATAAAAGCAAAAAAGAGGTACGCACGGTACCTCTTCTCCTGTATATCATTGTAAAAAATTTAACTTTTACTAAAATATGTTATTTTAACGCACTAATATCGCCAATAATAGCCATTACACTGTATGCTAAACGAACGAGTTGTAAACGGTTAGCTTTAATAGCTTCATCTTTATCCATAACCATTACATCTTCAAAGAATTTGTTGATGGTTGGAACTAAAGTAGCTGGAACTGCCACGACTGCATCATAATCGCCAGCTTCCCAAGCAGCACTACTTATTTCAGATGCTTTAGAAGCAGCTTCAAACAATGCTTTTTCAGCATCTTCTTTCAACAAATCGTTATTAACACCAGTATATTCCACATCTTTTACAAGATTGTACATACGAGTATAAGCTTGAACAAGTTCAACGTTTTCATCGATGCGGTTAACTAACAATGCATTTACAAGACCTTCAGCATCAGCAACGGACAATTCATTGTTGGACAACAACAAGTCGATGACATGATGAGGAACTTCGCGATCAAGGAAGATATTTTTCAAACGTAGTGTGAAAAACTCTTCAACTTTGTTAAGCAATTCCTCTTGTTTATCAGCAGCTACATTCAATAACTCCATAGATGCTTTGAAGATTGGACGCAAGCTGATATTCCATTCGCTACCAAGCAAGATGTTCAAGATACCAATTGTTTGACGACGCAATGCATATGGATCTTGAGAACCTGTAGGGATTAAACCACGGCTGAAAGTAGCAACGATGTTATCTACTTTATCGATGAGAGACAATACTTTACCTGCTTCAGTTTGAGGCAATACATCGCCTGCAAAACGTGGTAAATATTGTTCGAAAATAGCTTCTGCTACCTCTTCGGACTCACCATCAAGTAAAGCGTATTCTTTACCCATTACACCTTGTAATTCAGTGAACTCTGTAACCATACCTGTTGTAAGATCAGTTTTAGCAAGCTCTGTAGCGCGTTCTAACACAACAGCTGCATCTTCATGCAAGCCACATTCTTCACCAAATACACGGCCCAATTTAAGCAAACGTTCAGTTTTATCTGCTAAGTTACCAAGACCTTCTTGGAATACGATTTTAGTCAAACCATCTTGACGGTCGATAAGAGGTTTCTTACGGTCTTCGTTGAAGAAGAATTTAGCATCATCAAGACGTGCGCGCAATACACGTTCATTACCAGCTTGAACTACTTCGATGGAATGGTCGGATCCGTTACGAACTGTTAAGAACATTGGCAACAATTTGCCCTCTTGGTCAACCAATGGGAAGTAACGTTGATGGTCTTTCATAGGTGTGATGATAGCTGCATCTGGAAGTGCCAAATAGGACTCTTCAAAACCACCACACAATGCTGAAGGCCATTCAACAAGATAGTTAATTTCTTCTAACAAATCATCATCCCAAACGATGGATGCATTTTTAGAAGCTGCAATATCATGTAATTGTTTAGAGATCAATTTACGACGTGCGTCTTGATCAACCATAACAAAGTTTTCTTTTAATGTGTCCACATAAGATGCTGCATTTTTGATATTGATTTCATCAGCACCTAAGAATCGATGACCACGTGTTACATTACCAGATTGAACAGTAGCAAATTCTACAGGAATTACGTCTTCATCAAGTAATGCTACAAGCCAACGTACTGGACGTACAAACTTAGCATCTAAATTCCCCCAATGCATAGATTTAGGGAAGTTAAGGCCTGTAATCAATTGAGGCAACATTTCTGTAACGATATCTTTTGCCGGAACCCCTGCAGTTTTAGTTTCTGCGTAAATATAACCATCTTCTACAACGAGATCTGCTACATCAAGACCTTTACCACGAGCAAAGCCGATAGCCGCTTTAGTAGCATTACCGTCAGCATCATAAGCGATGGACGCAGATGGACCTTTATGACGTTCACTGATTTCGGCAGATGTATCAGCAAGACCTTTAACGATAAGAGCCAAACGACGTGGTGTGCCGTATGTTGCGATGCTTTCAAAAGGAAGATGGGCATCATTTAATTTTGTTTCAGCCAATTGTTTCAATTGACCTAAGATATTTGGCATAAAGCCGGCAGGAATTTCTTCTGCACCGATTTCAAATAATAAATCCTTTGCCATCTTATTTATCTCCTTTCAAAAGTGGGAAACCTAATTCTTCACGTTTAGCAAGGTATTGTTGTGCACAAATACGAGCTAATGCACGTACGCGACCGATGAAAGCTGTACGTTCGCTGATAGAAATAGCGCCACGGGAATCAAGCAAGTTGAATGTGTGGGAGCATTTCAATACATAGTCGTAAGCTGGTAATACATAACCTGCACCGCAAACGCGTTTTGCTTCTGCTTCGTACATATCAAACAATTTGAAAAGCATATCTGTATCAGCTAATTCAAAGTTATATACGGATTGTTCAACTTCGTTAGCATGCCAAACGTCACCATATGTAACATTTTCATTCCATTTAAGGTCATATACATTTTCTACGCCTTGAATGTACATAGCCAAACGTTCTAGACCGTATGTAATTTCTACGGAAACTGGTTTACAGTCGATGGAGCCAACTTGTTGGAAATATGTAAACTGAGTTACCTCCATACCGTCGAGCCATACTTCCCAGCCAAGGCCCCAAGCGCCCAATGTTGGAGATTCCCAGTTATCCTCAACAAAGCGGATATCGTGGTCTTCTGCGTGAATGCCTAATGCAGCCAAAGATTGTAAGTACAATTCTTGGATATTATCTGGAGATGGTTTCACGATAACTTGGAATTGATGATGTTGGAACAAACGGTTAGGATTATCACCATAACGACCGTCTGCTGGACGACGAGAAGGCTCTACATAACATACAGACCATGGTTCAGGACCAATAGCGTGCAAAAATGTAGCAGGGTTCATTGTACCTGCACCCTTTTCGATGTCATATGGATTTTGAACGATACAACCTTGATCGCTCCAGAATTTTTGTAGATTTAAAATAATCTCTTGAAATGTCATTGCTGCCTCCACTTTACACAACCGACATAAAATCAACCATTTCGTTACAAACAAAAAAGTCCCTGTAACGAAAAACGTTACAGGGACGAGTATACCCGCGGTTCCACCCTATTTGGCTTGCGCCCTCTTTTTTCTATGTTGGCCTTTACTAACAGATTTCTGCGTTCCTGCCAATGCTCTACAGCGCCTTCAACCAAATGTGAGCTTACACCATCCTCACTCGCTAGAGAGGTTTACTACTCTGCTTCATCGCATATATTATACACAATATTGTAGCAATACAGAGGGATTAATGTCAAATCCATTAAACAAAATAATTATTATAAAATTTCTAATTTATTTTCATTGAGCATTTTTATTTAAATAGATTTATAAAGCCAATCATTTTTATCAAATCTCTTAGGTTGTTTATTTGTTATTTCATCTATAATTAATTGTTCATCTTCTGTAAAATCATCAATAGAGGAATAAATATATAGTCTATCACCATATACTTTTTGGAGGCTATATATACTGCTATCATCAATACTATAAGCACCATCTATATGGGTAAAACCTTTATAATTCGGTAAAATCTTAATACTACCGTTAGGTAGAGTATTAATAATTAAAATTCCATAATCTCCATATGTATAAACATAAGGGTATTCAGCGGCAAAACCTTTAATATCTCGATTTAATCCTATTTTATATTTTTGATCAACAATAGAGTTTATAAACCACTGATATCTAAAAGAATAACCTAAGATATATAAGATTAATATTACTATTATAGAAATAAATATATAATATAAATATTTTTTTTTCATTTTATAATCTTTCTCTAACAGCTCTTCCACTAACTGAAAACGGAATGTCATGAACCTCATTATTATACGGTTTACGCAAATTAGTCACCTGAATAACATAAGCATTATGAATAGGATTATTATATTCACCAAAACTTATTATGCCTAATTTAGCCAATTTACCACCATTATCCCATCTATCTGCAACTATCATTGTTCCATAATATACATCATTATATTCATCATAAAAAACACGTGGACTAATAAGATATGTTCCAACAGTTAAATACTGATTAACACTTTGTACTCCAAGATGACTATTAATAGTGCTTTGACCAGTATTATCTATATTTATACCTTTTTCTTTTAAGATAGTCATAAATGCAACGATAGCATCTAATTTCATGCGTTCTGAGGGAACCATTGTTTGTCCTAATACACTATCTTTATCTATGACAACAGTTTGAATATCATTAGTAGAACCCTTGACATCAACTATACCATACTTACCAATTAAATCGCTCTTATCCCCGGCATATAAAAATATTTCTGTAGCTTCCGCAGCTCCATTATATTGCTTTCTAATTTTAGGAATTTGATTATACAACGATTCAAGAGCTTTTTCTCCATCTTGAACAGTATAACTTTCATTATTACTCTCAATCTTACTATTTTCATTAATTTTATGTAATCTTTGAGTTACTAATAATTGTTGCTTTTCTTTAGAAAGTTGTATTTTCACCTCATTACTAGGATTAGGGTTATACCAAGGTCTTCCATTCTCATCCAAAGTATAATAAGTTTGTCCATCGTCACCTAAAACTGTAGGATATCCCTCAAGCTCAAGTTGCTTACCTCTAAAACGTCCATTTAGTACAGTACCACCATTTATAAGTTTATTATAATATTGTCCATCATCTTCTTGCCATCCAGCATCATAAGTGCGAACATTATAGCCCTTATCTTGAATATATTTTTCTTCACTAACAAATTTATTATAATAATACTCTTTTAAATGCGTATAATAATTGATATTATTAGGGTCACTACCTACTACATACGCAAATAAATTATTAAGTAATGCTGAGTAAGATTCATCTGTATAATAAGGTTCTCCTATATGGCCTCCGTCCGTTGTATGTACTAAATTATCAGAATCATAATAATCATGATAGTCACGTTCATATTCCATTAAAGCATAATAATAAGCAACCTTCTCTCTTAATTTACTCCACCGTGTATCTTCATCATAGCCATAAGCATTAGTAAATAACAGTTGGGAAATATCATAATTTAAATCTTGACGATTCTGATGCTCTAACCAATTATAAGTAGTCGCCTTTTCTGCTAAAGCACCGCCAGTATCTCCACTGACAACTTTACCAATGACTAAACTTATAATTTTTCTAAATTCCGGATTAGTGGATTTATTAATAAAACTTTGTAAACTTTCATTCACGGCAGAAGCTTTAACACCAGAAATAATATTACTTCCTGAATAATTAGATAAAAAACCTCCTAAGCTAGCATGTAAGCTTATTTTATATATACCATTATCCCCCCATTTTTTCGACTCTTGATAATACTTATCCGCTTTAGCATTTTCGCCTTTCATTTTTGCCTTCACTGCTTTATCAAGTAATCTCGTTTGTTGATGTACACTTACGTCTCCAATTAACTTATATCCATGTTCAGAAAGCTTATTTAATAGAATTTGTTTTTCTTCTACTGTTTTCTTATCAAAAATTGGTGCTAATTTATTAAGTGCTTGTTCTGTATCATGATTAATCTTTTCTAAAGATTCTTTCTCAGCAACTTCGATGATACCTTTACTGATAGCAGAATGAGTAGTTGATTTAGAATTACCTTTTACAGGAATCCCCATTTTAGGGCTACCAGTAATACCTATTGGATTATTTTTAGAGCGTTTAGTAGTTGATAAACTATACCCAGATGTCTTCGCTGAATAGGATGCTTCATTATGAATATCATTCATTGATAAAGAGTTAGAGGATAATTTATTCTTAGATATATCAGTACTACCTTTAATTATACCACCTGTAAGTGTAGTTGCATTATTTACCTGTACATTATATCCACCATCACCTGCATATATGCCAGCCTGGTTTGTAACACTTGCATAGTGACTGTCTGTCGTGCCTCTCGAATTATCAAATCCAACTCTCGCAGGACCACTCATTCCATAGGATACAGATATACCTTTATTTTTACTTACTTTATGGTAGTCATTCGTATCTTGTAAACTTTCAATTTTTAAATCATGTCCAACTTTTGTAGACACACTGTCACCGATGATCTTAGAACCAATAATATCTGTATCATTTCCAGAGATAGTATTGACTTGGTTACCACGAATAACAGTTCCAGTATGTGTCTTGGTTGTCTCTAATGCATTTTCTTTACCTTTATACACATTAGCTTCTAAACCAATAACACCATTACCATGAGGACTAACTGTAGCACCAACAGACCACCCAGAACTTGTATATGTATCATGTTGTACCGAAGAGTTTGTTCCTGCATCTAAACTTAGGTTATTTGTTGCATTTAAATTAACCTCTGGAGCCTCTATAACACTACCTGTAATCTGAATATTGCCTTTATCGCTATTGTCACTATTCGCAGTAATACTTACTTTATTTTTGCTACCTATAGAACTACCTATATAATTCTCTTGCTTAAGTTCACTAAGCTGTTTGAATTTGCTCGAACCAATACCAACTTGTACATTGAGTAAACGATCTTTTTTAGCTCTATTATTTATATTATTGATCGCAGTTTTAACATCTGGATGCATAGCATTTTTCTCTTCAGGATGTTCTGCCTGATATGCTTTATTAAGTTCATCAGCCTTAGCAAGTATATCTTTTTCTTTTTCTAAAAGCTTTTCTATTTTAGCATTTTTATAAGAAGTCCCATCATTATAAGCATGTTTTAAAGTATTTGCAGCCTCAAGATACTCTAATGTTGATAAGTTGCTATTTTTTCTAGAGTTAGCACGCTTGCCAAGTTGCTGAACATTATTTAATTCATTAACAATCTGACCACCAACACTTACAGTAAGACCAGAACGCTTCTCCTCGTGACTTTGAACTATATGTACAGTATTATGCTTCCCATCAACAGTTACATTTTGAGCAGAAAGGTCTGCAGGTTGATTACTAAAATAGTTTGTCGTAGTACTATGAATTGCATTACCAGCCTTAACATTAATCTCTCCATCTGAGGAGGCAATGTTACTTGCAACTTGATTTATATACCTTCCATCTGTTGTATCAGTCACTTTTTTACTACCTATAGTAAATCCTATACCAGCACCCATTAATCCAGATTTTTTACTATATTGATATACATCATCACGTTGTGTTTCTTCACCTGAATCTGTACGCACATCATTCCCCGCAGATACTAATACATCGTTTGTTCCTAAAATATTAGAACCTGTTACCGAAACATTACGATTAGCTTTCACATTAATCGTATCGCCACCAATAGTTGAAGATAGCACACCTGTGTGTTCGTGATCTGTACGTATGATATTAGTTGTACGAGATAGTAAACTTTTTTCTTTATACTTTAGACCATATTCATCACGGCTATAGCTTTTCCCATTAGTGATAGTAACATCATTTCCCGCTTCAACTGATGTTAAGCCATG
The DNA here is from genome assembly GCF_003602765.1 of Veillonella sp. AF36-20BH. Taxonomy (NCBI): domain Bacteria; kingdom Bacillati; phylum Bacillota; class Negativicutes; order Veillonellales; family Veillonellaceae; genus Veillonella; species Veillonella sp. AF36-20BH. The sequence continues at coordinate 426,889 of NZ_QTLR01000001.1, forward strand.
TTCACTATTAACAATACCATTACGGATATTTACATCATTTCCCGCTCGTAAAGTAACATTGCTATCACTTAAAATAGCTGTACCTAATTCTGTACGGCGGTCAGTACGATTATAATTATCACTATTAACCGTCATATCCTTTTTAGCAGATAATGCCTCTGTTGTTACATTAATATTCTGACCAGCATCAATACTTACTTTGGAATTATCTCCAGTATGAACAATAGCTCCTTTAAGGTTAATATCTCGTTTAGCAGATAAAACTAAATCACCTTTTTCTCCTACACCTATAGTACCTTGACGACCAACAACATCTTGATGTTGTAATCTATCTACCTGAGTACCTACATTAATATCACGGCCAGCATTAATATAAACTTGTTTATTACCATGAATATTACCAGTATTTATTACATCTTGAGATGCTTTAATAGTAACTGTACGTCCATCTATACGCCCTGTATTTTCTACATCAAGAGCCCCTAATACAATTGTATCTGCAGTCATAATGCCTTGATTTAGAATATCTGTATTAGCATTGCTAACGATAGCTTTGCCACTTATAATTCCCCCCATTGTATCCATAGATTTAGCAGACTGTTTGGCTAAATACACTTTAGGATACAAAACTTGTTGCGCTTTTCCATCTACTATAACGGTTTTAGTTTCCAACCAAACCATATCTGTTGTTATAGCGTCCATTTGTTCTTTAGATAAAGCAATTCCAGGTGTTAATTTAAAAGCTTTACCAAAAGCTACACCAGCCTCTAATAAAGCTTTATATTCAGCTTCATTATCTGTATAACCTTCTAAATATTGTTTACCTGTAGCTGATACAATTTGCTCATTAATAAGTTGCTGTTCATAGAATCCATCACCTAAGCGTTTGGATCTTCTTTCAGGATTATTTGCCAAGGCATCAATCATAAATTGAGATGATAAAAAATTCTTTCGATTAGTAAAAGCAGGATCAGTCTCTATCAAAGCATTAGCCGTAATATCAGGATGAATTTGATATAGTGCCTCTGTTGGTAGCGATAAACCATCTATGGTTTGACTTGCTTTACCTTTGCCACCACCCAGACCATAGGGATCTAAACTATCATTAACCTTTTTAATAGTTGCGTTAGATACTCTATCTTCAGCATGCTCTTTAATAGTACCAATTGGTTTTACATTTTCTTCAGTAATCGATGGTGTCATAAAGACTTCAGGGCCCCAAACACGTATACGTTTACTTCTATAACCGTGACGTTTCCTTTTCTTTTCTGTTCTACTTTCTTGAGTAGTGCCAGTAATAAAAGTCTTATCACTAATCATATCTGATATGTTTTGTATCGAGCCATTTGTCTTAAAAGTTCCTCCTGAAATCACTCTGCTATTATCATTATAAAGTATACCACTAGTTATTAAATCACCACCACTACTAATGATACCTGGATCATCATTAGTAACCTTTTTGTGAGTTTGTTCGGCTTCACTTCTAATGATTGTAAACTGATTTATTCGGTTCTCATTCTTATTCATTTCCTTATTATAGGCTTCATCTTCAGGCGTTTTAACTGGTTTGATATGTGCTACACCATAACCACTTGAATCATCAGCATATGGGAACTCAGACTTATCAAATACCTGTCCTTCTAATTTATGATGTGGATGAGTAACTTTAATTTTATCTGGATTTTTAGTAATGCCATCTGAAACACGCTTTACACCTAATGCAACATTTTTATTATTTACTACGGGTGTATCTAATTCAATAGATTTAACGGATTTAATAGTCGCTCCCGTATTATTTATACCTTGTTTAGCTTTAAGGTCCATAGTTCCACCACTATAAATGAGACCTTTACCAGTATTATCTATTGTATCTGAAGTTATATTAACGTGATTACGACCCGCAATTACACCAGACTTATGAGAATCTAGTTCTACCTTAATAGCAGTAACCTTCTCTTGTACATCATCATACGCTTTTGTTAAATCTTTAATCCGTTGACGATGTTCCTCTAGCTCAGGCTTGGTCTTATATTTAGATATATCAGCATTCCATTCGGCATCAAGTTCATTCTTTGCCTTTTCTAGCTCTTTACCAGCTTTATGATAGCGTTGTTCTATTTCACTATTAGTATGATTTGTAACTATATTAGCTTTAATAGCTACTGTATCACCATAAATACGTCCACCTTCATGATTATCTATAGATTTAGCATTTATAGTTGTAGTATTTCCAGAGTTTACAAGACCACTATTGTTTACCTTTTCTTGACTATATACAGTTGTAGAAGAATCTCCTTGTACTACAGCATTTGAATGAATTGCTATACTTTGGCCATCTAAAATAGTATTGCCATTACTTGTAACACCACCATCAACTACAATTTGACCATCACTAGTAATACTAGAGGCCTGTGAAGAACTCACTACACCTTTAACATTTACCCCAAGACCAGTATTGGTTCCTTTCAGAGTAATAGAGTTTGCATACATTCCCCCAATTGCAGATACATCTAAGCCAATATTGTTAGAATTACCAAGTTTTTGCGTGTCTAATGTATTAGCATCTATTTTGTTCTTACCCGTGCGAGCTTCAATCGAATTTGCCCAAACTCCAGCATTTACACTTGCTGCTTCTGTTAAAACTTGTAGCGAGTTAGCATCTTTGGCATTTAGACCGTTTCTATTAATAGCAACAGTTCCTCGCTCTACACGATATGAGTTTAGATTTCCTGCTGAATCATATTCAGGTTTACCTGTAGTTAATACTGCTCGATCTGTATTGATAAATCCACCACCATCTACAGTAATACCATTAGGATTTGCTATAACTACGGAAGCTTTGTGACCTGCTACCTCAATAAACCCGTTCATATTAGTTGCATTGTGTGAAGTAACCTCGTTAACAATGACATTGGCAGAGCCACGCATCATATTAGCATTACCAGGTACATAACCACCAAGCTTAGTATTAGACATTTGGTAAGAGTTATTAAGAATTACACCATTTTGTGGTACGTTAAAGTTAGTATAATCATTTCTAGATACTCCACCAGCACTAGGGCCAACGACATTTACTAATGTGACACCGTTAGCAGCTTGTCCGATCATGGCTTGTCTTTCATGTGGCGCATTTCGATCTACCTCTATAGGATTTTCTGCATATACAAACGGTACGACTAAAGGATCAACGATCATTAAACCCATAGTAAGCCATACTGCTATTTTATATTGTAATCGTTTTTGTTTCATATTTACTCTCTCAATTAATACGTATACTATATTAGAACCGCACACCTGCTTGGAAACCTGCTGTTACAGAATCAGTTTTGTAACCACTTGGTTTATATAAAGGAGCCCCAACAAATACATCATAGAATAATCCAGATTTAAATTGTCCTCTCATCCCAAGACTAGTGCCAGCAATAAATTTTCCTGTTAATACCTCCGTACTTGGACCATATACGGCGCCAAAGTCAATATTAGCATAAACACTTGATTTCCATTTAGGGATGTAACTAGCAACCTCATTACGCATATACCAGCCACTTTCAGCCATTAGTGTATTTTCACCATCAAACCCTTGTACTGTATATCGATTACCAAGGCTAATCATATCTCTAGAGAATAAACGTTTATCCCCTAATGTCCATTGTCCATGGAAAGATGACGTAATACTTGCTGGTCTATGTCCCCATATACGTGGAATTTGATAATCCACATCTACTAAAAGTTGTGTAAATCGAGTGCTAGGTGCTCCATTACCATATTCAGGTTGTGAACCAAACCAACCAACCCCTTGTTTAATAGCCACTCTAGAATATAACGTGTTTTGCTTAATATATCTTCGTTCTGATATACCTACTTCTAAAGAAGCTGTATTAGCACGTTGTACAGCAACTTCTACATCATTAATATAATTTTTAGCATTACGCTTACTGATAATAATATCCCAACTACGTTTAGTCGTTCGATCTCGATGAAATACATGATTCCACGAACCTCTTACAGTCTTGGCATGACTAGAACTAATAAATGGAGTAGCCATAGAATTAATCGTTTGATGATATTTCATATCACTATAGGAAATACTAAAGGTATCCTTTCCTCTAGGTATTGAATAAGAAATAGTATGGTTTCGACTACCTTTTCGTTCACCATCTTGAGCAGCATCTCGATTAATACTTAAATTTAATGAATCATTAGCATTAAATACCCTATCAACTCCAATTGCAGCCGTCCACTGTAGTTTACCAGTATCTTTTAGTCCAGAATCATCTATGGATATCATTCCATGAATTGCTGGTTTTTTAGTAGTTTCAAGTACAATATTCGTAGCTAACGGTTTTGTTCCTGGCTCAAGCTCAACAGACACATTTTGAGAGCCAATTCGCTTCATTTGCTCTATACCCTGTTCTATATTTCGAATATTAAGGATATCCCCTTCACGAATAGGAAATGCATTTTGCCATGGCAATGGTTGTGCATACGTTTTATATAAGACAGACTCTACGCGACCGAGTTGTAAATTGAATTGTAGATTACCTGAAGCTAATGATTGGGATGGAATACCAATCCGAGACGTGACGTATCCATGTTCTATAAGTGCAGTATTTAAGTTAGTAGATAATCTATTTACATCTTCAACTGTAAGTTTACGATTTACAAATGGTTTAATTGTTTTACGTAGAAACGTAAACTCGTTAGGCACATTTAATTGTATCTTCTTTTTTTGTGCTTCATAATATAATGGACCTTTAATTAATCGTACACTTGCTGCAGAACTATTATCCACAAATGTTGTCTGATCCATAGTAGTATTTATCATATTACTATATGTTAATTCTGCAGACTGACTAATAGGTTCTTAAACAACACGGATATGAGATACCAAAAAAGATGGCTCTACATGTGCTGGCTGTTGTGCCGGTACTGTATAACCATCTTGTGATGTTAAAGAACCAGATGAAAAATCTATTCCACCTGTTTGTACTGTAATTCGTCCCTCTCCAAGCCGCGCCTCTCTCGCTAGTTGTTGTTCTCTCGCTCTATCTAGTTGTTCTTGAGTATCAATAGGTTTAGCACCCAAAATATGTATTGGTACCATACACACTAAACTTAGACAGAATAATAATTCTCTCTTTTTCATATTTCTCCTTTTGTAATAAAATGTAAACCTGCTTTATATTTTATTATGTTTTTATTTTGATAGTCAATAGAGAGTTTAAACTGTAAAACCACCTACCAAAGATAATCAATTCATCTTTGATAGGTGGTTTATTTTATTCACCCTTAGCAATACGATCTAAGAGTTCAATATAGCTTTGTTTGTTTAATGCTGGTGTAAAGTTATCTAATACGTCTTTAGCACCTACAGCATCATCGTACAGTAAGTCTACGATTGTCATAGCCAATGCTTGTGCTGTTTTGATGTATGCTACATCAGGTACAGAGATTTCATATTCCGCACTGTGTAGTACACCACTTATACAACCAACCCATGGATGGATGACCGGCATCAAGTGAGATACGTCCCCCATGTCTGTACTAGCTGTAATATGTGGGCCTTGGTAAACATTGGCTTCACCAAAGATAGGATTTGAATTTTCTCGCAATAGAGCATTCATACGTTCATCATTACGCATCGGCAAATAACCAGGTAAGTCCTTGATAACACATGTGGCCCCTACTGCATCGCCACCGGCTTTTAATGCTCTGTTCACACGATGGTTACCATCTACAATAGCTTCAATATTAGAGGCACGTACGTAACTTTCAACTTGGACATAATCAGGCACACAATTTACCAATGTGCCACCTTGATTAATGATTGGGTGGAATCTGAAATAATCGCTTTCTTTGAAAGTTTCACGAATGGAGTTAACCCCCATAACCCCCATCAAAGCAGCATTAAGAGCATTGATGCCTTCATGGGGTGCTTGAGCCGCATGAGCTACCTTACCGTGATATTCAATCAGTTTAGATACAAAACCATTAGAGGTACTACCAAGCCCCATTTCACCAGCTGGTGTTTTGGCTGTCTCCACATGCATTTGCATAGCCATATCAATATCGTCGAAAGCTCCTTCATAGATGAGCTGTTGCTTACCACCCATATACTTAAGCTTACCTTGCTCACGCAATTTATTGCGGTAATCAATTTCAATCATTTCCTCTGCTGGGACAGCAAATAATACGACATCCCCAGCGAGTTGATCCATCACAGCTTGTAGGCCCATAGCGACAGCAAACATATTTGTAATTTGTACATTATGACCACAGCAATGAGCGGCGCCTGTTAAATCATCGGCACGAGGATGGCGAGGACAGAGAATGGCATCTAATTCCCCCACCATTGCAACCGTATATTTGCTATCACGGCCTTTCATTCTACCTTTTACACCTGTCAGTGCATGACCAGTAGTATAAGAAATGCCAAGTTCATCAAACATATCTTGAACCTTTTTAGAGGTTTTTACCTCTTTAAAACCCAACTCAGGTTCAGCCATAATAGATTCAGCCAATTCTCGTAAACATGGTTGTGCATTAACAATAGCTTCACATACGCGTTGTTTTACTTCTTCCTTTGTCATACGGCTCATAATATCTCCTTTATAAAATCGACCGTATAAAATACGGTCGATCATGATATATAGATATCTTCTAAAATATAAATCTATATGTATATCTTAACATAGTTTAGACATCTAACATTATGATTTAGTATTAAATTAAACCTTCTAAATGAAGTACTAATTGGGCTAATGCTGTTGCACAGATGAAAGTACCTGCTGTTACAGCTAATGCAACAGGAATAATGCGCCAAGACAATCGACGGAAAGCGCCTAGGTCTTTACCCAAGGATAAACCTGCATACGCAAGTACTGGTGTTGTTGTAGCAAGGAATGTAACTTGGCTAGTTTTAGCTATAATCCATTCTTGGCCAGGCATACCTGGTAATGATGCAATAACACCAACTAAAGATACCCAGAATACCATAGGTAATTTATTAGTATATGGCAAGTTAGAGATTAAAGCACCAATTGTAGCAAGAACTGCCAAGATAGCTACGCCAACTAAACTATCGCTAAATAGATGTTTACCATCCATTACGTTACCTACTGCAGTGATGATAGCAGCGATACAAATAACGATGACAAATTGTGTTAATTTTTCACTTTTACTCATGATTTGCTGCCTCCTCTGCTAAGTCTTGTTCACGGGTACGGCCTGTAAAGAAGTTGTATGTTTTCTCCATAACTGGTAACGAAACAAATAGGCCAAAGTATACGCCTAGAACGGTAGTCAACAAGTTTGCAGCCCCAGCAAGAGCCATAATTTGTTGTTCATAATCTGGATATACTGCAATGATTGGAGCTGTAGCTGCCGCCATCATACTAGCACTACCTACGCCAGCGCCCATAGCTAATGCCAATGGATGAAACCAACCAGATTGTGCCAACATGCCAGCCAATACGGAGGACCACATAGCACCGATAAGAACGCCACAGATGTACATGCCCATAACGCCACGACCCTCAGGAGAGCTAAAGCCAAATTTGTCGATAATAATTGCTACGTTCGGCTCACGGTCTACAGAGTAACAAGCACCTACTGCTTCTCGACGCATACCTACTAACAAAGCTATAGGTAAACCGAATACAATCGTACCAAAGAAATGACCAAACTCTTGTAATAACAATGCCCAGCCAGCACTTGTAAGAATACCAAGATTTGGACCAATACCAAGTCCTACTTTTACCATTAAGATCATAACGGCAATACCGATATAATCGGCAGATTTTTCCATCTGTTTAATCGTAAGAATTTTAAACTTAGGAATAGAAATTAATAAACCTAGAATCAATGTGTACAATAATGGCAACAATACAACAGGACCTAGTTTTTTTATGCCTATAAATTCAGCGACTACAGTTAGTACGAGCGCTAGAAAATGTATTTTGAGATTTCCCAAAAGCTGCATAATGACCTCCTATAAAAACATATAATATAACATTGTTATATTATAAATAATTGTTATTAAAAGTGTCAACTACAGATGTACATATGTCTATTAGTATTATATTTTTTCATATGTAACCATAAATATAGAAAAAGCACCAATACTATGATTGATGCTTTTCACATTAAATTATAGAGTTTAAAAACTTAACGCTTTGTAATGGCTTACCTATTTCTTGCTCACAATAAGAGAATAAAAGCTTCTCAAATTCCTTCCATATTGTTTTCGGAAGTTCTAAAGGCGTATCTTCACCCCACTGGTAAGCGAGAATCTGAGGTAATGCGGCTTTCACAGAACGAGAAATACTAAGATTCGTCGTTTCTCGTACCTGCAACCAAAATGGATCGATTCCATCTTGCTGTGTAAAAGCATTAGCACTTGGCACAATTCCTGCGAGGGATAATAATTGCCATCCAAGCATAATCGTTCCCAATTGTACATTGCGACGACGAATTTGCTTTGAGTAATTTACTACCGTATCAAAGACCTTACGGTCTACGTCATACATGGCAAATAACTCTTGAATGAGCTCACTCGCTACCGCTGCATAAGCAATATTATCGAGGTTTACATCTAAGGATTCCACCACATAGGATCCATCAATTTGCGTCACATTTACATACTCCCCATCAGGCACGACTGTAATATACATAGCACTGAATGGACGTAAATAGGAACTGTTACGCATGGTCATCATACGCTTATGTGGAATCGATGCTTTAATAAGTCCCAAGCTAGGCGTAATAAATGTAAATACGGAATACAACTTATACTTTTTTCGACTAATAACGATGGCTGGCGTATTAAAACCACCATTAAGCTTCTTCATTTTCTTCTTCCGTTGGTTCCTCTACTGGTATAGGTGTTACTTTAATGCGAGAGATACGATATCCTTGCATTTGCGTAACTTCAAAGGTATAACCATGAGCATCCACCGTATCACCTACGATTGGTGTACGTTCTAATAAACCAAAGACATAGCCACCAATTGTATCAGAATCAGAATTATCAATTTCAATATTCATAATCTCTTCTACTTCGTCTACAAGGACCTTGCCATCAAACTCGAAGGAACCATCTGCATAGGACATCGTAGCTGGTAAATGCGGCTCATGCTCGTCTTGGATATCTCCAACCAACTCTTCTATAATATCTTCTAAGCCTACAAGACCTACCATGCCACCATATTCATCTACTACTACAGCTAGATAAATACGGCGCGTTCTCATATATTGCAACAAGGTAGATAATTTCATTACCTCTGGAACAGTAAGAATATCTCGTTTAATATTGCGCAAATCCTTACGGGCTTGATTAGGGCGTTCCATTAAATCTTTAATATGAACGAGGCCAATAATGTGATCCTTATCCTCTACACAGAGTGGATAACGTGTATGTACTTTAGAGCGGATAACCTTCATAGCTTCATCGTAACCATCTTCTACGAATACGCAGTCTACGTCTTGACGAGGCACCATAACCTCTTTTGCCATGCGATCTACAAAGTTAAAGACATTATCGATTAACTCAGACTCTACTTGGTCCAATTGCCCTTCCTCGTGGCTTCGAGAAATCATCATGCGAATTTCTTCCTCTGAGTACACAAGGTCAAGCTCTGTTAAATATTTTGTTTTGTAAAAGCCTAAAATAACATTGGAGATTTTACTAGCAATCCAAATAAATGGATACACCAATTTACCTGCAGCCACTACGATACGGCTATAGGTATTTACATATTTTGTAGGGAAGGATAAGCCCAATGCTTTAGGTACAATTTCACCGAAAATTAGGACAATTAAGCTAATTAATAGTAATAGAATAATATCTAACACTAAATGCATCCAAGTACTATGAATGTTAAGAACCGCCACTATACGATCAACAATATTATCGAATACAAAAGTACCTGTGCCTGCAAGGGCCAAAATAAAGAATAGAATCAAAAACTGTGTAGTATTTAAAAAATACTCAGGATTTTGATAAAGCTTTAATAAAAATTCTCTATCCTTCTCCAAGAGGATGTCCATATCCTCTACATGTTCTTTACGAAGGCGTGCAAAAGAGAACTTTGCAACCACAAAAAAGTTAATTAAAAAAATACATAACAGACCAAACCCTATGGGTAACAGGCCATCTACACTATCCATCTTTATTCCTTTCATATGAATATGGAAACACTTATTTCTTTTTATTATATCAAATTATTTTCTATAACCAAGTTCAGATAACATACCAGATTTATTTCGCCAATCTTTTTTTACTTTAACCCAAAGGTCCAAGTACACCTTTGTAGCTAATAGCTTTTGAATGTCTGCGCGCGCTTCAGCGCCAAGTTGTTTTAACAAAGCACCTTTTTTACCGATGATAATACCCTTTTGCGAGTCTCTTTCACAGTAGATTGTAGCGCGGATATAGGTAGTACCATCATCACGTGTTTTCATTTCATCTACGTCTACAGCGATAGCATGAGGAATCTCATCTCGTGTAGCTAACAAGATTTTTTCACGAACGATATCGGAAATAATAAGGCGTTCCGGTTGATCCGTAATCATATCTTCTGGGAAATATTGCGGACCTTCCGGCAATGTTTCTTCTAGAACCTTAAGAATTTCAGATAAGTTTTCTTTATCTTTTGCAGAAATAGGAATTACACCTGCAAAAGGATATGCATCTTGATAAGAAACGATTGCTTCTAAAAGTTCTTCTTTTTTGAGTGTATCAATTTTGTTGACTACCAAAAATACAGGAACCTTTACACGTTTCAATTGTTCAATAATAAAATTATCCCCAGGACCACGTTTTTCATTGCCTGCTACGACAAATAAAACGGCTTCCGTTTCTTTTAAGGACTCAATAGCAGCATCTACCATGAATTCGCCTAACTTGTGCTTAGGTTTATGCACACCAGGTGTATCCATAAATACGATTTGTTTGGATTCATCCGTATATACACAAATGATACGGTTACGCGTTGTTTGAGCCTTATCGGATACGATAGCAATCTTATCGCCAATAAGAGCGTTGATTAAGGTAGATTTACCCACATTAGGGCGGCCTACAACGGCAACAAAGCCTGATTTAAAATGTTCGTTCTTATTCATTATATGGTGCATCCTCCCGCACATAACCCAAATTACCTAGGATAAATTCTTCCTCTGTGCGCATCTCTTTTTTATCTTCGTCGTTCATATGGTCATAACCTAAAATATGTAAGCAACTGTGAGTCGTTAAATATGCTAATTCCCGTTCAAAACTATGTCCATATTCAATAGCTTGTTCACGAGTACGCTCTAAGGAAATAATCATATCACCAAGTAAGTGATGTTCCTCTTCACTACCTTCGTAATCATCCCCTTCATTGAGGGCAAAGGACAATACATCCGTTGGTCTATCGATGCCTCGATATTCCTTATTAAGCTCATGAATTTTAGCATTATTGCAGAGTAAAATACTCATTTCATCTTCATCGAGGCCATATACGCGACTCACTTCATCGCAGACCTTGCGTATAACAGCCTCAATATTGGAATCCTCTTGAATTCCTTCATCATAGCTAATGTGTATATACATGCTTATCCTTTCGCTACATTCTCTTTGGATACTGCGTTAGATTCTGTAGTCTCACCAGCTAACTTACGTTCGTGATATGCATCGTAAGCTTTTACAATGCGACCTACTAAATCGTGACGAACAACGTCTTGATCGCTAAAGTAAACCATATTAATACCATGCACATGACGCAATACCTTTTCAGCCTCGCCGAGGCCAGACACAACACGTGGAGGTAAGTCAATTTGTGTCTTATCACCGTTGACTACCATTTTAGAGTTGTTACCTAGACGAGTTAGGAACATTTTCATCTGCTCTGCCGTCGTATTTTGAGCCTCATCGAGAATGACGAAGGCATTTTCCAATGTGCGGCCACGCATATACGCTAGTGGTGCTACCTCGATAGTACCACGTTCCATAAAGCGTTGTACTTGCTCGATACCAAACATTTCATGTAATGCATCATAAAGAGGTCTTAAATAAGGATCAACCTTGTCTTGTAATTCACCAGGTAGGAAGCCTAACCGTTCACCTGCCTCTACAGCAGGGCGTGTCAAAATAATTTTATCTACATTTCGGTTTTTTAAATAGAATGCAGCTAAAGCTACTGCTAGGAATGTTTTACCTGTACCAGCAGGACCAATACCAAAAGTAATGGTATTTTTTCGAATACTATCTACATAGTATTTTTGACCTTCCGTTTTAGGCGTAATATTTTTACCGCGCATATTAACGGATAAAGTATCCTCAAACATAGTATGTACGGCATCAGCTTTACCATTAGCCACGAGTTTAGCCGCAATACGCACTTGAGACTCAGTTATGGTACTACCTTCACGGTAAAGGAATACTAATTCTTCAAGGGTACGATAGAGAGCTTCTACTTGGTCCTCATCACCCTTAATAACTACCGTATCACCACGTGCCACTACATCTGCAGAAATGACCTCAAGCATCATATGCAGATATCGATTATGTTGACCTAGTATGGATTGTGCTAGGTCATATGTAGGAAATGTAAATACTTGTTCGCTCATACAACCTCCTAATCTATAAATTTACGAACTGCTTTACCATTTAGGTAATCACAGAGATCACCTTGATGAGCATCTAGTTCGTCTATTTTATCATCAATTAAATCTTGTACGCGCCACCAACCCATGGACCAGTTTGTAAAAAGCGTATTATCTTCAGGCGCTCTACCTACAAGACGCTGTAAAACAATGTCAGGGTGTAAATGACGTACAAAATTAACAACCCGATCAGCATATTCTTCCGCACTAATTAGGGTAAACTGCCCCTCTTGATACCACTTGGCCATCAATGTATTTTTAACAATATATAACGCATGTAATTTAACTTGATCTACACCAAGGGCTGACAAAATGCGAGCCCCTTCAATAGTATCCTTCATGGTATCCCATGGTAAATTAACTATCATATGAGTAGTTATGTTAAATCCATATCGCTTAATCCGTAATACGGCATCAATAAACTGGGCTAAATCATGACCACGATTAATTTTCTCTAATGTATCATAGTTAACCGTTTGAAGACCTAGCTCAATATAGATATCCTTATGAAAGCGATCCCCAATATCAGCTAATATTTCAAGATATTCATCAGCAATACAATCGGGTCTTGTTGCAATAGCAATGCCCACGGCTTCATCGATACAACCTTGTTCAATATAGCTTTTAAAATCATCAAGATTCAAGTAGGTATTACTAAAGTTTTGGTAATAAGGGATGAACTTCTTTGCTTTATATTTAGGGCCTATGTGAGCAATATTTTCCTCTAATTGCATGCGTACCGTCATCCACGCTGGACGATTTTCATAGCCTGCACCAATTTCACCGCAGAATGTACATCCCCCTACGCCTGCCGAACCATCACGGTTAGGACAGGTCAAGGGTAGTGCTACAGGTAATTTATAAACCTTTTCCCCATATGTTTCTTTATAATATTTAGATACCATGCGGTATCGTTTTGGTCTCGTTGTATCGGTCATAACACTCCTATTAAACTAACCAATCATCGCTTATTATGTAATATTTCAACTATCATAAATTCTCTAATCTTTTGATTATATAAAATTAGATAAACTATTTTTATATTACTAACAAGCCTCTATTTCAGGACGTATAAAAGGTTTTACCTCTTTATTTACGTCGATTACAACTGTAAAAGGTACATTTGGTACATTCTCTATACCTAACACTTTAGCCGTGTCCTTAGACATAGGCATTTCTACATATTGTTGGCGAATTTTGCGCCACTCTTTAAATGTATAGTTTGGAATATATTGAGATGCAATTTCTTCATTGCGCCAGAATGCTTCCCCTTCTTGTAAAAGTTCCTTTGTCTGCTTCGGTAAACCAACAGCTTCACTGCGAACCTTACCGCGATAGCTAACGAGTGTATCATATTGTAATAATTCGGCAGCCACTGTATCGCCTTTAGCTAAGAAGAAATTATACAAGAACTCAATTTGGTCAATATCTTTTAAATTAATCTTATGATTACCCGCATCGAGCCAAGCCTGTGTCATATCACAGAAATAGGAAAAGGCATCTTTTTTTATCTCCACTTTAGATGGATCGTACTTTTTCATAGGTGGTACATGATTAGTTTCTGTATTTTCCCCAGTTATAGATGTATCAGTATGTTCTTTTATAAGCTTACTACCAATATAGCCAAACACAGTTCTAAATCGTTCACTATTATAAAAGCGTTCAAAGACATCTTCAAAGTGTTTTAAGAAGCGTATATCTCTATAAGGAAGCACGTGAGTACTTAATACCTCATATGGCGCTAAGGGATCACTAATGTATTGATACTCTTCCATACGGCGTACACCAGAACCCTTTAACAGTTTTAAAAAACCAATTTGTAACGCATGTGGCTGTAAACTAAAAAGATCATTAAAGGATAATCCAAATCGTTGTTTATTCTCGTAAGGCAGGCCTACAATTAAATCCATGTGCACATGAGTTCGGCCTGCTTCAATAATAGGACGAATAGCCTTTTGAATATACGGCCAATCATTATATCGATTAATAGCATCCAAGGTTTTCTTATGTGTACTTTGAACCCCTACCTCAATTTGAATACGGCCTGGTGGTGTTTCACAGAGAATATTTGTCTCCCATTTCGTCATTAGCTCTGGTTCCATTTCTAGATGGAAATTCGTCTCCGTATCAGCATCACGCATGAATTCCATCATAGGTCGATGATGATGTGGCGCACAGTTAAAAGTTCTATCAACAAATTTAACTTGTTTTACCTTATGATCGATAAACCACTGTAGTTCTTTAAAAGTTCTTTCCTGCGGGAAAAAGCGAACTGTATTTTTATTGCCAGATAAACAGTACTGACAAGAGAATGGGCACCCTCGAGAGGATTCATAGTAGATGATTTTATGTTCTAAATCTATCATATCCTCTTCTACGTAAGGGAATGGTATGGTACTAAGATCTTTTACCTCCACCGTATCAGTAGAGCCCAGGAGTCGGCCAGAAATGTGGCGACCACGTACGCCAGGAATCTGCTCTTCTAAGCCATCCTTGCCAGCGATTAGTGCACTAATAAGTTGATAAAAAGCTTCTTCCCCCTCACCTTGTACGACATAGTCCACCGCAGCACAACGATTTAAGATTTCATCGGCTGTGAAAGACACCTCCGGCCCACCTAAAATAATTTTAATATCTGGTCGCACAGCTTTCACCATGTCTACTACATGTAAAGTCATCTCGATATTCCAGATATAGCAAGCAAAGCCCAATACATCAATATTGCGCTCTGTAATATCACTAAGAATATGTAAAACAGGCATATTAATAGTATATTCTACTATATCGTATGCCTGTCCGTGAGCCTGCCCATAAGCTTTGAGATAACGCAAAGCCAGAGAAGAATGTATAAATTTTGAATTTAATGTGGATAAAACTACGTTCATAGGTCCCCTTTAAATCATCGAATGGCTCAGCCACCGTCTAGTCATAATATATGTATTATACCATTAAAAGAGACTAAAGATAATAGAAATAATAGCACCCACTAAAATAACAACAGTTACTACCGTAAGAATGACACTACCAAAGAATACGACAGCTGCCAAAATAATCGCTAAAACAATAAACAAGACAATTCGACTAAGCCAGCTTGTACTAGTAAAGCTATACACCTTAACTTTCGGTTCATATTGATTGTTTTCATCGTAATATTGTTGCTCGTCATTGATATTGGTTGGCGTTGAATCTACATGGACGGAATCGCCTACCTCTTCAATAGTTACACCATCAAATTCTCGTCTCTCATCATCGGATAATACGCGTGTATTAGGTTCACCAGAATAAGTACTGCGACTATAAGTATCATCTGATTGACCATTTCTATATGTATATTGATTATTGTTTATATTGTGTTGATCATTCATATGTATTTCCTTTATATGAACAAATAATAATAAATTTTATACAATTTATTATACCATATTTTACCATCATAATGGCAAATAGAAATCCCTTCAGATATAAACTCATATATCTGAAGGGATTGTATTTTTTAATATTGATTAATGCTAATATATATTAACACTCATATCAGTCATTTAAGAATTTTTTAAGTAATTCATTTACCATTCCAGGATTAGCTCGGCCTTTGGATTCCTTCATAACTTGACCAACTAAGAAGCCTATAGCCTTACCATTACCACTCTTGAAGTCTGCTACTGGTTGTGGATTATTAGCAATAACTTGCTTAACAATTTCTTCAATAGCACCAGTATCTGTGATTTGAACTAGACCTTCCTCTTTTACAATAGTATCAGCATCCTTGCCGGATTCCCACATGGATACGATAACTTTTTTCGCAATTTTACCCGAAATTGTACCTTTGTCGATTAGGGCAATCATACCAGCCAAGTTTTCAGGACTTACCTTGGATTCAGCAAATGTTAAACCGCTTTCATTAATCATCTTGGACAAGTCACCAAGCATCCAGTTAGCAACAGTCTTAGGATCTGCACCTGCTTTTACAGTAGCATCTAAGAAGTCCGCTGTTTTACGGGATACAGTAAGAATAGTTGCATCTTCACGAGACAAGCCATATTCAGATACAAAACGTTCAATCTTAGCATCTTGTAATTCTGGCAGTGCACGACGTACTTCTTCGATTTTTTCATCTGTAATTACGATTGGTACCAAATCTGGTTCTGGGAAGTAACGGTAATCGTTTTCTTCGTCTTTTTTACGCATACCAAGAGTGATACCTTGTGCATCATCCCAAGTACGTGTTTCTTGATCTACAGTACCGCCAGCTTCGATTAACTTAGCTTGGCGCAATGCTTCATATTCAACAACTTTTTGGATTGCAGTTAAAGAATTAACATTTTTAGTTTCTGTACGTGTACCAAATTCTGTAGTGCCACGTAAACGTACGGATACGTTACAGTCACCACGCAAAGAACCCTCTTCCATACGACCGTCAGATACTTCTAAATATTGCAAAATAGAACGTAATTTTTCAACGTATGCTCTCGCTTCTGCACCGGAACGAATATCTGGTTCAGATACGATTTCAAGAAGAGGTACACCCGTACGATTGTAGTCAACATTAGAAGATTTAGAGTCGGAAATAGTGTTGCCACTATGGACGAGTTTACCTGCATCCTCTTCCATATGAATACGGGTAATACCGATGCGTTTAGTTTCACCATTAACCTCAATATCTAAATGACCATTTAAGCAAATTGGCAAATCATATTGAGATGTTTGATAGTTTTTAGGCAAATCAGGATAGTAGTAGTTTTTGCGGTCAAATTTATTAAAGTTTAGAATTTCACAATTCAATGCTAAACCAACTTTGATGGCAAATTCTACTACTTGTTTATTTAACACAGGCATAGCACCAGGCAAGCCAAGGCATACTGGGCATACGTGTGTATTTTGATCGCCGCCGAATTCAGTGGTACAACCACAGAAGATTTTAGACTTAGTCTTAAGCTCTGTATGAACCTCTAAACCAACGACTGTTTCGTATTTACTACTCATAGAGAAACCTCCCCAGTTGGTGCTACTAATTGACAGTCCGGACGTGCTTGTTCAAATGTGAAAGCAGCACGTAATAATGTTTCTTCACCCATAGCAGGGCCAAGTAATTGTAATCCAATTGGCAAATTATTGCTACTCATACCTGCTGGGATGCTAATACCTGGAATACCTGCAAGATTTGCTGGTACTGTACAGATATCTTCTAAGTACATTGCTAATGGATCATTAGCTTTTTCACCAAATTTGTAGGATGTATTAGGTGCAGTTGGTGTCAAAATCAAATCCACCTTGGAGAATGCTTCGTCAAATTCGTTTTTAATAAGGCGACGAACTTTCAAGGCTTTCAAATAATAAGCATCATAGTAACCAGCACTCAATACATAGGTACCTAACAAGATACGGCGTTGCACTTCAGGACCAAAGCCTTCTGTGCGAGTTTTAGTAGACATATCTACTAAGTTATCTGCAGGTACCCGCATACCATAACTTACACCGTCATAACGAGCCAAATTGGAGCTAGCTTCTGCCAATGCAATGATATAGTAAGCAGACAATGCATATTTAGAATTAGGCAAGGAAACCTCAACGATTTCAGCACCTAATTTTTTGTATGTTTCGATAGCTTCTTCAATAGCTTTACGAACTTCGCTATTGAGACCTTCACCAAAGAATTCTTTTGGTACACCAATTTTTAGATTTTTTACATCATTTACAAGTGCTGTAGTGTAGTCTACACGAGTGCCTGGAATGGACGTTGAATCTTTAGCATCGTGACCAGAGATGGCATTTAATACTAAAGCAGCATCTGTTACATCACGAGTAATAGGTCCAATTTGGTCCAAAGAGGATGCGAAGGCGATTAAACCATAACGAGATACATTACCGTATGTTGGTTTTAAGCCTACAACGCCACAGAAGGACGCTGGTTGACGAATAGACCCACCAGTATCGGAGCCAAGAGCCCAAATAGCAGACCCGCTGGATACAGCTGCTGCACTACCGCCAGAAGAACCACCTGGTACGCAATCAGCATTCCAAGGATTAGATGTTTTAGCTAATGCAGAGTTCTCTGTAGAGCCACCCATAGCAAATTCATCCATATTAAGTTTACCAAGGCTAATATAATGATTGTTTTGTAAACGTTCAATAACTGACGCATTGTATGGAGGCACAAAGTTTTCCAACATTTTAGATGCACATGTTGCAGGTTCATCTTTAATACAAATATTATCTTTAATTGCACCAGGAATACCTGCCAATGGGGAAATAGCATCACCTTTAGCAATTGCTTCATCTACAAGCTTAGCTGTAGCCAAAGCACGATCATGAGAATCGGATAAGTACGCATGTACAGTCGGTTCCACTTTCGCTTTATGTGCAATAACAGCATTCGTCAATTCAACAGCGCTGATTTCTTTATTCACTAGTTTCTTGTGTAATTCATGAATTGTTGCCACAGCGAAACCTCCTATTCTTGTACAACGCGAGGTACTTTAAAGTACCCATCCTCTGCTTCTGGAGCATTGGATAAAGCTAAATCATGATCAAGGGATGGTTTTGTTTCATCCTCTCTAAATACATTGTGCAATGGTACTGCATGAGCCATAGGCTCCACACCATCAAGTTCTAATGCATCTAGTTCAGCAACATAAGTCAAGATGTCGGACAACTCTTTTTCTACATGTGCCATATGTTCTTCCTTAACTTCCAAGCGTGAAAGTAAGGCGATTTTTTTAATTTCCTCTTGGCTGATTTTCATCGAGACACATCCTTTCATAATTATTTATTATAAAGCAAATAATATATATTTTCAAAATATTGTAGAATGTATGATTATTGGATTTCTCCCAGTTCGCGTAGGAGTTCTACAAACTCTTCTTCATTCATAACACGAATACCCAATTCATTTGCTTTAGTAAGTTTACTACCACTGTCTTCGCCAGCAATAACAAGGGTTGTTTTCTTAGAAACAGAACCTGTAACCTTAGCCCCATGAGCTTCAAGAATCTTACCAGCTTCACTGCGACCCATAATTTCAAGTTTACCTGTGAGAACGACGATTTCGCCTTCCATTTGGTTGCCTGCTGCTTCAACAACATCTACAGTCATCTTAAGTCCAGCTTCTGTTAAGCCTTCAATGATTTCTACATGAGCAGGATCTTGACGGTATTCAACAATACTATCTGCCATTGTAGGACCAATCTCTTCTACTGCAACGAGTTCTTCCTTAGTAATAGTCATGAATCGTTCCATAGATTTTACAACACTTGCAATTGTTCCGGCTGCCTTAGATCCAATTAGTCGAATACCAAGACCATATAGTACACGATCTAATCCGCGAGATTTAGAATCTGCGATAGCTTTTACCAAATTCTCAGCAGACTTCTTACCCATTCGGTCCATGGTAACTAGTTGTTCGACCGTTAAATGATATAAATCAACAACATTGGTGATTAATTTGTTATTGATTAGGTTTTCTACAATACTAGGCCCGAGACCATCAATATTCATAGCATCGCGAGATGCAAAATGGATAATTTGTTCCTTTTCAATGGCAGGACAATGTTTATTGGTACAACGAACAGCGGCTTCACCTTCACGTCGGACTGCAGGAAATTCGCATACAGGACATGTATTAGGAATTGTAAAAGGCACTTCAGAACCAGTTCGTTTTTCAGGAACTACGCGAATAACCTCTGGAATGATCTCGGCTGCCTTGTGAATGATGACATGGTCACCAATGCGAATATCTTTTTCATTGATGAAGTCTTGATTATGTAATGTAACACGACTTACACTTGTACCGGATACGAATACAGATTCCAATTCACCAGTTGGAGTAAGAACACCTGTACGTCCTACATTGATAGTAATATCCTTAAGAACGGTTTCTACCTCTTCTGGTGGATATTTGTAAGCTGTAGCCCACTTAGGATCCTTCGCAGTACTGCCAAGTACCTCTTGGTCATCGAAACTATTAACCTTAATTACCATACCGTCTGTATCGTATGGCAACTCATGGCGCTTTTCACCCCAATAATTAATAGCCTCTATGACTTCGTCAATTGTTTTGCATACGCGGTAATGAGGATTTACAGAAAACTTGAACGTTTCTAGACTTTGGAGCAATTCCTCTTGGCTATGAATATTAGCTCCCACTTCAGAACCGATTGCATAGGCAAAGAATGCTAAATTACGACTAGCCGTAATGGCAGGATCTTGTTGACGCAAAGAACCAGCTGCTGCATTACGAGGATTTACGAAGGTAGGTAAGCCCTCTTCATCACGTTCTTCATTTATACGTTTAAATTCACTATGAGGCATATATGCTTCACCGCGAACCTCGATAAATTCTGGCGCATCCTCTAGATATAAAGGAATGGATTTAATAGTACGCACATTAGCAGTTACGTCTTCACCAACGCGACCATCACCACGTGTTACGGCACGTACAAACATGCCGTTCTCATAGTGCAAATTAACAGCTAAACCATCGATTTTAAGTTCTACCACATAAGCAGAAGGCTTATGACCTAATTCCTTCTCTACACGACTAGCAAATGCACGTACTTCATCAGCACTAAATACATTAGATAAGCTCAACATAGGGCGGCCATGGACGACCTTTTCAAAGGAACCTTCTACCTTCATGCCTACCCGTTGTGTTGGCGATGATGGCACAATATATTCAGGATGAGCTGTTTCCAAATCAACAAGCTCACGATATTTTTTATCATATTCAAAGTCACTCATTGTAGGAGCATCTTTTACGTAGTATAAATACTGCGCATGAGTTAGCTCTTGTTGTAACTCTTTAATTCTATCTTTCGGATTCATATTACATCCCTTTTACAGTGCAGTAACACTCTATACGTTCCTTACAAGTAAGGTAAAGAGGTTAACTGCCATACACAAATTTTATCCCTTCTTAACAGGTGCAAATTTTGCCATTACTACACGTACACCTTGTGTGGGGAATTCAATAGTTAGCTTCATACCAGCCCCTTCACCGGCAACGTTGATAACCTTACCATTGCCCCATTTACTATGAATGGCTGTATCACCTACTTTCCAATCAGCAATCACTTCATTGCGAACAATTGGTTTTGTTACAGGGCGACTGGTAACACTCATATGTTGCGGTACATGGCGCTTAATATCATCAGGTACTTTACGCTTAGCACGCAAACCATCTACTAACTCTTCTGGAATTTCATCGATAAAACGAGATGGTAAATAGCTACTAGTGCGTCCAAATACGGTACGCGTAGTGGCATTAGAAATATATAATTCCTTTTCAGCACGAGTAATACCTACATAAGCAAGGCGGCGTTCCTCTTCAATTTCCTCAGGGTTCATCAAGGTGCGGCTATGTGGGAATAAGCCTTCCTCCAAGCCTCCTAAGAATACGATTGGGAACTCCAGACCTTTCGCAGCATGTAATGTCATCAATGTAACTTTAGACTCTTCTTGCTCGAAAGAATCAACATCATTTACGAGTGCTACTTGTTCCAAGAAGTCTTCCACTGTACCATTTGGATTTGTATCTTGGAAGTCTTTAGCTACAGATAAAAGTTCACCGATATTCTCAGCGCGAGCCTGATCTTGTGGATCTGTACTCTCTTCTAATTGTGCCAAGTATCCGGTTCTATCAAGAATAGATTCTAAGATATCAAGTACAGTTTTATCTTCCATTTCAGCTACGAGAGTAAAGATAAGGATACCAAATTCCTCTAACTTTTCCTTTGTCTTACCTTTAATCGTATCTACTAGATGCAGCTGTGTTAATGTCATAAACAAGGACGTGCCATTTGCACGAGCATAATCTTGTAGTTTTGCCACTGTAGTAGCACCAATACTACGCTTAGGTACATTGATGATACGTAATAAGCTCAAATCATCGAATGGATTATATAACACGCGTAAGTAAGCTAAAACGTCCTTAATTTCTTTACGATCATAGAACTTCGTGCCCCCTACCATCGTATATGGCAGAGCCCGTTTAATCAGTGCTTCTTCAAGTACACGAGATTGAGCATTTGTACGGTACAAAATAGCCATATCACCATAAGGCACACCATGAATATCGTGCTTTTTAGCAATTGTATCGCCAATAAAAGCAGCTTCTTCATGTTCAGACTGAGCCGTAAAATGCTGAATTTTAGCCCCTTCTGTCTTATCGGTCCATAAATTTTTCTTAGGACGACCTTCATTATTTTCAATTACCGCATTCGCTGCATCAAGAATAATCTTTGTAGAACGATAGTTTTGTTCCAACTTGATGGATGTACAGTTCGGATAATCCTTTTCAAAGTCCAAAATATTTTGAATATCTGCGCCACGCCATGCGTAAATACTTTGATCAGCATCACCTACAACGGCAATATTTTTCCAATGAGAGGCTAATAATTTAGCCAATAAATATTGAGCATGGTTCGTATCTTGATATTCGTCGATCATAACATAACGAAAACGCTTGCTATATTTATCTAACACAGCCTCATTGGACTGCAATAATTTAACAGCTACCAATAAAAGATCATCAAAATCTAGAGCATTATTCTTACGCAATTCCCGTTCATAATACTCATATACATCAGCAACCTTTTGTTGGTAAAAGTCTCTCGCTTGCTTTCTAAAATCTGAGGCAAATAACAATTTATTTTTTGCATCGGATATGGCACCAATCATAGCACCTACAGGATAGTATTTATCGTCAAGGTTTAATGCTTTTAAAGCAGCCTTAATAACAGCTTGCGAGTCAGATGTATCGTAGATTGTAAAATTACTGTTATAACCTAAGAAGTTATCTAATTCAAAACGCAAGAATTTCGCACAGAAGCTATGAAATGTGCTGAGCCAAATTCGAGTAGCTACATCACCTACTAAACCTTCTACACGACTTTTCATTTCTTTTGCCGCTTTATTGGTAAACGTAATAGCTAAGATTTCATAAGGATTAACACCTTGAGCCAATAAATGTGCAATGCGAACGGTTAACACCTTTGTTTTACCAGATCCAGCACCGGCTAAAATCAATAAAGGGCCTTCCGTATGTTGAACGGCTTGTTGTTGCTCTTTATTTAAACCTGTTAATAATGAATTCATCGGAACACCCCTATCGCCCTTACATATACTATAGTTTCATAATCATATAAATAGAGAAGAAGAACGTTGCAAGCAACGTTCTTTTCCCTTTGTATACTACTATACTATTTCATAGCACCAAGAATTGGTGGTACGATTTGTTTTTTACGAGACATAGTATTTGGCAAGAATACGCCATTATCTTTAACTTCTTTTTCGAATGCTTTTGTTACTACAGCTTCTACATCACCGCTGAATAACAATGTAGTACTTTCATCAAGAATATTTGTAACCATGATGTAAGATGCATCATAGTTATTAGCGCTGCGAAGAGCCTCTAATGCAGCTACAAGTTCAGCTTGTTTAGCCAATACATCTGTTGTATCCATAACAGAAATTTGACCGATAGAAATTGTTTTACCTGCTTCGGAGAATTCTTTCATATCTGTACGAACGATGTCGTCGTTAGTCAAATCAGAAATATCTGCACCAGCTTTTAACATATCAAGGCCATAGGACTCGATATCTACACCAGCGATTTCCGCCAATTTATGTGCCATTTCTTTATCTGTTTCTGTGCATGTTGGAGAGCGGAATAAAACAGTATCAGAAATGATAGCGGACAACATCAAACCAGCAATAGTTTTAGGAATTTCTTGATTGTTTTCCATGTACAATTTAGTAATGATTGTATTAGAGCAACCTACTGGTTCTAAACGCATAAATACAGGACCATCAGTTTCGAAATCACCAATGCGGTGATGATCCACAACGCCGCACATATTCATAGACTTGTAACCGTCAATGATTTGTTTAGATTCATTGTGGTCTGTTAAATATAAGTTACCACCTTCTGGAGCAAATTCTTCCCAATTCTTAACGATTTGAGGGTGTTCAAAACCAAAATGATTCAATACGTATGTTGTTTCCTTATTTGCTTCACCTGCACATACTGGAGTAGCTGGTGTACCCATTTGTGTTAAGAAATTAGCAAAGGAAATAGCAGAACAAATAGAATCTGTATCAGGGCTTTTATGACCTGCTACATATGTTTTTACATCACTCATAATATACCTCTTTTATATAAATTTCACACTTAATATCGACTTACGTCAATCCGATTTTTAACTCTATTATTATATCATAAATTATATAAAAAAACACGCCACTACTAAGTAGTGACGTGTTTTTATCATTCTAAAAAATTATCTAATGTAAATGATTAGTCGTGATTTTTTTTGCGGTTTGTAAACAAACCAGGTCCAAGTGTTTCAATGATGATGAACAGCATTGGAATGATAAAGATACCAAACAATGTTGCTGTTGTCATCCCTGCTACTACAGTAATACCCATGGATGTACGAGCACCAGAACCAGCACCAGTAGATACTGCCAATGGCAATACACCAAGGATAAACGCAAAGGATGTCATCAAAATTGGACGTAAACGAATTTTTGCAGCTTCGATAGCGGCATCAACAACGTTCATACCACGTTCGTCAACACGGATCTTAGCGTACTCAATAATCAAAATCGCATTTTTTGCAGCCAAACCAACAAGGGTTAAGAGACCAATCTGCATGTAAATATCATTAGCTAAGGAATATCTGCCTGTAAAGTTCAACAAGAATGGAACTAAAGAAGCACCAATCATACCAGATGGTACGGAGAACAATACGGCAAATGGTACCTTCCAAGATTCATACAAGGCAGCCAAAATTAAGAATACAAATACTAGACCTAAACCAAGAATCATGATGGTTTGAGAACCAGCTTTCAACTCTTCACGAGATTGACCTGCCCAGTCATATGTATAACCGGCTGGTAATGTTTTAGCTGCCGCCTCTTTCAATGCATTAATCGCATCACCAGAGGAGTAACCATTCGCTTGAGAACCACCGATTTGTACAGCCATCGCATTATCAAAACGAGTAATACTAGACGGTGTACCTGTTTGTTCCTTTGTAATATAGTTAGAAACAGGTACCATTTGGCCATTACTATTTCTAACCGCTAACATATTAAGCTGTTCCGCATTTTGACGATATGCGTCTTCCGCTTGGACTACAACCTTATAGTTTTTACCATAAGTAGTAAAGTCGTTAACTTGAATACTACCGTAGAACCCTTGCAAAGTGGTAAAGATATCAGCTAATGCTACACCATCTTGAGCCGCTTTTTCACGATTTACATCAAATTGTAATGTCGGCGTAGATGTATCAAAAGTAGTATAAATGGATCGAATTGCCGGGCTCTTACGAGCTTCCGCAATAAATTCATTAGTACGATCAGCCATAACTTGTGGACTATCGCCAGCTTTGTTGATGATGTACATACTAAAACCACCAGTTGTACCCAAACCAGGAATGGATGGTGGATTCATAGCAATTACAGTTGCTTCTGGTACACCTTGAGCGGCAAAACCAAAGGTTTGACCAACCATTGCATTAATAGAAGTTGCAGCAGTAGTACGATATTTCCAGTCAGACATAGTAGCAAAAATTACACCAGCACTAGACTTTTGACCACCACCTAAAAGGTCAAAACCAGCGACAGTAAATACTTCTTGGAATAATTGTTCATCCTTAGGTTTTTCAGGATCATTTTTTTCTTCCAAGAAAGATGCAATTTTTTCAAGTGTAGCCATAGTCCGTTCGGATGTAGCACCTGGCGGCTCATTAATAGCAATCATGTAGTAACCACTATCTTCAGCTGGTACGAAAGAAGTTGGTAAGAAGTGGAATACTAAGGCTGTACCACCTGCAAATACTAGCAATGTAATAACAGTTAAACTCAAACGATGGCTTAAACGCGCTAATTGGATGCCATACCAATTACTGAATCGTTCTAGAGCAGCATTAAACTTATTTAATTGGCGATGTAACCAATCTTCACGATTTTTAGATATATGTGGTTTCAACATTGTAGAACATAATGCTGGTGTCAACACAAGTGCAATAATAGCTGAAATTACAACGGAAACAGCAATCGTTAATGCGAACTGTTTGTAAAGGATGCCTGTCATACCACCCATGAAAGCGACTGGTACAAATACAGCAGTCAATACAAAGGCAATACCAATTACTGGTCCTTGCACATTTTCCATTGCTTTAATAGCCGCCTCTTTTGGAGGTAAACCATTATATTTTAACTCATATTCAACAGCCTCTACCACTACGATAGCATCATCAACAACAAGGCCGATAGCCAAAACCATGGCAAAAAGCGTCAAAGTGTTAATAGAGAAATCTAATAAAACAAAAGCACCAAATGTGCCAAGCAAAGATACTGGCACAGCAATCATAGGAATAATTGTAGATCGCCAGGATTGTAAGAATACATATACTACAAAAAGAACGAGTAGTAATGCTTCTACAAAGGTATGCTCTACCTCATTGATAGATGCACTTACGAATTTAGTATTATCTACAACTACGTTATATTGCATATCTGGTGGGAAGGATTTAGATTGCTCATCTAGAACCTTCTTAACATTAGCAATTGTTTCTAATGCATTAGCATCATTTTGTAGGGAAATAGCAAAACCGGCAACCTCTTTATGAGCAGATTTTGCGATGAAGTCATACCCTTCAGCCCCAATTTGAATACGGGAGACATCTTTTAGATGTAATACCTTACCATTAGTACTTTTAATAGCAATATTGCCAAATTGTTCAGGTGTTACGAGACGTCCATCAATTTTGATAGGATATTGAAAGGCTTGTTCACCATTTGTAGGATTTTTCCCTACTGTACCTGCTGCAGCTTGTAAGTTTTGACCTTTTATAGCCGCCGTAACTTCAGAGATAGTAACACCAAGTTTTTGCATCTTCGCAGGATCCAACCAAATGCGCATAGAATAATCAGATCCGAACTCCTGTACAGAACCAACACCCTTAATGGATTTGATTGTATCCATCATATAATTGGTACCATAGTTCTTTAAGAATGTTGCATCATATGTGCCATTTGGTGAACTCAAAGAAAATATAAGTGCCATATCACCAGAAGATTTAGTAGTTGTAACACCTACAGCTTGTACCTCTGAAGGCAATTGTGCAAGTGCTGCTTGAACACGGTTTTGGGTATTAACCGCATCCATATCAGCATCTGTACCTTGATTGAACTGAACAGTCAACGAATAGCTACCGTTACTGGAACTATTAGATGTCATATAGTCCATATCTTGTACGCCTACAATCTGCGTTTCAATAATACTGGCTACTGTATCATTAACAACTTGAGCAGTTGCACCAGTATAAGCAGTATTAACTTGAACTGTAGGTGGAGAAATTTGTGGATATCGAGCTACCGGAAGGTTCATCATAGAGATAAGCCCTACCAACGTGATAACAATGGCTATTACGATGGCAAAGATAGGTCGATTAATAAAGAATTTCGACACGATCTATCCTCCTTTTATTTTGTAGCTTTCAACTGTTCTTTAGTTAGTAGTTTGCCATTTACTTTTACGCCATTTTTCACCTTAGTTAAGCCGTCAACGATGATTGTGTCTCCAGGTGCTAAACCGGCTTTAATAATTGTATCGCTACCACTTGTACCGCCAACTTCAACACTTTTTTGTTCTACTACACCATCAGCATTTACAACATAGATAAAGTTTTTATCCATAATTTGAAGAATGGCACGACTAGGAACAAGAATAGCATCTTTGAGTTTTTGACCAGGAGAAATCACTGTAGCAAACATATTTGGCAACAACAAATGATCAGGATTTGGGAAAGATGCTTTCAACACAAGCTTACCTGTTGATTGATCAAGACTTTTTGCTGCTTGAACAATAGAACCCGGTTGATTATACGTTTCGCCATCAGCAAGTTTTAACTGAATATTTGGGCCATTGGAATCATCGCCAGTTGGGTTTTTCATGAAGTCAAGATATTCTTGCTCTGTCATACTAAATTCAACAAAGATTGGATCGATAGAATCAATGGTTACTAATGTTGTAGAACCTGCTTGTACAAATGTACCCATATCGATATCATCCATACGTAATGTACCAGAATATGGTGCATATACCATTGTATCGCCATAGTTATCTTGAGCAATTTTTACGGATGCTTCGTATGCTTCATAAGCTGCCTTAGCTTGTTCTACAGTACTTCGTTGTGTATCTACACGTTGTTGCGCAATAGCATCTTGTTGAGCTAATGTTTCATAACGATTAAGGTCTACTTCAGCATTTTTATAGTTTGCATTAGCTTGAGCAGCTTGTGCTTCTGCATTAGCAAGAGTAGCTTCGTATTGACGAGAATCGATACGATATAATGGCTGGCCAGCAACAACTTGCTCCCCGCCTTTAACATATTTTTCAACTACGTAACCGGTTACACGAGCATGTACAGCTACAGAGTTTTCTGCAACTACTGTACCAGCATAGGTTTGGTTTACCTGTGCATCACTTGCAGTAATTTTGTATGCATTGACACTCACGTCGCCTGCTTGCTGTTGATTACTGCCACAACCAGCAACCATTACAGCGGATACAACGAGAGCCGCTAACATACGGGAATAACGGAACTTCATTATCTGTACTCCTTTACACGAAACTAATCATCTATGTGTCATAATTACATAAATATTTATATATATTTTACAGGATTCTATAGACAAAGTCAATTTTTTCGATACTCCTCCACCTTTATAGAACATAGATAAAATCTGATTAACCCCACATATATTGTATACAACAAAAATGTTAAAAACTATTGACATTTTATATTCAATATGAACTTAAATAGTTTTAGAATTATAAAACTATATATTACTAGTTTACTTTTTTTCAGTTAATACCGTATAACCATGATCCTCAACTAAGATTACTTCATTATTGTTTATCGGCACTAATGGTATCTTATTTTGATAAGTATCTAATGTTTTCTGAGCAGTCTCTTCAAATGGATACTCTCCTAAATGAGGCACAACATAATGATTAAATACATTTACACCCATATAATCATCTAATTCAGATGCTATACTTTTATCATCCATTATCTGATTATATTCAATATTTTCAGACATAATAATTGCGCCAGCAGATTCACCAATATATAATAAGCCTTCTTTGATTCTTTCATAAAGTAGGCCTATAAGATTTTTCTTTTTCAGCTCTTGTAATAGATAAAATGTGTTACCACCAGATATACAGATACATTCAGTCTTTGAAAGTTTATTCTTTAAATAATCTTCATCATATTTAGAAATATCAATAATTTCCAATTCATATCCTAAAGACTTTAACATCTCAACACCTTCATCAATATATCCAGTATATGGTTCAACATTTCCAGCAGTAGGAATAAAAACTATTTTATTCGAAATCATTTTTGAAAGATACTTTTTTGTTATATTTTTTGTTCCTGCTAAATATGACATAAGTAAAATTTCCATGCTTTATCACCTCAAAGACTCTTTATTTAAATTAATTTGAAAATTTTATTATTAATATACAAAAAACCGCCTAAGAATCTACCTAGACGGTTTTAAAACCACTTAATCTGCTTTCCTTTATCTATTATAGCCGAATAATCACAAATTTATCTGTAAGCGCAAACTTATTTCTTAAAATGTACGCTTCTTATTTGGTGGAGATGAGGGGAGTCGAACCCCTGTCCAAGAGTGTTGCCATATAGACTTCTCCGAGCACAGTCTATGATTGAGATCTCGGGTTGCTATCGCTCACAGACAAGCTACACAACCCCAGTTCATATTGTCTCGCCTAATTCATATGAACAACTAAATTAGACCAGCCTACTGTTTGACGTCCATTCACACTTGGTAGGCACAAGTATGAGGGACGTAGCTTATGCAGCTAATGCAAAATTTTCTTCTGCGTTTAAATGTTTTCCCACCGTTTAACGGCCTCATGGAACGCCGACTCGCTATCTATACCACACGCACCCCTGTCGAAACCTTTACATCCCCGTGCGTCGGTCTCATAATTATAAGCCCATTTAATACAGCTGTCAATTATATAGAGCCTTTATAATTCAGTTAAATCTATAACTTCTAGATTACTTTATCCACTACTACAAATGAAGCTATTATATAGAATCATAAAATTAATTCAATTCTTTGATAGCTTTATCCAATGTCCGGCACACATAATCAATTTGTTCTTTATTATGAGCAGCTGTAACGGTTAAACGAATTCTACTTTCACCAACAGGAACTGTAGGCGGACGTATCGCTGTACCTATAATTCCAGCATTGTATAGATAATCAGATACTGCTAGTGTATCTTCATTACTTCCGATTAATATTGGGAAAATTGGAGTTTCATTGGTCGCTTCAATTCCCATGGCAATCAATTGAAGAGCCATATAGTTTACGTTCTCTTGTAAACGTCCTAATACAGATGTATCAGACTCAAGAATATGCAACGCAGCCAGGGCTGCCCCTATGTCAGCAGGAGATAATGCAGTGGAGAATATAAAGCTACGACTCATATTCACAAGATAATCAATGATGGTGCTATTAGCAGCTACATAGCCGCCAACAGAACCTAACGATTTGCTCAATGTACCTAGCTGAATATCCACTTCTTTCTCGAGACCATAATAAGCAGCCGTTCCATGACCGCTACCAATGGTCCCCGTCGCATGAGCATCGT
The DNA here is from genome assembly GCF_003602765.1 of Veillonella sp. AF36-20BH. Lineage (NCBI taxonomy): Bacteria > Bacillati > Bacillota > Negativicutes > Veillonellales > Veillonellaceae > Veillonella > Veillonella sp. AF36-20BH. The sequence goes on from NZ_QTLR01000001.1 coordinate 458,231, forward strand.
CTACCATAAGTAAAGCATTATACTCACGGCTAACCTCGTAAAGCTTATCTAATGGGGCTATATCGCCATCCATGCTAAAGACCCCATCTGTGACAATGAGCTTACGTGCATTACGATCTACTTGTTTAAGTAAAAACTTTAACTCCTCTACATCACAGTGACTATAGGCTTTTACAGTAGCCTTACTCAATCTACAACCATCAATAATACTAGCATGGTTTAATTCATCGCTAAAAATGGTCATATTTTTATCTGCTATGGCAGAAATAGTACCTACATTTGCCATGTAACCCGTATTAAAGACGAGAGCTTTTTCTGTATTCTTAAATTTTGCTAGTTCTCTTTCAAGATCTGTAAACAAGGGAAATGTACCGGATACCAGACGCGATCCACCTGATCCAGTACCATATTGTTGAGCTCCCTTAATGGCCCCCTCTATTACACGTTCATCAAAAGTAAGACCTAAATAATTATTTGACGCCATCATCAAATATTCTTTATCATTTCTTTTAACACGTACTGCGTCTATAGGGCAATATTCCGTTAATGTACGCAAATTTAGGTTATTGATTTTATTATTTAATTGCTCTTGGAAGAATTTATACATACAATCACCGCTGAACAAGTACTGGTGCTTTTTCCAAATACTTGATTACACAGTCCACATCAGTATTTGGTTTAACAAAAAATACACGCCCTCCTAGATTAGATCCAAATTCTTTCATGCTAGGAATTCGATGGTAAATATCATTGCAAGCAACATAGCCTACTGTGTAATCAGGATCATCAGACCAACATAATTCACCTACAATCCCCTCTGCAGATTGCACTTTAGAAGCCAATACTAAGGCCTCTCTCATATGTTCATTTTCCCCTAGTTTTTCAGAGTCAAAGGAGTCCATATGACTCACGCGAACACCACGGTTACCAGAATCTATGCGCTCACCAGAAATTGCATCAACCAACATAGCACCTCGCATAGATGAATCTAAACCTTCTAATAGAAAAATAGCATGTTTAACAGCAGTTTCACTAATATCAGCGCCCTGTAAAAGTTCAACAGCTAATTGATGTGCCTCGGCAACAGTATTCGCCAAATGTTCATTTACCTTTAAACATTCTATATATGTAATTGTTTCTGCAGGAATTAAGTCCACTGTAATATTAATAAAATCAGCAGTCCCCTTACTATGATGCAGCGCTCGTTCGGCTAAAGACTGGGCAATAGATCCAACTTGATTTAAGGTCACAATGCGTTCTGCGCCAGAAATATGGTGGCCCCCGTTTTCATGGGGACCACCTTGAGCCGCGCGCATACGCACACTATATAATTCGTCCATTATGATACCTTACCTTTAACTACATTACTTTGAGGTACTTGGTTGTGAATTTTATAGAATACTTTCACAAATACTGGTGCCATAATTACTGTAAAGATCATACCTGGAACTGCGAGAGCTATCATCGGTAATGCAGCCTTACCAACGTATAAAGACAAAGATAATCGCGCTAAAGCAGATGCAATTGGACCAGAAACCATAATACCTATCATGTGATTATGGCAGATCCAAAGGATTAGTCCCACAATGAGCCGGAATTGCATAGCAATCATAACATTTAAAATAGTTTGAGTACCTAATGCTAAGCCTATTAGACTAGATAAACAACCACTTATAATATACTTTTTAAATCCGAATACGGCACATATCGCTACCGCCAACGGGGCTGATAATTGAAACTCTATACCTGGAATGACATTAGGTATTTTAATAGCCCCTAATACAGTAATCATGGCAGTTAAAATAGCAACCTCTGTAATGTACCGAATGTTCTGATTCATAATGTATCTCCTCTACTTAGAAAATGTCAACTACAAACATCTCTTATTGTTTACATTATAAATTCTCACTGTATTTTTATCAACCACTAAAAATAACATAGTTAACAAATATACAAAAAGAACCAAGCCATATCGACTTGATTCCTTATAATTCTTAATATTTTTGTTGCTCTTTAATTCGCTTAGCAATATCGCGCTTGGCATCACGTTCCGCCATATCTTGACGCTTGTCATAAAGTTTCTTACCAGTTACTAGACCCACAGTAACCTTTACATAACCGTGACTAAAATGAAAGTTTAGCGGCACTAAAGAAAATCCTTTTTCCTTAACTTGAGCATGTAACTTATTGATTTCAGATTTATGCATCAATAACTTGCGTGTCCGCTCCGGTTCATGGTTAAAACGATTACCTTGTTCATACGGACTGATATGTACACCATACAATAAAATTTCCCCTTTATCTATACGACAAAAGCTGTCCTTAAGATTAAGCTTACCTTGACGAATAGACTTTATTTCAGTTCCTGTTAAAGCAATACCAGCTTCATAGGTTTCATGAATATGAAAATCATGACGCGCCTTACGATTGTCAGCAATAAGCGATGGGCTAGATTTCTTTGCCATATTCTCCTCTATCGTTTACGTTTACTTTTAGATTTTTTAGATTGACTACGTTTTGTAGCTTTATTTGACTTCTTGCGACTCGATTTACCTTTTTTAGATTTTTTACTGAAAGCATCATATCTAGAACGCCCAGCTTTTGAATCATCTCGTTTAGAAGTTTTTCTACCGTTTTTTCGGGATGACTTTCGCCCCTTTAGATTTCCAAAACCATCACGACTAGTAGCATAGTCAGAGCCACTACTCAATTGTTCTTGGATAGCCATCAGATTATCTACTTCACCAAGAACAAAATCGATTTGTTTCTTTTCTACATCGGCTTTTACAAGTGTAACAGTAACCTTTTCACCTAAGTGATAGGTTTTACCTGTCCGCTTACCAACAAGAACAAAATGTTCTTCGTCAAAGAAATAATAATCGTCGTTCATCATGCTAATATGCACGAGACCGTCGATACCATTCTCTAACTCTACGAACATGCCAAAGGAGGTTATGCTCGCAATAGTGCCTTCAAAAACTTCGCCTACAAATGGAACCATGTATTGAGTCTTCTTTAGATCAGTAGTTTCTCGTTCTGCCTCGGTTGCCACTTGTTCTTGTATGGAAGAATGTTCCACAGCACCAGCTAAGAAAGCTTCATCTACATCTCGTTTAGAGTATCCACCCTTCCAGTGCATATCCGCTTTTAAAAGTCGATGTACCATCAAATCCGGATAACGTCTAATGGGAGATGTAAAATGCGTATAGCAAGTGGATGCTAACCCAAAATGGCCGACGTTTTCAATGCTATATTTCGCTTGCTGCATAGAACGTAAGGTCATAATTTGAGCCACTTGCTCAATATCTTGTCCCTTCACTACATCAAGGATTTTTTGGAAATCTCGTGGTGTTACACCATCAGCACTAAGGACAAGAGTTTGACCTAAATAATGTAATACCTTTTGGAATAAATCCAATTTTTCTTCACTAGGATGTTCATGAATACGATATACCGATGTACGTTGAGTATCCTTTAAATGCGTAGCTACCGTCTCATTAGCAATGAGCATACATTCTTCGATAAGCCGCTCTGCCATAGTTCGATCGCGTTTTACGATACGCAACGGTGTACCATCGAGATCAAGTAATACCTTATATTCCGGAAAATCAAAGTCTAATGCCCCTCTACGACGACGCATACGATTTAAAATCTTAGAAATTTCTGCTAAGTCACGAAGCATAGGAATAAAATCTACTAAATCGTCAGGAACAATGTTTTCCTCTAACGCTTTATAAACTTCTTTATAGCTGCAACGACGTCCTACATGGATAATAGACGGACGAATACGATAATTAACAACTGTACCTGAATCATCAATTTCCATCATACACGTCATAGCATAGCGATCTTCGTGGGCATTTAAACTACAAATACCATTCGATAATACCTCTGGTAACATTGGTACTACGCGGTCCACTAAGTAAACTGAAGTCCCCCGCTTGTATGCTTCATTGTCAATAGGCTGGCCTGAAGTAACATAATGACTAACATCCGCAATGTGTACGCCTAGCTCATAATTACCATTTGGTAATTTACGACCACTTACAGCATCGTCAAGATCTTTTGCATCTTCTCCATCGATAGTTACCATTTGTAAGGCTCTAAGATCCCACCGCTTCGGATCTTCATGAACAATAGTATCTATCTTCTCACTTGCCTCAATTACCTCTTTAGGGAATGCAAAAGGAATCTTATGATTAGCCATAATACAGTTGATGTCTAGGCCTACATCCCCCTTATAACCTAAAATTTCTGTTATAATTCCTTCAGGTTTTTTATTGCCTTCAGGCCATTTTGTAATTTTTACTAGTACCTTAGCTCCACTCCGAGCATCTAAAGTATCTTTTAAATCTACAAAAATATCTGTTCCAATACGTTCATCATCTGGTACAACAAAGCCGAAGTGTTGTTGTCTGTCGTAAGTACCAACTATGGTTTCATTAGCACGCTCAATAACATCAACGATGATGCCTTCACGTTTATGTTTTGTATAATCTGATGGTACAATACGAACACGTACCTTATCATTATGCATAGCAGTTCCTTTATTTTGTTCTGCTACATAAATATCTTCATCATCCAGCATAATAACAAATCCATAAGATTTACGATATCCTTTGTAGATACCTTCATATTCTTCATGCTGTTGATCTTCATATCGGTATACATCTGGTCGAGATGAAGTTAATACGCCTTCACGGGCGAGCATTTTCGCAGATCGAATAAACATTTCAAGATCTTTGCCACCTCGAATACGATTATCCATTGCTGCATCCTCAATATGGTATGCATGTGGTTGTATAGATTTATAAAAGTCCAATACCTTCTTCTTCAAGTCTGCACCCCCTTATTAGGATGAAAAAAGAAAAAGCCTGCAAAGCAGGCTTTCATCATTAGAATTGATTAATCATTGCCCCTAACACTAAGCTCAACACAGCAAAGATAATCCCCAATATAATCGTACATTTAGATAAGAAAGCATCTAAACCGCGTTGCTTACCACCAAAAGAAGAGTCTGCCGCACCAGAAACAGCACCGCCCATGCCTGCATTTTTGCTATTTTGTGCAACAACTACTACAATTAATAAAATAGATACGATTACTTCTACAATCATTAAGAAATTTGTCACGACTGTCATCCTTCCTGTGATGCTCGATGCGAGCCCAATACACGATGTTCTAAATACTTCTCTAATTTACGTTTTACCCTTTGTAGCGCATTATCAATAGATTTAACACTACGATCTGTGACCTCAGCCATTTCTTGATAGGAACGTCCATCAAGGTATCCTTCCAAGACTTCCCATTCGAGATCACTTAAAATATGACCAATATTGTGCTCAATATCATCTAGTTCCTCTTGACTGATAATGAGGTCTTCAGGATTTGTAATCTTTGTTGAAGATAGCATTTCAATCAATGTACGCTCAGAGTCCTCTGTATACACCGGTTTATTTAAGGATATATAGGAGTTCAAAGGCGCATGTTTTTGTCTTGTAGCCGATTTAATAGCTGTAATAATTTGTCTAGTTATACAAAGTTCTGCAAAAGCTCTAAAAGACGCTAATTTATCATGTTTAAAATCTCGCGTCGCCTTATAGAGTCCAATCATCCCTTCTTGGATGATATCCTCTCGGTCGGCACCTACCAAAAAATAGGAGCGAGCCTTAGCTCTTACAAAGTTCTTATATTTATTAACAATATAATCGATTGCAAACTCATTTTGCTCTTCCTGAGCTATGACCACAACTTGCTCATCGGTCATTTCCTTGAAATTGTAATCGGACTTGCGTGTATGAATCATTTTCATAAGCTCCTCCTTACAATTGAGCGAGAAAAACCAATATATTTATTATACTGGAACGGTATATGATTTTCAACTATCAATGACCTCGACGCAATTTCTCAAGCTTTTCAGCAACTTCAGGAGATAATAAACCTCCCACTTCATTACGACGCACTGAAAATTGATCACGTCTATGTTCATGAGCATATTGAAGTCGTTCTTCTTCCTTAGCTATACGAATCATATTTTGCAACTCACGAGCAGGAATGCGCAACCCGCCAGAGCCTAGAATTTGATTCTGTTCTGCCCCATCGGAGGTTACAACATATACATTAGTATATTTGCCTTTACGTAAAAATACCTCTCGTTCAATAAAGGAATCCGCCGTTTCTCCATCCTCAGTATACACTTCGATAAATCCACTTGTAATAGATTCAATGGAACCTCCAGATTTTGTATACTTACCATCAAATACAAGGATTACTTCGTAACCCTTAAATTTACCATAGTTCAACAATCTATCTCGAAGCTCCATTCTCGCATGTTCTAAAGACTCATGAGCCAATTTTTTCAAATGAGTCCAAGCAAAAATAACATTATAGCCGTCTACAATTAAAATATCTTTTAGCATGATTATTTCGCCTGGCGTTGACGTACCGCCTCATACATAAGAACTGCAGCTGCAACAGATGCATTCAAAGAATTCAAATTTCCATACATAGGAATTGTTACAAGGAAATCACAAGCTTCTTTTACAACGCGACTAATCCCCTTACCTTCATTACCAATGACTATAACCGTAGGAATTGTCATATCTGCTTCATACAAGGTACGATCACCTTCCATATGAGCCCCCATTACCCAAAATCCTTGTTTTTGAAGTTGTTTAATGGTTTGCACTACATTGCCAATTTGTACAAGTGGAATTTGTTCAATAGCTCCAGCAGATGTCTTTGCAACAGTAGCATTAATAGGCGCATTATGTCGTTTAGGAATGAGTACAGCCGTAGCTCCCGCACATTCAGCAGTACGAATGATAGCTCCCATATTATGTGGGTCTTCAACCCCATCCGTTAAGATGAGTAAAGGAACCTCATGTGTCGTTTCTTGTAATACCTCGCCCAATTCTTTAAATTGAACGGCCGATACAAGAGCTATAACCCCTTGATGTGGTACCTCTAAATCGTACTTATTCATCTGTTTAACTGGTGTTGGTCTAACTTCAATACCTTGAGATTTAGCAAGATTTACAATATCAGCTAACCCTGTTTTTACCTTATCTTCACTGACCAGAATACGTTGAATAGAACGGCCACTTTTAAGGGCTTCTTTAACCGCATTGCGACCTACAATATAATTATCCATACTACATACCTCGTAGAGTTATAGAAAAGGCTTGCCCCAAGATATGCTGTAAGCGCTCATCTTGGCGCGTTTCATAAAGAAATCCTAGTACTGCTTCAAAGGCCGTACTACTGCGATATTCTTGAACAGTACTACTTTTAGGCACGTTTACATTACTATTTCTAGCACGGCGTGCAATAGCTTGTTCATCTTCTGTGAAAGTATTTTCTATTTCTAGCAATACTTTTGCCTGTGATTTAGCACAAATAAATTCAGTAACGATAGTATGTAAGATCTGTACTTTTGTAATATTCATTTGTACTACGCGTTCGCGCACATACATGGAGTATACTGCATCACCGATATAAGCTAGCATAACTGCATCGGCACTTAGGCACTCCTCTATTGTTCGTTTGCGCAAACGAAGCGGCTCTTCTTCAAGAGCCGTTAGTTTCTTTATCGCTTCATTCTTTAAGAATTGAAATTGTTTAAACTTCACGTTTTTTCCACCGTGCACCTTGAGGAGAGTCCTCAATGGTAATACCAATCTCAGCTAATCGATCGCGGATACAATCAGCTAATGCCCATTGTTTTTGCTCGCGACAAGCTTGACGTACAGAAAGAATAACTTGCATTAATTCTTCATATTCAGCAGCATTAGCACCCGTATTGCCTTCCCAAGCTTCTTCAAGAACACCAATAACATCTGTCATAAATTTGAAGATTCGTTTCACTTCAGCAATTGCCTCTTGGCAAACAACGCCTTCTCTACTTGTTACAGCTTGATAGTAGATATTAATTTCTTTTGCAAGACCGAACATACTAGAAGTTGCTAAAGCAGTGTTGAAATCATCACTCATAGCATCCTCAAATTCTTCTTCGTATGCTTTCGCTTTTTCTAATAAGCGTTGAGCTTCATCACATGAGCCTGGCTCACATTTTTCAAGGTAAAGAAGGTTTTCAATAGCTGTGCTTAACCGTTCCAAAGATTTATTAGCTTCTTCTAGACGCTCATCAGAGAAATCTAATGGGCTACGGTAATGCGTGCTCAATAAGAAGTAACGCAATGCATCAGGACTATATTGTTCTAAAATATCTTTTACCAAGAAGAAATTATTCAAGGACTTAGACATTTTTTCAGAATTAATAGTGATAAAACCATTGTGCAACCAGTAGCGCACTGCTGGATGTTGACCAGAGCAACCTTCTGATTGAGCAATTTCATTTTCATGATGAGGGAAAATCAAATCGCTACCACCACCGTGGAAGTCAAATTCTGTGCCTAAATATTTTTGGCTCATAGCAGAACATTCAATGTGCCACCCTGGACGACCATTCCCCCATGGGCTTTCCCAATAAGGTTCACCAGGTTTTGCTGCTTTCCACAAAGCAAAGTCCATAGGATTCTTCTTACGACCATCTACTTCAATACGTGCGCCTGCTTCCATATCGTCTAATGTACGACCAGATAACTCACCGTAATGTTCAAATTTCTCCACACTATAATATACATCGCCATCGAGTTCATAGGCGTAGCCCTTGTCAATCAATGTTTGAATCATAGCAATGATATCATCAATATGTGTAGATACACGTGGATAAATGTCTGCACGTTGTACACCTAACGCATCCATTACTTCAAAATAACTATCGATATAGCGGTTTGCAATGGTATCCCAAGAGACACCTTCACCATTAGAAGTGTTGATGATTTTATCATCCACATCAGTAAAGTTTTGTACATATGTTACTTTATAGCCTACATGTTTCATATAGCGACGAATTACGTCCCAAGTCACGAAAGGACGAGCATTGCCAATATGAGGATGATTGTATGGTGTGACACCACATACGTACATTTTTGCCTCACCTGGTGTTACAGGATTAAAAACCTCTTTTTGGCGCGTCATAGTATTATAAACAGTAATTTCTCTCATCGTTACCGATGCCTCCAATTTTGTAAAATAAAAAAGACCTCTCATCTCATACAGAGACGATGGTCCGCGGTTCCACTCTGTTAGGTACCAATAGCGATACCCACTCATCGCATAACGGTGCGTCGCCGGACAAACCTACCTATAATCGGAGTGTCAGCTCGTGAATGCATTTCATCTACCTATCCATGAACCCTCCCACCATCGGTTCTCGCTAAAAAGTTAGTTGTAGAGTACTTCTTTCAGTCTCAGCTATTAAAATAATCTATATTCATATATAAAAATATTTTACCAATAAAGCTATAGAATGTCAATATTTACAAGAAAGATCCCCATCTTTCATAGGCAGCTATTCACATATCATAATAGGTATTTTAAATAGCTTAATTAGAAAGATGAGGATATATAATCAGAATATTAAATTACTATTATCATTCATAACAATAGCTTTTATAGTACACAAGTAATAATAATGTCATTACATCAAATCAATTAATATTAAGCATTTTCTAATTTATCTTGATCATCATGTTTACGGCAAATACCTGCAAAAATAGATCCTGTAAAGTTATGAATGATGGAGAATACTGCACCTGCTACCGCAGCTTGTGGTGTAAAGTGTTTTAGTGCTAAAGATACGGATAATGCAGAATTTTGCATAGCCACTTCAATTTGCATAGCACGACGAGAAGACACATCAATACTGAGAGCTTTACATATAAAGTATGTCACAACATAACCACTCAAATTTTGTACTAAACACGCTACAAAAATAATGAAACCAGTTTCGGCAATTTGCTTTTGGTTAACTGCAGTTACAGCTGCCAAGATAAGCAATACCGCGATAGCTGCAATGGTTGGACATACAGATTTTACAGGTTCAATTTTTGCGCCAATAAAGTAATTCAATACAATCCCCAAAATAATTGGTACTAACACGATTTTTACAATGGATATAAACATTGGCATAAATTGAATTTCAATAGAAGATGTTGCACCTGCATATAATACGACAAATAAAGGCGTTAAAATAGGTGCCAATAATGTGGATACAGTTGTTGCTGATACGGATAAGGGAACATTACCATTTGCAAGGAAGGTCATTACATTAGAAGCAGTACCACCAGGACATGCACCCAACAAGATAAAACCAATCCCAACTTCTGGAGGAAAATTAAATGCTAAGGCTACTAAGAAACCTGCCAATGGCATCCATAAGAATTGGATTACGGATACGAGAATAACCTTCATTGGTTGCTTAAATACATCAATAAAGACTTGAGCCGTTAATGTTAACCCCATCGCAAACATAACAAACTGTAGCATGTAAGCAATATATGGAGTCATCCAAGAAAATACTGCAGGTAGCATATATGCTAAAACAGCCATCAATAGTACTATCCAGGATAGATAACTATTGAATAAGTGATTAATAGAACGAATAACACTCATAAAAACACTCGCTTTCATAATAAATCAAAATTTAATACGCCGATTATTATAGCATTTCTATAGAATATTAACAACACATACAAAAGGAGTTCACATAACACTTGTTACGTGAACTCCTTTGATTAATTGATCAAATTTATTTTGTTAATGCACCTACATTATCTAAACGATGTAAGCACTTTTCTTTACCAAGTAATGTGACAATATTATTCAAATCCGGACCATGCATTTGACCTGTTAAAGCTACACGGATTGGCATAAATACGAATTTACCTTTTAAAGAGGTTTCTTTCATTACGGCCTTGATTGTTGCTTTTACAACTTCAGGTGTAATTTCATCAAGTTCAGCCAATGCATTCCGGAAAGCGCCGAGAACTGTTGGAGCTGTTTCTTCATTCAATACAGCACGCAACTCCTCTTCATGCCCCTCTTCAAGGAATACTGTTTCGCCCATAAACAAGCCTACATGATCTTTGATTTGAGCACCATAGCTAATATGATCACGGAATGTAGAGCATAATAATGTCAACCAATCAATATCAACTTGATTCAAGCTATCTGGAGCTAAACCAACCTCTTTCAAATGCGGCAAACAAAGGTGGAATAATTCTTCATCGCTCAAATTCTTCATGTAGTGGAAATTTATATGGTTCAATTTATCAATATCAAACACAGCAGGATTTTTCGCTACCCGATCCATAGAGAAAGCCTGAATTAATTCATCTTGTGTGAAGAATTCTTCTTCACCTTCAGGAGCCCAACCAAGAAGTGCCAAGAAGTTTACAAGTGCTTCTGGCAAGTACCCTAATTGTTTGTATTGTTCAACAGAGGTAGCACCATGACGTTTAGACATTTTCTTGTAGTCTTTACCAAGAATCAAGGAAATATGACCAAACTTAGGGACCTTCCAACCAAGAGCTTCATAGATAGCCATTTGACGAGGTGTATTGGATAGATGTTCCTCTGCACGAATAACGTGAGTAATCCCCATCATATGATCGTCCATTACTACAGCAAAGTTATATACAGGAATGCCATCAGATTTTACAATTACAAAATCACCAACGCCATTAGATTCAAAGGATACATGCCCACGTACCATATCATCAAAAGCGTATGTTTTATTCAACGGTACACGCAAACGAATTGTAGGTTTACGACCTTCAGCAATATATTTAGCCTTTGTCTCTTCATCTAAGTGTTCACAATGACCGTTGTATTTTGGTGTTTCCCCACGATCCATTTGATCTTGACGCACCGCATCTAACTCTTCAGGTGTGCAATAACACTCATAAGCTTTACCTTCATCCAATAAACGTTGTGTTACTTCTTTATATAAATCAAGACGTTCTGTTTGACGGTAAGGACCATTATTACCACCTACATCAATGCCTTCATCCCAGTTCATGCCAAGCCATTGTAAGGAAGCTTTAATATTCTCTTCACTTTCACGTGTAGAACGAGCTAAATCTGTATCTTCAATGCGCAATACAAATGTGCCTTTTTCCTTACGTGCTAATAACCAGTTAAATAAAGCAGAACGAGCACCACCAATATGGAATGGACCCGTAGGGCTTGGAGCAAAACGAACTTTCATGGAACTCATGATTAAATCTCTCCTTCATATACAGAAACGACAGCTTGTGCAGCAATGCCTTCACGGCGCCCAATAGCCCCTAGCATTTCATTTGTTGTCGCTTTAATACTAATGCGATCTAATGGTATCTCTAATATAGACTGTAAATTAGCCTTCATCATATCGATGTGAGGTTTTAATTTAGGTGTCTCAGAAATAACCATAATATCAATATTATAGGCTTGTAACCCACGTTCTTTCAATAAGAAATTTACTTTTTCTAGTAAAAGCATGCTAGAAATCCCTTTATACTGGTCGTCTTCAGGTGGAAAATAGTATCCAATATCCCGTAAACCTGCAGCTCCCAACATGGCATCCATCAAGGCATGAATGAGAACATCTGCATCGGAGTGACCATCAGGACCAAGGTCAGATTCGATATGAACACCACCTAAGATACAAGGACGACCTGCTTTTAATTGATGAATATCATAACCAAATCCAACGCGCATACACTTATCCTCAATTCCTAAATATCGTTTTGCTACAGCAATATCATTAGGTGTGGTCACCTTAATATTACAATAGTCTCCACTTACTATATGTACAGGCTTACCTAAATACTCGACGAGGGACACATCATCAGTGCCTAAATATTTTTCATCATAAGCCTTTTGATGGGCCGCTTTAAATAGTTCTTTTTGAAAGCCTTGTGGTGTTTGAATTTGATATAACTCACTGCGTTTCAAGGTTTCTATTACGGTATGCTCTGTATTAACCCGTTTAATCGTATCCGTAGCAGGGACACCTACAGTAGCAGCTCCATATTCTATTGCGGCCCTAACAACAGAATCAAACAGTTTAGTTGATGCTAATGGACGCGCTCCATCATGAACTAGCACAATATTACTATCTTCTGATACAGCTTTGAGCCCATATGCCACAGAATCTTGACGTTCTCTTCCACCAAGCACTATCTTTACAGGAATATGTAAATCCAACCCTTGAATATGGTTATACATATATTCTTGTTCGCCTTCAGCTACAACAAGAATAATTTCTTTTAAACCTTCAATCTTTTCTACATTTTGTATGGTACGTTGAATAATAGAATGTCCCCCTAAAGGAATAAATATCTTATTTTCTTTGTATCCCATACGGCGACCAGCACCTGCAGCGAGAACAATACAACTAATTGCCTTGCCCATTTTGTCCTCCATCTACACGAGCAAAAATCATCCGTCCTGCACTCGTTTGTAATATGGATGTAACCATAACCTCTACATTTTGACCAACATAAGGTTTACCATCCTCTACGACAATCATCGTGCCATCGTCGAGATAAGCCACACCTTGGTGTACTTCCTTACCTTCTTTCATGATTTGAACGCGAATCCATTCTCCAGCGATTAGAGCAGGTTTTAATACATTTGCCAATTCATTGAGGTTAAGCACTTCAATACCTTGTACACGAGCCACCTTATTCAAGTTAAAGTCATTAGTCATCAATTTCCATTGCTTATCTAAAGCAAGTCGCATAAGTTTTGAATCAACCTCTACAAGATCATCATAATCATCTTCAACAACTTCTATAGCTACCTTATTGGCATCTTGCATATCCTTCAAAATATCAAGGCCACGTCGGCCACGGTTGCGTTTCGTAGCATCCGCAGAATCAGAAATTACCTGTAACTCATTTAATACAAATAGTGGCACCATAAGAGGGCCTTCAATGAAGCCCGTAGCACATAGTTCTTTGATACGACCGTCAATGATAACTGAAGTATCTAGTAATTTTGGCGTACTAGAGGATTTATCTAATTTATGAGTTGAAAACATTTTAAAACGACTTGTTTTTTTAGTGCTATCTCCTCCCCATTGTTGTACGTAATTATTGTACATTTCGGGGCCTTTACGAGCCATGATTTTAAGTCCACTATATCCAAAAATAGCACTCAAAATTATAGGAATATAAGGTCCTATAATAGGTACTTGATTGAATGCAACGCCAATTAGATTTGCAATAATAAGGCCGAATAATAAACCGATGGTGCCTGCAATCAATTCTTGATTTGGAATATGAGTAAGAATACGCTCTAATCTTTTAGCAATTACTAAACCTTGTTTCAGAATAAATGATGAAATCAGATAACCAATAACAAGGCCTAATAGAGTACCTACGATTAATACTGCAATACGTGCAATTGTTAATGACATGTCCCCAAAAGATTCAAATTGCGAAACCAAATATGGATCAATAATAGGTGCTAAGCTATCCATTCCCACGTAGGCTGCTGTACCTACTAAAATGGCTATTACATAGCGTAAAATCCGATAAATCATGAAATCACCTCCTAATTATGAAAATACGAGTTGCATCGCCTCTTGTATAGATTTGACACCTTTAATTTTGATAGAACTATCATTATCCTTGATTTGTTTATAGTTGCCTTCAGGAATAATAAACTTTTTAAAACCTAATTTCTTGGCTTCATTTATACGCTGTTCAATGCGAGGAATACTGCGAACATTACCAGTTAAGCCTACTTCACCTAAAATTACCATATCTGTTGGAACGATTCGATTTTTCAGATTTGACACAATGGCAACCGCCATAGATAAATCACAAGCAGGTTCATTTACCTTGAGACCACCGATGACATTTACATACACATCTTTATTACCTAATGTAAAGCCACAGCGTTTTTCTAAGACTGCTAATAATACAATTAATCGGTTAAGATCATAACCAATCGCCGTACGTCTAGGCATACCAAAGGCCGTAGTAACGACCAAGCTTTGTACCTCTACTAAGATGGGCCGAACCCCTTCGAGGTAAATCATAACAGCACTGCCACTTTCTTCATCGGAACGCTCGGCTAAAAGCGAAGCAGACGGATTGGACAATTCCTGTAACCCTTCCTCTACCATGGCAAAAATGCCTGTTTCTGATGTAGAACCAAAACGGTTTTTAATGGACCGTAATATGCGGAATTGATAAGAACGCTCCCCTTCAAAGTAAAGCACTACATCTACCATATGCTCTAACATACGAGGCCCTGCAATATTGCCTTCCTTTGTTACATGACCAATGATTACAGTAGGTATATTTCGTTCTTTACAGAAGCGAAGTAGGCGAGATGTGCATTCACGAACTTGACTAACACTGCCTGGCGCAGCATCTATATCTCCAGTATACATAGTTTGTATAGAGTCAATGACTAGTAAGGAAGGACTCATTGCTTCAGCTTGCTCCAATATATGATCTAGATCAGTATCTGCAATAACTTGTAACCGTTCACTATTGATATGCAGTCGTTCTGCTCGAAGTTTAAGTTGTAACTGAGACTCTTCACCAGATGCATAAAGAACTGCTCCTACTGTATCGGCTACCTTCTGGGATACTTGTAGCAACAGAGTAGATTTACCAATACCAGGATCACCACCTAAAAGCATTAGAGCACCAGGCACTATGCCCCCACCTAATACACGGTCAATTTCACCAAAGGTTGTAGATACGCGTGCAATAGAAGAAATTTCGATATCTGGCAAGGCGGTAGGCTTCGCCGTTTGATTTCCAAGACCTCGAGAAGGTATTCGACTATGTTTAGTTTCTTTAATGATTTCTTCAACTAATGTATTCCATTCTCCACATTGTGGACAACGGCCCATCCACTTAGAGGATTCAGCCCCACAATTTTGACAAAAGAATACAGATTTTGCTTTTGCCATAACACCTCAATACATTTAAAAAGAAAGGTCATGAATGATAACCATTCATGACCTTTTATGCATAATTTTACTACATGGTTAACTATCATCATTCTATAGTATACCATTTAACTTATATTTTTTATATGAAAGGTAGTCATCAACTGTATAATTTGTATTTTTATCATATTGATACAACAAGATTGTTATCCTTTGCATCTGCTTTAATAATTTTACCTTCTTTTGCATCTCCTTTCAAAATAAGATCCGACACTGGATCCTCAATTAAACGTTGAATAGCACGTTTTAATGGTCGAGCCCCCATTGTGAAATCAGAGCCCTCCTTAACAAGTAATTGCATAGCCTCAGGAGAGATTTCTAATTGTAAATCACGCTCTTCAAGGCGTTTTGTAACATCACTCATCAAGATAGTTACAATTTCTTTTAAGTCCTCTTCTGTTAATGGATGGAATACAATCATTTCATCGATACGGTTTAAAAACTCAGGTCTAAAATGACGTTTCACCGCATCCATTACCGATTTCTTAGCCGCTTTAAAATCAGTTCCTTTATTTTCATCTACATTAGAATCAGACTTTTTAGCTGCTAAGAAACCAAGTTCTGGCAAGTTCTTATGTAAAGCTTTAGCACCTAAGTTACTTGTCATGATAATAACTGTATTTCTGAAATCAACAGTTCTACCTTGGCTATCAGTAAGACGACCATCATCAAGAACTTGTAACAAGATATTAAAGAAATCTGCATGTGCTTTCTCTACTTCATCGAGGAGAATAACGCTATATGGTTTACGACGTACCGCATCTGTTAATTGGCCACCTTCTTCATAACCTACATAACCTGGAGGGGCACCGACTAAGCGAGACACAGTATGTTTTTCCATATATTCAGACATATCAAGTCGAATCATAGCAGATTCATCGCCGAACAAGGAGGATGCAAGCGCTCTTGCTAGCTCAGTTTTCCCTACACCAGTTGGCCCAAGGAACAAGAATGAACCAATAGGCCGTTTTGGGTCTTTTAATCCAGCCCTTGCACGGCGTACAGCTTTAGCTACAGCAGTAACAGCCTCATCTTGACCTACTACGCGTTTATGAAGTTCTTCTTCCAAATGTAGTAAGGTTGCAGACTCTTCTTCTGCAATTTTAGCCACTGGAATGCCTGTCCATTGCGCTACTACAGCAGCTATGTCTTCCTCTGTTACTATTAATTTTTGATCGCTTTTTTCTTTAGCGATAGATTTTTTATCACCAATTTCTTTTAATAGTGATTGTTCTTCATCGCGAAGCTCTGCAGCCTTTTCAAAATCTTGAGACGTAACAGCAGCTTCTTTTTCTTTCTTAACTGTATTAAGGCGATCCTCTAATGCTTTAACATCAGGTGCTGCAGAAAATACTTTCATACGAACCTTAGATGCAGCTTCATCGACTACATCGATAGCCTTATCAGGCAAGAATCGATCTGTAATATATCGGCTAGATAAAGATACAGCTGCTGTTAATGCCTCATCTGTAATCTTAGCCTTATGGAAAGCTTCATACCGATCTCTTAATCCCTTTAAAATTTCAAGAGCATCCTCTTCGTTAGGCTCTCCTACTTGAACGGGTTGAAAACGACGCTCTAAAGCAGCATCTTTTTCTATATGTTTCTTATATTCATCAAGTGTTGTGGCACCGATAACTTGGAATTCACCTCGTGCCAAAGCAGGCTTTAAGATATTAGCTGCATCCATAGCGCCTTCAGTAGCACCTGCCCCAACCAATGTATGAATTTCATCTATAAAGATAATCATATCATCATGTTGTTGTACTTCATCAATGGCTTTTTTCAACCGTTCTTCAAATTCACCACGGTACTTGGCACCCGCTAACATAGAACCAATACTAAGAGAAATAATGCGTTTATTACGTAAAATCTCCGGTACATTACCAGTCACAATACGCTGTGCCAAGCCTTCGGCAATAGCTGTTTTACCTACACCTGGT
Source organism: Veillonella sp. AF36-20BH (assembly GCF_003602765.1). Taxonomy (NCBI): domain Bacteria; kingdom Bacillati; phylum Bacillota; class Negativicutes; order Veillonellales; family Veillonellaceae; genus Veillonella; species Veillonella sp. AF36-20BH. The sequence goes on from NZ_QTLR01000001.1 coordinate 476,039, forward strand.
TCGCCAATAAGAACAGGATTATTTTTAGTTCTACGGCTGAGAATTTGAATGACTCGTTGAATCTCCGTATCGCGGCCAATAACAGGATCAATCTTACCTTGTTTAGCAGACTCATTAAGATCAGTTGCAAAATCTGACAGCTCACCTAAATCATTATTGCTATTTATTCCCTCTTGACCACCATTGTTGCTACCTTTATTCGAGCCAAGAATACTACGAATTGCTTCTACTACATCATTACTACGTATATTCATAGCTCGTAAAATAGCAACTGCAACACCGCTACCATCGCTAAGTAGGCCCAATAGAATATGCTCAGTACCAACGTAATTGTGATTCATTTGATTTGCTACTTGAATGGCAAGCTCAAGTACATGTTTAACACGAGGTGTCATATATATTGACGTTGCTTTTTTATTACCACGTCCTACATGTTCTTCTACAGCTTCAAAAATATCTTCTGTAACAAGGCCAAGCTCTTCTAAAGCTTTAGCTGCTACACCATTTTTAACCTTTGTAAGGCCGATGAGTACGTGTTCAGTACCGACATAGTCATGTCCTAACTCCAATGCAGCCTCTTGAGCTAACGAAAGAACACGCTGTGCATCGTCTGTAAACCGTTGCATCATAATATCACCTCATCTATCTATGTAAATTGTAATTATTTCTTTTCAAATATATATAAACAATGGTGAAATAACCATTGGAATATCAAAAATAATATTAAACTCTATTAATCTATTATGCTATCTAGTATTAATATTTACTATTTTTTACAAATCTCTTAACAGTAAACTAAGAAAATTATATAAATCAATCTATACAAAATAAATAATCATACATTAATTATTTATGTACTTATATTAATTTGAAAGTTTTTGACGTATCACCTTTGCACGATAGCTGTCGCGATCGGTATCTGTCAAATTTTCACTACCTAAGTATTTAGAAAGGAAGTTTGGTCTAGTTATAGCAACAAGCTCATTAAAAGTATCTTTACCCCAGAATGGTAATATTTCTAAATCTACACCTAATTGAATGTCGCTAAGCTTACTAAGTGCCTCTTTACCGCTTACACGTCGTGCATATTGTAAAATTCCATAGGATCGCCAAAGTATATCTTCCAAACCTTCTTTATCGTTGTGTAATAAAGATTGCCGAGACTTTCGTTCTTCTGCAATAATTCCTTCTACGATTTTAATCAATTGCTCAATAGTTGCTTCTTCACTAATCCCCATCGTTCGTTGATTAGAAATCTGGTAAATACAACCTAAAGCTTCGGAACCTTCCCCATACAACCCTCGTACAGAGTAACCTAATTGTATTATGTTACGAATGAGTCTCGTAATACGACCAGATAACGTCAATGCGGGTAAATGTAACATAACAGAGGCTCGTAAACCTGTACCCACATTAGTGGGGCAAGCAGTTAAATAACCAAATCGCTCATCAAAGGCATAAGGGTATTTTGCTTCAATAGCTTTATCAATTTGAACCGCATGATTATAAGCTTGTTGCAATTTAAGTCCTGGAGCCATAGATTGAATACGTAAATGATCTTCTTCATTTACCATAATTGCGATAGAAGCATCATCAGATACGATCAAATTACGATACGGTAATTGTTCCTCTAAAGCAGGACTCATTAAATGCTTTTCAACTAAGACAGCACGTTCACGTTGACTTAATTGCTCAAGGCTAATATTTGTATATTGGTGCTCATCAGCCTTTTTTAATATTGGCAATAGGCCTCGAGAGATTATATTCACTTTTTCTAAGGAAACTGTATCTTCACGATTCGTAAATAATATATCATCAAAATTTCTCGCCAATCGTATACGGCTTGAAATTACAATGTGGTCTGTCGCCTCTGTATCCTGACACAGCCACTGACTTAGCGGAGAGTCCAATATAGTATCTAACATAAGAACCTCCTATTCGTTATCACCATCAATGATAACTTCTAGATTTTTAATTTTGTCTCTCAAAATTGCGGCTTCTTCAAAGTTTTCAGCTTGAATAGCTGTATCTAATTGGCGGCGCAATTGCTTTACTTCATACTTTGCTTTAAATACATTAGTACCACGACTAGGTATAGTCCCTTCATACTCAGAACTACCTTGTATTCGTTCTAATAATGGATTTATTTCACTATTAAAAGTCTCATAACATTGACCACAGCCAAACTTACCTACCCGATTGAATTCATCATAAGTAATACCACACTGAGGGCATCTCTTAGATTGATGAGCTTTTAATAAATTATCTGGATACACCATATTCTTAAAAAAATCATTAGTAAAAAAGTTATTATCCCACATATCATTCATAAAAGAACTATAAGGAGATAATTTCCCAGCTTGTTGTAACTCGGTGGCACAAGTACTGCAAAGATGTTGCTCAGTCTTTTGATTATTTATGATATTAGTCATATGGATAGTAGCTTCATTTTTATGGCAATGATCACATAACACAAATCATCACTCCTTCCGCAAAGTGTCCACCATTGATGCATATAATTGACGAACAGCATCATTACGTTCTTCTACGTCTACATTTTCAATTAATGTAGCAAAAGAATTATGCATCAATTGAGCTTCACGACGGGTAATCTTTTCAGATTGTAATAATTGAAATAATGATTGATCTACATCTCGCATATCAATTAATCGTTCTACCGTATTTGGACCTTCATAAATCCGATAAGTTGTAACAGCAGGTAAAGAATCTGAACTTTCTGGGTTAATTTTTTTGATTCGAATATATCCACCCAAGCCACGTCTTGACTCAACATCGAAACCGCGCTCATTAGAAAAACGCGTACTTAATACGTAACTAATTTGGGATGGCGCACAATCTAATTCATCAGCCAATTCATTACGCTTTAAAATTAGCTTTTCTTGTTCTTCACGCATACGGTCTAATATAAATTTTTCTATTTTATCAGCTATCATACTCATAAAAAACACCCCTTTAAAGTTTATTTACTATAGTTTTGACTATTTGTTCTTTAGCATAACTCTATTATATTTGACTTTTTGACCTTAGTCAATATAAAAGTCAAATTTTATAAAAATAACGTTTGACTTTTAATGTATTCTCATATAATTGGACTTAATCCTTAAATCTATGTATAATAAATGAGATATTATTTTCTGAAGGAAGGTGTTGTTATGGCAGAAGCATTAGGACAAGAACTGTTAATTGATTTATATTCCTGCGATGAAGACGCAATTTCATCCGCTACAGCTGTACAGGAAAGTGTAGCAACCGCATTTGACTTAGCTGAACTTGATGTAGATGAAATCAGTTGTCAAGTTATGGACGAGGAAATCGCCCTCCTTTCTGTCGCACCAGGTTTTCACTTTACATTGCACACATATCCTGCACTTGGTTATGTAGCAGTTGATTTGTATTCCTTCGAGCAAACATTACCACTTACATTAATTATGAAAGCCTTACGTAAATCTTTTAGAGCTGAAAAAGTAAAGGCAACAAGTGTGCAACGTGGCGACTTTGGTAACGAACGTGATATGAAGCCACGTCGCAAAACTAAGATTACTACACTTGGTCGTGTTTCTCGTACACGTATCCAACTCAAACAAACAGGGGGCAAGTTGAAAAAACAAAGTGCTAAGGTTATCAAAACATTAGCTAAAAAAAGTGGCCTAAAAAAATAACATAAAATGAAGATGCAAAAAAGCTAGAGGATTTCCTCTAGCTTTTTATTTGGGTTGATATGTAATTCTATTTATATAGCTTATCTACGAACCATCATTTCTTCAAGATTGAGAACATCAGCAATTTCATCAACATCGTCACAGATATATTCGGCATCCGCTTCCTTTAACTCAGATTCCGTACCATAACCATAGGTAACGCCAATGGAGATACAGCCAAGTTCATTAGCTGCTTCTACATCGTACTTACGATCTCCAACCATGAATGTCAATCGACGACCATTTTCATCAGTTAATGGGTTACCACATAGCGTGAGAGCTTTTTCAAGAATTTCTTTTTTGTGTAACAATCCCGCTTCGTAATTAGCACCAACAATAACATCAAAGTATGGTGTCAATTCAAAGTGATCAAGAATATCTTTAGCATAATGTTCTGGTTTTGCAGTAGCTACAGCTATAGTATATTGTTCAGTTTTGCATTTAGCCAATAAGTCTACAATATTCGGATATACTTTATTTTCAAATTTACCGATGGTACCATAACGTTCACGGAATTTAAAGTATGTTTCTTCCGCTTGCTCAAAGGTCAAACCACAATGTTCTTGGAAAGCATCTACCAATGGTGGTCCTAAGAACAATTGTAATGTTTCTTCATCAGGTACAGTATAACCGAAATGTTCCAATGCAAATTTAATGCTTTTAAGAATACCTTCTTGAGAGTCAGTTAAGGTTCCATCTAAATCAAATAATATCGTTTTCTTCATATTATTTCTTTAAAGCCTCTTTCAATGTATGCCATGCAAGAACTGCACATTTTACACGTGCTGGCATATTAGAAATATTTTGTAGAGCCATAGCATCTTCTAATTCTTCTAACTCATTTTCATCGGTAATCTCTTTTTTAATCATACCCAAGAAAATTTCTACTAAACGAAGCGCTTCCTCAACAGATTTGCCCTTAATGATATCAATCATCATAGATGCAGATGCTTGGCTAATAGCACAGCCAGAACCTGTATATGCAGCATCTTTAATGATACCATCTACTACATTGAGTTGTAATGTTAGATCATCACCACAACTAGGGTTATGTCCATGTTCAGAATTTGTAAATTCAGATAATTCATGCTTATTACGTTTATCTTGGTTATGTTCCAAAATAAGTTCCGTATATAATTGATCCATTTCCATTAGTGGTAATTCTCCTAATCTTTAAAACCCATTACTGAACGAACAGTCTTTAATACTTCAAGGAATGCGTCTAAATCTTCCTTGCGAGTGTATAAGTACATACTTAAACGAGTAGATGCAGATACATTGTAGAACGCACCTAATGGTTGTGCACAATGGTGACCGGAACGAACGCAGATCCCCTTAGAATCCAAAATTGTAGCTACGTCATGAGGATGTACATCATCTACAGTGAACGCAATAACGCCATGTTTTTCCTTAGGATTTTGAGAACCAATAACATGGACATGTGGCAATTCAACAATCTTAGGAAGAATATAAGCTACTAACTCCTCTTCATAGGCTTCTATAGCATCCATTCCAAAGGATTCCAAATAATCAATAGCTGCATGCAAGGAAACGGCACCATCAGCATTTGGAGTACCTGCCTCAAACTTATATGGAAGCTCATTGAATGTAGCAGTTTGCTCTTTTACATACTCAATCATATCGCCACCCAATAGGAATGGAGGCATAGTTTCTAATAAATCACGTTTACCGTATAGTACACCAATCCCTTGAGATGCACACATTTTATGGCCAGAGAATACGAAGAAATCGCAATCCAATGCTTGTACGTCAATTTTTTTATGAGGTGTAGATTGAGCACCGTCTAGAACAACAATAGCACCTACAGAGTGAGCCTTCTCAGTTAATTCTTTTACTGGGAATTCCATACCAAGCACGTTACTAACATGAGCGAAAGCAACAATTTTAGTCTTTTCATCAATTTTATTGATTTCACCATCTTTTAAGTGCCCATGTTCATCAAGATACATGTATTCTAAGGTTGCCCCCGTCTGTTCTGCCACATATTGCCATGTTACAAGATTCGCATGATGTTCAGCAACAGTAATGACAATCTTGTCACCTTTTTTCACATTATGAAGGCCATAGCTGTGGGCAATCAAGTTCATTGACTCCGTACTATTACGTGTAAATATAACCTCTTCTCGTTCGCGAGCATTGATAAATTCAACTACGCGATCCCGTGCATTTTCATAGTCTTCAGATGCTTCAATGGCTAAAATATGAGAACCACGATGTGGGTTACCATTACGTTGTGTCATATGTTCCACAACACGGTCAATTACGGACTGTGGAATTTGAGCAGTAGCACCGCTATCTAAATAGATAACACGATGCCCATTATGCTCTTTATGTAATATAGGAAAGTCTTTGTATGCTTCTGCAATTGGTCTCATAAAAACGCCTCTTTAAATTTTATTACGTACAGCTGCTAACGCTGCTTCTTCAATCGTTTCATCACCAATGCGATCAATAATAGGTCGAATCATAGATTCAACAATGATATGTTTTGCCTCTACCTCACTAAAGCCACGGCTCATGATATAGAACAATTTATTATGATCAATTTGGCCTGCACTTGCTGCATGATTACCAACTACATTATCTTCTTTACACAATAAAAGTGGTAACGAAACAGATTTTACAGTTGGATCTAACAATAAGCAAGTATCTTCTTCCGCACCTTCAGAAGCTGTTGCTCCATTAAGGAAATCAAGGGTCCCTCTGAAGGATTTTTTAGAATTGCCACTAAGAGCACCTAAGGTATGAATATCACTAAATGATTTTTTACCACCATGACTCATAACCATAGAAATATCAAATTTTTGCTCTTTATTACCAAGATAAGCAATATCATGAACCATACGGGATTCTTGACCTACTAAATCATGATAGTAATTCAAGATGTTTTCACTGCCACCAATTTCAATATTGATGTATTCTACATCTGCTTTTTCTTCTAATTTAGTGTATCGATGCTCGATATGTTGTACATGTTCAGGCAAAAGATTTACCTTTTTTACTACAACCTTACCAGCTTCTTTCACATCGTATTCGTTTAAATAGCTAACATTTGTCAATGCATCCCCAGAGCCCGTTACATAAAATTGCACTTCTAGTTCAGCACCTTCACCAACGATAAATTGGAAACGGTTTGCCACACGAGCATTAGCATCAATGCGGATGCCTACAACTTCTTTCGCCTTAGGAGGCACATTGATAGCATAGCCTTCCGCTTTTTCAACTAATACATGAACAGCTTCTTTATTAGCACCTTCATAATTACCATCTAGTAATGCTGTACCAACAGGTAATGGTGAAAGTATATCTTTATTAGCTTCCACAGCGATGGATTGTACCGCTGTATCTTCTCCAGCTAGAGAGCTTACAGTATGATTAACACGCAACCATCTGAATGTCGGTCTAGGGAGTTCATTAAATAGTAATTCGCTCATAATTCCTCCTTAACCGATAGAACCTTCTAATTCAAGATTGATTAGATTGTTCATTTCTACTGCATATTCAAGTGGCAATTCTTTAGAGATTGGCTCTACGAAGCCACGAACGAGCATCGCACGAGCTTCTTCTTCACTAATACCACGAGTCATAAGATAAAAAATTGCTTCGTCGGAAATACGACCGATTTTAGCTTCATGACCTAAATCCACATTGTCATTTTCTACAATAATAGCCGGGATTGTATCAGATTGAGACTCAGCATCAAGCATCAAGGATTCACAAGAAACGGTTGCTTTGGAATGCTCAGCTTTAGGGCCAATCTTCAAAAGGCCACGATAAATTGCAGCGCCACCGGATTTAGAAATAGATTTAGAGTTTACATTACTTGTTGTATATGGTGCATTATGTACCACTTTACAACCTGTATCGAGGAATTGTCCTTCACCAGCGAATGTTACACCTGTAAATTCAGCATGTGCACCTTCACCGTTGAGAATACTCATTGGATACAAACAAGAAACTTTGGAGCCAAAGGAACCAGATACCCACTCAATTGTACCATTTTTACCTACTACACAACGTTTTGTGTTAAGGTTGTACATGTTTTTAGACCAGTTTTCAATTGTAGAATAACGCAATGTAGCATTATCTTTAACGAACAGTTCAACAGCGCCTGCATGAAGGTTAGACACATCATACTTAGGAGCAGAACAACCTTCGATAAAGTGCAATTTAGCCCCTTCTTCTACGATAATCATCGTATGTTCGAACTGACCAGCACCTGGTGCATTCAAACGGAAGTAAGATTGCAATGGAATCTCTACTTGTACACCGGCAGGAACGTATACGAAGGAACCACCAGACCAAACGGCACCATGAAGGGCAGCCCATTTATGGTCTGTAGGTGGAATTAATGTCATCCAGTATTTTTTTACGATTTCTTCATGTTCATGTAATGCTGTTTCGATATCAGTATAGATAACACCTTGCTTAACAAGATCTTCTTGAATACTGTGGTAAACAACTTCAGAATCATATTGAGCACCAACACCAGCTAGAGATGTTTTTTCCGCTTCTGGAATACCTAAGCGGTCAAAAGTACTTTTAATTTCTTCTGGAACTTCATCCCAGTTTTCTTTCATATCTACTTTAGGCTTAACATACGTATGAATATTTGCCATATCTAAGCCCGAGATATCAGGAATCCAATTCGGAATGCCCATGCGATTATAGATTTCCAAAGACTTTAAACGGAAATCGAGCATCCATTCTGGTTCATTTTTATTAGACCAAATCTCACGGATAATATCTTCTGTTAAACCGGCATCAGAGATATAAGAATATTCAAATTCGTTCTTTATATCATAGACGCCACGGTCCATATCCGCGACTTGGGTTTTCTTTCTTTCTTCCATTATGCCTCCTATGCTAATGCTTTGTATGCGTCATAACCTTTTTCTTCGATTTCACGTACAAGAGAAGCATCACCAGTTTTAACAATCTTGCCATTAATCAACACATGAACATAGTCTGGTTTTAGTTTTTGCAAGATTTGGTTATGATGAGTAATGATTAATACAGCATTTTCTTCGTTATGGAAACGTTGTACACCTTCAGATACGATACGAACCGCATCTACGTCAAGGCCAGAATCAGTTTCATCAAGAATAGCCAATTTAGGATTCAAAATGGACATTTGAAGAATTTCATTCTTCTTGCGTTCACCACCAGAGAAGCCTTCATTTACATAACGTTGCGCATAAGATAAATCAAAGGACAATTCATCCATTTTTTCTTTCAATTCTTTTTTGAAAGATAATGCACGTACATTTTCACCAGTAATTGTGGATTTAGCTGTACGAATGAAGTTTTCTACAGTAATACCAGGAATAGAAATTGGATTTTGGAAGGACATAAAAATACCCGCTTTTGCACGATCATTTACTGCATCTTCCGTAATATCCTTACCATCAAAAATGATAGAACCACTATCTACTGTATATGTAGAGTTACCCATGATTGCATTAGCAAGTGTAGATTTACCAGCACCATTTGTCCCCATCACAACATGAATTTCACCTTTATTAATTGTTAAATCAATACCTTTTAAGATTTGTTTCTCTTCAACAGATACCTTTAAATCTTTTATCTGAAGTAATTCAGCCAAAATGTTCACTCCTTTTATTTGTATGTAACCATAAGAAACATACACTCATTATATATAAAACGTATATACTGACACATATAAAAAGGCGGTACGCACTAACGTGAATACCGCCGTAATTCTCGCCAACTTAGCAAGTATGTGCATAACAATCTACACTCATTATACATTCTTATCTAAATGATAGCAAGATATTCCTACTAAAATATACAGGAATTAAAAGAATATCAAGTATTACATATATTGATAGGTTTTTATTAATATTAATTCTCATCCTATTCGATTCTCAATATTAAATTATAGGTTTGAAAAATCAAGAGTTCCAAATAAATCATCATATGTTTCAGCACGACGAATTTGTGTAACAGAGCCATCTTTATGTAGCAATAACTCTGCAGAACGTAATTTACCATTATAATTGAAACCCATAGAATGTCCATGTGCACCAGCATCGTGAATGATGACACGATCTCCAATATCAATTTTTGGCAGCTCTCGTTGAATAGCAAATTTATCATTATTTTCACATAAGGAGCCTGTTACATCATATACATGATCCTTGGGAGCATTTTCTTTCCCCATTACGGTAATATGATGATAAGAGCCATACAACGCCGGACGCATAAGATTTGCCATACAAGCATCTAAACCGATGTAATGACGATAAATATCTTTTTTATGAATAGCAGTAGAAACAAGGTAACCAAATGGACCTGTTACCATACGCCCACATTCATAAGCCAATGCAACATCATTAAGTCCATTAGCTACTAAAATCCGATTATACGCTTCTTCTACACCCTTGCTTAATACGCGGAAGTCTACTGGTGTTTGTTCTGGTTTATAAGCTACACCTACACCTCCACCTAAATCAATAAATTCAATAGTGATACCAAGTTCTTTTTTAATATCTACAGCAAGATTAAAGCAAAGCTCTGCTGTACCAACTAAACCGTCAATATCAAGTTCGTTAGAAACAACCATTGTATGAATACCAAAGTGTTTTACACCTTTAGCTTGTAATTGTTTATACGCTTCAAATATTTGTTCGCGTGTCATACCATATTTAGCTTCTTCAGGAAGACCAATAATTGTATTGCCCCCTTCCTTTAAAGAACCCGGATTATAACGCACGCAGAATGTATCTGGCAAAGAGCCATGATTTTTTTCTAAATATTCGATATGTGTAATATCATCAAGATTGATAATTGCACCCATTTCAAGTGCCTTTTTATACTCCACATACGGTGTGTCATTAGATGTGAACATAATATCATGGCCCGTAATACCCACTTTTTCACATAAAAGTAGTTCCGCTAAGGAAGAACAGTCTGCGCCAACCCCAAGCTTTTGTAACAAACGCATGATATACGGATTTGGAGTTGCTTTAACTGCAAAATATTGCTTGAATCCCTTATTCCAAGAGAATGCATTGATGAAAGATTTCATATTCTCAATAATTCCTTCTTCATCATAAATATGGAATGGAGTTGGATACTGAGCAATAATATTTTCTAATTGTTCTGACGTGAATGGAACTGTTTTTTTGTTCATGATAACCTTTCTACATAAATAAAAGACTCATCAGCCGATGAGTCTTTTATTCTAATTCCCTAATTATTTAAATAAAGCTTTATCTAAACTAAAGCGACCAGCACCAGCAAAGAATAACATAAGTGCACCAAAGCCTAATTGAGATGGGTAGTCCCAGCTAAAGAAACTACCATTCAAACTCACAATAGTCGCAGTTGCTAAAGTACCTACAACTAGAATAGCACCAATACGTGTAAATAATCCTACTGCAATAAGAATACCACCAATCATTTCTGCAAGTGCTGCCATAGTGCCTAGCATCTCATAACCACCGGATACACCTAAAGGTACCAACATAGTCCCTACTTTGTAGAGCCCTTCAGCTCCGCTAAGCCATTTTAAATAACCATGATAAAACATGGAAATGCCCAATGCAAGGCGATAAATCAATAAGCCAAAGTTTACATAATTAGGTTTACTTTTAAAAATAAAGTTCAACATAGTGATCCTTCTTTCAATTCAAATATAACAAATCGAATAAATTCGATACATTAATTATACTATTAGAGAATAACTATGTCAATAAGACTCACTATTAAATTCTATAGAATTATAACATACATTGTATACAAAATCAATTTTATCGATGTAATCAACATAATATAGTCAGCTTAAATACAATCATAGTTTTTTTGAAATTTGAAATTTAAAATATTACACCCTTACAATAGATTAATTTATCAATAAAAAATAATCCTAATGAATATGAAAAATGTAATTCACAATTCATTAGGATTATTATGTTTCTTATAAAATTAATTCTAAGCAGCTGATTACATCATACCGCCCATACCACCCATTGGAGGCATTGCAGGAACTGCTGCATTTTCATCTACCTTATCAGCTACGATTGTTTCAGTAGTTAATACAAGAGATGCAATAGATGCGGCATTTTGAAGGGCAGAACGAGTAACTTTTGCAGGATCAACAATACCAGCTTTAACCATATCGATGTATTCTTCAGTCAAGGCATTGAAACCTACACCAGCTTCAGTATTTTTAACTTTTTCTACTACTACAGAACCTTCGAGACCTGCGTTGTATGCGATTTGACGAAGTGGTTCTTCTACAGCGCGTTTTACAAGGTTAATACCAGTTTGAACGTCACCAGTAGCTTCCAATGTATTCAATGCAGGGATGATATCGATGAATGTAGTACCACCACCAGCTACAATACCTTCTTCAACAGCTGCACGAGTTGCATTCAATGCATCTTCAATGCGAAGTTTCTTATCTTTCATTTCAACTTCTGTAGCAGCACCTACTTCGATAACTGCAACACCACCGGACAATTTAGCTAGACGTTCTTGTAATTTTTCACGGTCGAAATCAGAAGATGTTTCTTCAACTTGTGCACGGATTTGGTTAACGCGTTTAGCAATTACATCTTTATCACCTGCGCCATCGATGATTGTAGTTTCATCTTTAGTGATGCGAACTTGACGAGCTGTACCAAGATCTTCAAGCTCTACAGAATCAAGCTTACGACCCATATCTTCAGTAATAACAGTACCGCCTGTTAAGATAGCGATATCTTCAAGCATAGCTTTGCGACGATCACCGAAGCCAGGAGCTTTAACGGCTACAGCTTTAAATGTACCACGTAAACGGTTTACTACTAATGTAGCCAATGCTTCCCCTTCTACATCTTCAGCGATAATAAGAAGTTCTTTGCCTACTTTTACTACTTTTTCAAGTGTTGGCAACATATCTGCGATGGCACTGATTTTACGATCAGTGATCAAGATATATGGGTTATCCATAACAGCTTCCATACGATCAGGGTCAGTTACCATATAAGGGGAAATATAACCACGATCAAATTGCATACCTTCTACTACATTTAATGCAGTTTGCAAACCTTTGGATTCTTCAACAGTAATAACACCGTCATTACCAACCTTTTCCATAGCTTCAGCAATTAAACCACCGATTTCTTCGTCAGCAGCGGATACGCTTGCAACTTGAGCAATTTCAGCTTTACCAGAAACTTTGATAGAGCGTTTTTTAATTTCTTCAACCAAAGTTTTTACTGCTGTTTCAATGCCTTTTTTCAAAATCATTGGGTTTGCACCGGCTGCTACATTGCGCATACCTTCTTGAATCATAGCTTGCGCCAATACTGTTGCGGTAGTAGTACCATCACCTGCTACGTCGTTAGTTTTAGTAGCAACTTCTTTTACTAATTGAGCACCCATGTTTTCAAATGGATCTGGAAGTTCAATATCGCGAGCAATGGTTACACCATCATTTGTAATTGTTGGGGAACCAAATTTTTTATCCAACACAACATTACGACCTTTTGGACCTAATGTAACTTTTACAGCATTTGCTAATTGATCGACGCCACGGCCTAAAGCGCGACGAGCTTCTTCATTAAACAAGATTTCTTTTGCCATATGTATTACCTCCTAAATAGTAACACTATCCAATGTAACGAAATATATGTGCCTTTAGGCAATATAGAATGTATCATCAGTTTTTATAGTCATATAGACTATAAATCAGCGATTATAATACTGCTAAAATATCGCGTTCGCTAATAATCAAATGAGTAGCGCCATCGATTTCTAATTCGCTACCAGCATATTTTGCAAACATAACAGTGTCGCCAACTTTAACTTCTGGAGCTACACGTTGACCATTGTCATATACTTTACCAGCACCTACAGCTACAACTACACCTTCTTGAGGCTTTTCTTTAGCTGTATCAGGAAGGAAGATACCACTTTTAGTTTTTTCTTCTTTTGCTTCTAGACGGATAAGAACGCGGTCAGCTAATGGTTTTAACATATAATGTCACTCCTTTTTAATAGTTAATCTCCATAATTTATTAGCACTCTAACTCATTGAGTGCTAATCACAAGTATTATTATAACCGAAGTTAAAATAATTGCAAGTACTAATTTTGATTTTTTGACTTTTTAGATGTTATTTGACTTATTAGACTGTTTAATAATGAGATTACATGTTTCTATAATAGATATTTGTTTATTCATACTTAAGGTGCGAATGCGATTATACGCTTCCGCTTCAGATATAGAATATAGTTCCATTAATATACCAGTTCCCATTTGAATGATTTTACGATCTTCTAATGACTGTTCTAGCTCAGCCATCTTTTCGCGCAACTGAGCATCACTTTTATAGCGACCTAAAGCCATCTCTAAGGAAGGAACTAACTGTTCCTCCCGTACTGGTTTAATTAAATAGCCATATACACCAGAATCTCGAGCCTTATCGATTAAATCTTGCTGGCTATAACTTGTTAATAATACTACAGGTGCTTCATGGTGAAAGCCAATTTGACGTGCCGCCTCAATACCATCTAATTCTGGCATTTTAACATCCATCAATATAATATCTGGCTTATGTTTTTTACAAAGTTCTAAAGCTTCAACACCATTTGTACCTTCTGCAACGACTTCATGACCACAAGACTCAATAATATCTCGTAAATCCATACGTATTAGAGATTCATCATCCACGATTAAAACGCGCATTTATGCCTCCTTCTTCATATGTATCGTCACTAATACACCTGTACCAGTATTTTCTATGGATAAACTACCCTTCAATTCGTGGGTAACTAAATTATTAATAATAGTTAGACCTAAACGTTTATTAGATGTGAAAGAAAAATTGCTAGGCAATCCTTTACCATTATCCGAAAAAGCTAGTTCGATACTCCCGTTTATATCCGTTGCAGTCAGATGAATTTGACCATTTCTACCATCTAAACCATGTTCTAAACTATTACTAATCAATTCATTGATTATGAGGGATACATAACTTGTCATATGAGAGGAGATTAATATGTCTTCGCCACTGTAAGAAAAAGTAACCTCTTGGTCTTGCCGCACCATACTCATACGCAACAATCGACATAATTCATCGTAGATCGATCGTATACCAATATAGTCCTCATCGTAATGGGACACTATATCGTGAACAAGAGCCATACTTTCAATACGGTTAATCCCTTCTTGCAGTGCTTGCTTCACTTCTGGCAAACTGGAGCGTCTCGCTTCCATCCGCAATAAACCTGCTACAGTTTGTAAGTTGTTTTTTACACGGTGATGAATCTCTTTAATAATGGAATTTTTTACTAATAATTCTTGTTGCTGTTTACTTTCACGCGTACAATCATGAAGCACCAAGAAGCAACGCGTTTCATTACGCCCCATAGCAATAGGAATCATATGCTGACGAATTACCATATCTTGATAGATTTCTTCATTTGTAAGTATACTTCTATCTGATAATACTTGTTGTATAGCGGACATCTTTAAGGTACTGCTAAGAATTGATGAACCTACCAAGCGACGATCAAAGCCTAATACATCTACTAACTTCATAGCTGCATCGTTAGCATACAGTATTTTATAAGTGTCATCAAAAATAATTAAACCATCAAAATAGGACATTGGTTCGTAAGACAGTATTTGTTCATCTGTAGCTGTCAGCATAAGACGTTGCATCGTATCAGACAGAACATATTCTTGCTCGTATTGTTCTATCTTAATAGATGATGACAATGTAAAAGATATCCCCCCAATAATACGCCCTCCATTGTCTACAATAGGAAAAACATGTTGACGTTGCTTATCATCTAACCCGATAAGTGGCTGTCCATCTTTCATCATAGCATGCCACGTATGACTGCCTTTTAATTGACGTGTAATAATCCCTTGATCACTGCGTTCTATGCATAGCATATCCGCACATTGTTGTGGACTCTCACTTTTTCCTGTCTCTAATAGAGGTGTAAAAATCTGTATCCTTTGACGAGTTAACGACTCGCCAAAGGATATGAGTTTACTAATATGCTCAAGTAATGAGATTTGTAATGGTCCTAATGGTGTTCTATTTAAAATATCTTGACCAATATCCACAATTAATCCTCTTTCCAAGATACGTAACCAATTTCAACACTGGGCTTAGCATTTAGTGTTAAATCGGCAAATTTTCCAGCCTGTGCCATATAATAAGCTCGACAACCGATCATGGCCGCATTGTCAGTAGACAAAATTTTATGCGGTTTGTAATAAGTAAAACCTTCTTTTTCGCACATAGCTTCTAACGCTTTTTGTAAGCCTTTATTAGCTGATACACCGCCAGCGATGGTAATGCGACTTTCACCTAATGTATGTGCGGCATCTCTCGTCTTTTCTACTAACACATCAACAATGGCCTTTTGGAATGATGCGGCCACATCAGCTTGATTGATAGACTCATTCTTTTGTTGCTTACTATTTAAATAGTTCAGAACAGCGGATTTTAATCCACTAAAGCTAAATTCAAAATTACCAGGTTCACTTAAAGCCTTTGGAAATTCAATAGCCTCTGGATTCCCTTCGGTAGCAAGCGCATCAATATGAGGTCCACCTGGATAAGGGAATCCCATAACCCGTGCAATCTTATCAAAAGCCTCTCCAGCTGCGTCGTCACGTGTCTGTCCAAGAATATCAAATTCTTCATATCCTTTTACATGAACTAGCATTGTATGTCCGCCAGATACAACAAGACTCAGAAATGGTGGTTCTAATTCAGGATTTGCTAAAAAATTAGCAAAGATATGACCTTCCATGTGGTGGACTGGCACCAAGGGAATACCTGTAGCAAAAGATAAACCTTTTGCAGCAGCTACACCAACTAATAAGGCCCCTACAAGACCGGGACCATACGTTACACCAATATGATCGATATCTTGTAAAGTCACATTTGCATCACGTAATGCTTGGTCTATAACGGGTATTACTTGTTCTATGTGATGACGTGATGCAATTTCAGGTACAACGCCACCAAATTTTCTATGTATTGGCACTTGGCTTGAAATAACATTAGACAAAACAATACGCCCGTCCTTAAGGACAGAAGCAGAGGTTTCGTCACAGCTACTTTCCAAGGCTAATGTGTATATACTCATTCTATTTCCTCTGAAACGAGAGACATAATATAAGCATCTTCCGTAGGCTCTGAATAATAATCTTTACGAATTCCTTTTACAGAAAATCCTAAATTTCTATACATAGCCAATGCTGCAAGATTAGATATGCGCACCTCTAAGAAAATTTCTTTCATACCTCTCGTAAGACATTCATCTATTAATTGTTTTGTAAGTTTTGATCCATATCCCTTACCTCGTGCGGAAGGAATAATGGCGATATTCGTAATTTGACCTTCATCGTATACGAGCCAAACACCTGCGTATCCAACAATTTGGTTCTCCTCACAAATTACCATATATAATTTATTTGATGCCCCTTCTAACTCACCAAAAACAGAATCTAAACTCCAAGGAACAGAAAAAGACTGCTGTTCAATAGCATAAATAGCTTGAGCATCATCTATGGTAGCTAAACGAATCTCCATTATTCTGCTCCTGCTGCCTCAGTAACTACAACTGTGGGATTTTGGTTCAACATTTCAGGATTATTTTTATGGCGTTCTTCCCATAACACTTCTGCTTCTGAGCGTCGAATATAATAAGGAACCATATCCATAGGGTCAGAACTCTCTTCAGAGACTACCAATCTATGGCCAGCCAGTAATAGAGAACTAGCTTTTGGAATACGTTGCGATATATCTAAAATCGTTAAATTTGTATCACTTTCATCGAGTAGCTTCTCTATTCGCTTGACGCCATCCCCAAGAAATACTACATGTTCTTCAGATGCTCGGAGTCGATCTAATAAATCATTAGCAGCAATGACAAAAGGTTCCTCTTTGCAGACTAATTCATTACCATCATATTTGTAGATACTTGCATAGACATGTTTTTTTTGAGCATCAATAACGGTACAAATCGTGCGGTCCGTATAAACTACATTACGAGCTAAACTGTCCATAGTCATTACGCCATATAAAGGAATTTGTAAGGCATAAGCCATAGCTTTAGCTGTCCCCATACCGATCCGTAAACCCGTAAAAGAACCAGGCCCAATGCTGACCATAATACCTTTTAATTCACTTTTTTCAACTTGAGAGGCTCGTAATAGCATATCAATATGAGGTACCAACTGCTCAGAATGAGTCAATCCAGCTTGAATGGTCAATTCCCCAATTAGGCAACTTTCATCCATTAAAGCCACACTCGACACGAGTGAGCTCGTCTCAATTCCCAACCACATATGGGCCTCCTATTTCTTCTAAATCATCCGCTGTAAGGTAATCACTAGCTAATGTAATGGAACGGCTTGTATCGTCAATGCGCGTTAAATAAATCCATAACGTTTCATCAGGTAACTCAAGAGGGAATTTATCGGCCCATTCTACAATGGATACGCATTCTTCTGTATATTCATAGAAGCCAATATTTTCCAGTTCACTAACATCTTCCAAGCGATATACGTCAAAATGATATAAATGAGTTCTATTCACATCATAGGTATTCATGATAGCAAAGGTGGGACTTGTAATTTCTTCAGTAACTCCAAAGCCCTTTGCAATACCTTGCGACAAATGTGTTTTCCCTGTCCCCAAGTCACCAATTAAGGCTATACAAAGAGAATCCCCATTACGTTTAATCCATTCGCCTAATAGTTGGCCAAATTGTTGTGTATCTTCTACTGTATGAGTCTCTAATTGGACCTGAACCTTATCCTTCATGAAAATGATTATATCCTTTCGCTTCTATGGCCTTAATCGTTTTATCGGATGTTACCATTTGAACCCGAGGAGGGCCAGATAAAACTTCTCCAATCAACGTAATGCCTGCTAACTTTTCCAATTCCGAAAGTAATGATTTTGGTGCTGTAAAGACTAACTGAAAGTCTTCACCACCATATAAAGCATAATCTACTGGATTAGTTTGTAAATGCTTAGCTAATGCGTAAGTCTCCTCATGTAGAGGAATTGCTTGTTCTTCGATTACAATGGATACATTACTAGCTGCAGCAATTTCATTCAATTCACTACCTAGTCCATCGCTAATGTCATTCATACTATGGATACCAAGCAGTCGCAATTTTTGCCCCAATTCAATCTGTGGTTCAGGACGTTGATGCCCCACTTTGGTCATATCATAGCCTACTAAATTATATGATAACGCACCTAACCCTGTAGCTGCATAGCCTACATAGTTTGTAAGACCAACAACGTCTCCTACTTTCGCACCACTTCGCATAACCGCAGTACCTTTAGGAACCTCTCCGATAATTGTTACGGTCCAAACCATGGGGCCTTCCGTACGTACCGTATCTCCACCCAATATATTGAGTTGATACCGCATACATTGATCTTTAATTCCCCTATAAATTTCATCAAGAATTGCTGTATCAATATGGTCTGGTACAGCAAGAGATAATACAATTTGTCTAGGAATGCCACCCATAGCCGCAACATCACTCAAATTAGCCGTCATAAGGCGATACCCTACATCATAGGGCTTCATATAGTGAAAGCTAAAATGAATACCTTCTACCATTGTGTCAGTGCTTATCAATTGCTCTGTATTTTGTTCAGTTTTATAAATAGCGCAATCATCACCAATACCGTACACTACGGTATTAGGGTTGTAAATCGTGTTATTTTGAATTTGACGAATGAAATTAAATTCCCCAACATCTTTTAATTGCATCTGATCACCTAGTTTCCTATTATTACTTATTGTATTGTAACATATATAAAAGACAACAAAAATAGCAGATAGTTGATATATCAACTATCTGCTATAAATGTTCCTAAAGGAATTATTTTTTAATTAGATTCGTCATTCTCTTAACAGGTTCTTTAGTATCAAAGGAGCCTACAGTTGGAACCTTTTTACCATTATTGACGAATAGAACACCATTAATATTATCAAAGGATGTCAATGTATTTACAATGGCAGCCATTTGTAACTTAACAGTTAAATCTCCTCCATTACCCTTTATGAATGCATCATTTACTTCAACAGAAGCAATGCCATCTTTTACAGTAACAGATGTAATTTCAATATCCTTAGAGAACACTGGATATTTTTGTGCTCTATCGGCATTTAACATCGCTAAAAGAGCTGCTTTAGGCGTAACTTTATTCGCCTCTATCTCAACGGTAGTTTGTTTTACTCCAGAACCATCCTCTGTAGGAACAAAGAAGGCCATCTTAACTTTTTCTTGAGATACTTTACTTGTTTCTGCATCCTTATTGACTTTCGTCTCTTGCGTAGGTTCACTTTTACCTGTTGTAGGAGCTTGTTCATGTGTACAACCCACTACAAATGCCAGCATACCTACACAGAGAATCGATAGAACTTGTTTACGTAATTTCATCGATTAACCTCCAAAGTAATTAGCAATACCATTTGCAATGCGGTTAGCAAAGTCTTCTTGAGTTTGAGGAGATTGTAGCACACGTTCCTCATTAGGGTTAGAAATAAAACCAAGCTCTACAAGAATTGCAGGCATATTAGAATGTCTCAACACGTATAAGTTACCTTCTTGAATGCCACGATCACCATTGAAACCAGGTGTGTTAGCAATTTGAGATTGTACCTTTTGCGCTAATCGAGCATCGTTACCGGTTTTGCTATAGTAATATGTTGCAATACCACCAACGCTAGGATTATTAAATGCGTTGATATGAACGCTTACAAGAGCATCAGAATTGCTACGGTTAGCCACGTTAACACGAGCCCCCAATTCATCAACACCACTTGCATTAGGGCCATATACATCTACATCAGTAGTACGAGTCATAAGCACTTTAGCACCACGATTTTCTAAAGATTTTTTCAAATACATAGAAATCGGTAGTGTAATGTTTTTCTCTTGTACACCGTGAGGTCCAATAGCACCTGAATCACTACCACCATGTCCTGGGTCAATAGTAATTGTTTTACCAGATAAACCGCCACTAGTAGAGTATTTACCAGATTCTGTAGATACATTTTTTGCTGGATGCGCAGATTGAGATGGCTTTTTACCATAGTAAGCGGGCTTAGCTGCAACACCTTTTTTCTGAACATCAACAACGATACGATACGGTTTCTTATTAACCGTATCTTTTTTCAAGGAAAAAACCTTTACATCACTAGTATCAATAGATGAAGGTGTCTTGATTGTTACTTTAACATCTCTGCCATCTTGTGAAAGTTTAGCAGAGCTAGCAATAGCCGAGTCCATAGAAATGTTCTCTTTAGCCGTCTTTAGCTTTGTATTTTTTAAAGTAACAGTCGTAGTTTTCCCATCTTTGCTAATTGATGCAGACGCCTTTATAGGTGCCGATAAGTCCATAACAATACGAACATACGGTACAGGTGCATCTGTTCTAGTCACCCATCGAGCATCTTCTAAATTAGCTGCCTTTGCTTGCGTCAATAATAAAGGTATTGCCATCAAGACTGCAAGGCACATAAAAAATAGTTTACGCAATACATTCACTCCAATCTAACTGACATACATAGTGTCCAAACCATAGAGATGAGTCGATGATATTTTTATCTATCAAAATCTCATCGTTCCAATCTATCCATAAACTAATGTTAGATTATAAATAGATTATTTCATACAAACATGAAGATTAGTATGCCGATTACACATATTACTATATAAAGACCTTATTCAGAATACACAAAAAACAGTTTCATAAAATTATTTTTTGTATAAGTAATCAAAACTAACGTTCAGTTGTAATTTGCCATTCATTCCCATCCGTACTAATATGAATACGACCCATCGTATCTGTACGGTAAATAGCAATATTATTTTCCTGTAAACGACGTAATGTCACATCGTGAGGATGACCATACTTATTATACATGCCATTTGAAATTAATGCACTTTCAGGCTTAATAGATTTCAAAAAATCTTCAGAGCTACTTGTACGAGAACCGTGATGACCTACCTTAAGAATACGAGAAAACAATCTAGAATTCTGCTCTTTTATAAGTTTTTTCTCTTCTTGTAATTCAGCATCACCCGTAAAGAGCATAGAAAAATTACCGAAGATTAATTTACCTACAATAGAATTATTATTAAAATCTGTCTCTCCTTTTTTATCAGTCAAAGGCTCAACCCAAGGAGCATATACTACAAAGACAGCACCATGTCCAAAATCAACTACATCTCCACTTCTCAAAGTAGTTCGTTGAATTTTATTTTTCTCAATCCATTTTTCATAGGTTTTGTACATATTATTATCAACAGCAATACCATCATCATATACATGTTCAATAGGCATAGCCTTTGCAATAGCATAAAAACCACCCATATGATCAGCATGAGGATGCGTGATAATAATATTTTTTAACTTTGTTACACCCATAGTTTTAAGTTGAGCTACAATATTTTCACGATGTTCTATGTCACCAGTATCGATCATGCTATACTCATCGCCTACCTTAAGTAATATAGCATCCCCCTGACCAATATCTAGCATATATACATCTAGCTTACCTTCAGGGACAGTCGTTTTAGTATCGATAGAGTAAGCCCCATTAGCATTAGTAGTTACTTGATTTGCTGCGTTTGCTACATCATTATTTGTGCATCCTGCAATGGCGAAGATAGGAATACATAATACTAGCAAGAAAGCTATAAAGCGTTGTATTATATTTGTCATTCATAATCTCCCAAAAATTCACTAATAACACAGCCTAAAGTAGTACTGACATCACTCGGAGTATAACCCCAACTCTTTGTTTCATTCAGAATATCTGCACTACGACTATGTACATATACACCTAGAACAGCACTATCTTGTAGTGAATAACCCTGACTTATAAAACCAGCAATTACACCAGTCAGCACATCGCCCATACCGCCAGTCCCCATGCCCGCATTACCGATAGTATTTACATACACTGTTCCATCAGGTAATGCCACAATTGAAGGAATTCCTTTTAGTACAAGAATAACTTGATGAGCCTTAGAAAATTCTCTAGCCAACGTAATATAATGACGCTCAATCCATTTAATAGGTAAATCAATAAGTCTACTAAATTCACCTAAATGAGGTGTCATGACACAATATGGAAGTTCTCTTTCTACTGCATATGCAGACTCAATATCACCATCTCGCAAAATATCTTTATCAATACAACCAACATGTCCCAATGCATACAAAGCATCAGCATCTAGTACTAATGCTCCTTCGTAAGCATCTAAAATATGATCTACTAAATCACAATTTTCATGGGTGCGACCTAACCCCGGTCCCATAGCAACAACTTGGCGACAATCAAAAAGTTCTTTATTATTCTCTGTAGAAGTAACCATCACCTCAGGTATGACACGACTTTGTACAACCTGCTTGATTATTTGAGGCACGGCCAATGTTACCTTACCAGCACCGCTATGAACTGCCGCTTCAGCAGCTAAAATAGGGGCACCTATCATATCATTTGAACCACCAATAATTAAAGTATTTCCATTAACGCCTTTATGCGCCATTGGTGTACGATAGTTGATAATTTTTTCTGCTAAATCAAAATCAATGGTTATTGTTCTAACACGTTCACCCAGTACCTGCTGCCAAGGAGCACCCAATGGAGCAACCACTGAGGTTCCTCCTATAACCTTTCCTGGATATAATAACAAACCTTGTTTGATTGCCCCAAAAGTAACAGTATAATCATAGGTCAGTGTGCCTTCCGCTACTTGACCAGTAGTAGCATCCAAACCCGCAGGTACATCAATAGCCCACAAATCAAAATTATACTGACTACGCATAGTATCAATATCATGCAATATATCGATGGTCAAGTCTCTTAATTTTCCAGTTAAACCTGTTCCCAGGATACCTTCCACAGCGATAGCTACATTGGACCAATCATTGAATTCATCATACATATTGATGATACAACCCATAGCTTCACAGCGCTCTAGTTGCACTGCAAAAAGATTACTACACTTGTTTGTATCTCCTACTAGTGCAATTTGTACTGATACACCTTGCTCCATCAAATGACGAGCCGCTACAAGGCCATCTGCCCCATTATTACCCGTACCACATATGAATAAAACAAAACTATTTATGGAACGACCATTATTCAGGGAAAACAAATCGTATTCTCCCCATAAGGCATCTACGATACCACGCCCAGCATTTTCCATGAGGATTTCTAAAGAAACTCCTAATTGCTTAGGAACCTCTTGATCTATAAATCGAGCATCTTCAGTTGTTAAAATATTCATCTTATGCTCCTTCAAGTATGACTGTACTCATTGCATAATCCTTGCAATGACTAATAGACACATGAATATCAGTATAGCCTGATGTTTCGTAAATATCTTTGAAAATATCTTGTAAGCGAATTAAGGGTGCTCCCCACTCATCATGGTAAATTTCTATATCTTGCCATGATCCATAACGCATCCCTGTTCCCAAAGCTTTAATAAAAGCCTCTTTTGCAGCATATATACCTGCAAAGGATTCGTAACACCCTTTATTCCTACTTTTACAATATTCAATCTCATGAATCGTATAAATACGCTCTTGAAATGAGCTTGATTTTTCTATAGCTTGACGGATACGATCAATCTCTATAATATCATTCCCTAATTTCATAATAGCTCCTAAAATACCCTAACACTATTATTATACACTCATAAAGGTGATAAAAACATAAGTAATATCTAGACATTTACCGAAAATGGTAAGCTAGACAAACTATAAATTTCAACTTTACCTTTACGATTAACCGCCATATACATTTGACCATTTCGACAATCCATGTCTTCTACTTCCATTCCAGAAGCATAAGGGCTAATATTTTTAACAACTCCCTCTTCATCGACATATACAAAGGTTGTCAAAGTTGTAAATAAAGTATTTCCATTAGATGCGTAAGCACCGTTATTATTTAAGTTTGTATGATTAGCATTAATTTTATAAGAACGAATACGATTAAAATTAGAGTCGTAATAATTAATTGTCCGTTCAGAGTTTGTTAAAGGCACAATTGATACATATTCATCGCGTACTTTATCATATGCAAAATTAAAAACTTTCTCTTTTAGTTTAATAGGCGCTTCAACAATCATGCTATCCGCTTCAATAGGAGTAAGGTTATATCCATCTACAACAGCATTTGTTGTATAATAGCGATTATTGACAGAATTATAAGTTAAGGTATTCATATGACCTAATAAACTTTTATGACTATACTCATATTTCGCAACAACAGTAAAGGTTTTAGGGTTAATTTCATAAATGATTTGCTTTGTATTATCAGAATTAATACAAGCTAAAACAAAAACGTCTTTTTTAGAATTATAACAAAATCCTTGACACTGATTTACAGATCCATCTAATGGTATTTCTGCCAAGCGAGATAATGGCAATGGCATCTGTACAGCGCTAACCTGTTGAGTAAGTTTAGGAATATCAAAGATATTTGTAATATAATCAATTACACCTTGATCCATACTGTCACCTCATAAAATTAATAATGTATATTATGGTATATAAATTCATAAATATAAAAATAGGCGGTAAGACAAAAGTCTTACCGCCTAATGTTGGTGCCGGAGGTGGGACTTGAACCCACACGGTGTTACCCGCTTGATTTTGAGTCAAGTGCGTCTGCCATTCCGCCACTCCGGCGTATCGGAACATTTGTTATTATACAGACATCCCTAAGCAATGTCAACATATTTTTTATATTTCATCTAAAATATTTTGAACCGTTTTCATATCTGTATCACATTGTTGTTTCCATGTAAGTGCGACACCTGTAATATAACCTTTACGGGCAAATTCTACATCGGTAGGAACACTTTCAGCACCATAGTCTAGCTCGCCAGCTAACCAATAATAATCCTGTCCTCTTGAATTGATGCGAGCTTCGATAATATTACTATAGGTTTGTAAGCCTTGGCTCACCATTTTAAAATGGTCCCAATCACATGTGCCACGTAATGGGAAGTTCACATTTAGTAAACCGCTAAACTGGCCCGCCACATAAATTTTCTCAATCAATTCATGTATAAATGGATGCATCTCGTCTCCCCGTTCAACAGAATACCTCTCAACAGATAATGCTAAACCAGGAATACCATAGAAACAACTTTCCATAGCTGCCGAAACAGTGCCGGAATACAATACATCAGAGCCTAAATTAAACCCATGATTAATGCCAGAAATTACAAGATCTGGCATATCATCAGTCAATAAATAACTAAGACCGAACTTCATGCAATCGGACGGCGTTCCCGTTAGAGCATAAAGGCGAGGATTTTCATCCTCGCCATTGTAAGCATCTAGTTTCAATGGAACCTCGGTCGTCAATGCATGGGATTTAGCACTTTGCTCATTAGCAGGTGCTACAACGGTAATTCTATAATATTGACTTAAATACGATGCAAGATGACGTAAACCATCTGCTAAAATACCATCGTCATTACACATTAAAATATGCATAGTCACTCCTATAGATTCTATTTTTCATTCTTATTCATATTGCCCATACGTGTTAATTTAACATCATCTAATCCCACGGCTCTCGTATGGACTGTATGAGACCATACCTTATTATGACGGCGGAACCAACCTAGGATATTTACTGGAATCCAAGAATATACGAATAATGGATATAGTAAATAATAGAACCAAATCTTTGGTGGTACCTTGATTTTCAATAATACGATTAACGGGAATAAGTATTGCCCCACACCTATAATTGTCCACACAGACATAGGCATAATTTGATATAAAATATTTGTATAGATTGGAGTATACGCATTGATGTAAGACAGTACCAAATATATAGTTGTTAACAACAAGAAATAAGGTTGACTCACTTGGAAGATACCATCCAAAATCATGATATTCCCTGTTTTGATACCAATAGCAAATAATTTAGGAATATATCGACCCGCACAGTCAAATTGCCCCTGAGCCCACCGTAAACGTTGTCTGCAAGAAGCCATCATAGTTGTAACCTTTTCATCGTATACGATAGCATCATGCCCCCAACAAGTACGGATACCATGAGTTAATAGCTTCATGGAAAATTCCATATCTTCGGTTAAGCTATTGCAATCCCAACCGTATTCGCGAATAATAGATGTACGAATACACATGCCTGTACCACCTAAAGCCGTAGATAAACCAAGACGATATTTTGCTAAATGCCACATATGGTTAACCATCCAAAAGGCGATGGAGAACGTACCTGCAACCCAAGAGTCAGTTGGATTTTTAGAGTTCAAGTAACCTTGAATTACAGACTCACCTTTTTCAAGATGATCATTCATTTCTAACATAAATTGAGGGTGTACTAAATTATCGGCATCAAAAATTAGGAATGCATCATATTTCCGATCCATTTGTTCTACCCGATCAAACATCCACCCCATGGCATAACCTTTACCTATTTCTTGTTTATTTTCACGTACATGTACATTAGCGCCAGCAGCACTTGCTACTTTCGCAGTCTTATCTGTACAGTTATCGGCAACTACAAAAATATCATATAGATCATCTGGATAGTCTAGGCCACGTAAGTTTTTAACTAACTCACCAACAACGGCTTCCTCATTGTGAGCACATACAACGATGGCAAAGGAATTTTTAGGGGTATAGTTTTTATGTACTCGCGACCGCCACATACCAACAACGGCGAGTATAAAATAATAAACCGTATATATAACGATTATTACCTGCATAGGGATCAGTAATAGATCCAGTAGGTAATTCATACTATTCTCCTCCACACATCTATTTACGTACTATATTTAAAGCTCCATTAATGAGCCCAAACATCACATAGCCTGCAAAAATCATAACAGCCAAGGTATGCCAATCATACACGAGACAAGCTATAACAAAGATGGCTGTAAGTACAATAGAAAGTTTATTGATATAAATCGCACTTTTACCTTTAAAGTCAGGATATTTAATTTCACTAACCATTAGGAAACCTACACCAATCATGCAAAATACCAATACGAATTGAGGTACTGATACTCCACACAATACATAAGTCGCTGCTAAGCAACCTGCGGCTGGAATTGGTAAACCTTCAAAATAGCCATGAACTTCGTCAGTTTTAATATTAAAACGCGCTAAACGAAATGCACCAAGTACTGCAAAAGCTAGTAATGGCACATATGCAACCCAACCTAAACCGTACAATTCTTTCATATAGAGCATGTAAGCAGGTGCTACACCGAATCCCACTACATCAGACAAAGAATCTAATTCACGGCCCATTGGACCGGCAACGTCTAAGGCTCTTGCTACGCGACCATCTAAGCCATCTGCTACTAGGGATAACAATATACATATAGCAGCACAGAAAGTATTACCCGTAGCAGATAAGGTGATACCAAGAACACCAAAGGCTAAATTTGCACTTGTAAATAAATTTGGGATAATAGATTTATTCATGTCGTAACCTCCCGATAATAGTGTCACCGCCTGTAATATGTTGACCTTTTTCCACGAACAGCTCTACATCCTTATCCATATAGAGCTCAGTACAGGAACCGAATTTAATCATCCCGTACAACTGACCGCGTTCAAGTACACTATCTAGGTCTGTCCAAGATACGATACGTCTTGCTAAAAGACCCGCAATTTGCGTTACTAATACGGAAGTACGATCATTTTCAATACAAATAGTATGACGTTCATTTTCAAAACCTACATCATCTTTAAAAGCAGGTAGGAAACTACCCATCGTATAGTGACGATATGTAATTTTACCATCAATAGGCGCACGATTAGCATGCACATCAAAAACAGATAAGAAAATAGTTACTTTTTTACATTCTTTGTGTAAGTAAATATCTTCGTATACATCAGAAATATCCATGATTTTACCGTCCGCCGGAGATAAAATCAAATCTGGATCTTGAGGGATTACACGTTTAGGATTTCTAAAGAAATTGACGAAAAATAATGCCAGAATAAATGAAATAATCGCAATTACATAATGTCCTAAATATCCTAACACCACAGTGATAATGAGCATAGCTCCTATCAGAGGAAACCCTTCCTTAATTATTGGTCCTGTAGGCACGATTCAACACTCCTCTATTTATTTCTAATAACGGTCCACATAAACTTTGGAATAGCCAACATGCGGCCAATCCGTTGAGGTTCTAAATATAATCGATACAACCATTCAAGTCGATTTTGTTGCATCCATTCTGGGGCCCGAGGAATATTACCTGCCAAGACATCAAAGGAACCACCAATTCCGATGGCAACTACGCCATCGAGGTGACTCAACTTTTCTGCAATCCATTGTTCTTGCTTTGGCACACCTAAGGCAACAAATACCAATTTTGCCTTAGAATCAGCTATAGATTTAATGATTTCTTGTTCCTCTGCACTATCAAAGAATCCGTCATGAATTCCTGCTATATTTAATACACCTACCTGAGCAGATACATTATCAATCGCTCGTTGAGCAACACCTGGTGCCGCCCCCAAGCAGTATACAGGAATTTGATGAGTCGCCGCAACTTTAAACAATTCCTTAGTTACGTCTACGCCTGTTACACGTTCAGGCACATGTTCGCCTTGACGCTCTGCAGCCCACAAAATGCCAGCCCCATCGGGAACGACGAGACTAGCATTATTCAATATGGAGTGCAATGTAGGATTTTCATTAGCCAACATAACCATTTCTGCATTAGCCGTTGCTACTAAATGTAGCCCCGGCTGTTCAGTTAATTGTAAAATACGTTGGACTGCCTCATCCATTGTGACACAATCGATAGGCACAGATAAAACAGAAATACGTTTATTCAATGTAATACTCCATTATCAACCACTATAATTTGGTGCTTCAACGGTAATGCTTACATCATGCGGATGACTTTCTTTCAAACCAGCAGCTGTAATTTGAATGAATTGAGTGTTTTCAATCATTTCTTGGATGTTATGACATCCGCAATACCCCATACTTGCGCGCAAGCCACCAACCATTTGGAAAATTGTATCGGCCAACATACCTTTATATGGTACTCGACCTTCTATACCTTCAGGAACTAATTTCTTAGCTTCTGTTTGGAAATATCGATCTTTACTACCAAGTTTCATAGCCCCTAAACTACCCATGCCACGGTATACTTTATAAGAACGGCCTTGATAGATTACTGTTTCTCCAGGGCTTTCATCAGTACCGGCTAAAATATTGCCCATCATAACTACATTAGCACCAGCCGCAATAGCTTTAGCAATATCTCCAGAATATTTAATCCCCCCATCAGCAATGATAGGAACTCCATAGCGACGCCCCACTTGAGCAGACTCATAGACTGCTGTGATTTGAGGTACCCCAATGCCAGCAATGACACGAGTTGTACAAATAGACCCAGGTCCTATACCAACCTTAACTGCATCAGCTCCAGCTTCGATAAGAGCCTCAGTGCCTGCTGCAGTTGCCACATTACCTGCAATTACAGGAATGTGAGGATACGCTTGTTTAATGTCCTTCAACGTACGAAGAACACCTGCAGAATGCCCATGGGCAGTATCAACAATAATTACGTCAGCTTTAGCAGATACAAGCGCATCAAGTCTATCATACAAATCTTGAGAAACACCTACTGCAGCACCAACTAATAATCGGCCACTACCATCCTTTGCTGCATTTGGATATTTAGTCGCTTTTTCAATATCTTTAATCGTAATTAAGCCTTTTAAGTTACCGTCGCCATCTACAAGAGGTAATTTTTCAATACGATGTTCGCTTAAGATAGCTTTCGCCGCTTCAAGAGATGTACCTTCCGGTGCAGTAACTAGGGAATCTTTTGTCATACATTCCCCAATTTGTCGGCTTAAATCAGTTTCAAAACGCATATCGCGATTTGTAATGATCCCTACTAGTTTACCATGTTCTGTGATAGGTACACCAGAAATTTTATATTTTTCCATAAGTTCTGCTGCATCGGATAGTAAATTTTGAGGGCTTAAGAAAATAGGATCAACGATAACACCGTGTTCAGAGCGTTTTACCTTGTCAACTTCATGAGCTTGCTCTTCAATAGACATATTTTTGTGGATAACGCCAAGACCTCCTTCACGAGCCATAGCAATCGCCATCCGTGATTCAGTAACCGTATCCATCCCAGAACTAATCATAGGAATATTTAATGTAATGTCACGAGTTAATTGAGTTTTTAACTCTACTTGATTAGGCAGTATATCAGAAGCTGCTGGTATTAATAATACATCATCAAAAGTTAGTCCACGCATACCGAATTTATCGTCTCTCATATTTCTTTCCTTTCCGTATAATAAAACAAAACTACGACCCGCCTAGTCCCTATGGACTAGGCGGTCAGTCGTAGCCTTAGCGTTCAGACCGCAAAATGCCGCCTTCCATATAATCGTCTTTTTTCATATCTACGAAGATAACTTTTACTGCATCAGCAGGAACATTTACGATATCAACCGCAGCCTTTGTAATTGCTTCACCTAATTGTTTCTTTTGTTCTTTTGTACGCCCTTCGACGAGCTCTACATGAATAATTGGCATATTAACCTCCATAGATGAAAAATGAAATAAATTGTTTGTTCTATTATACGGTATGAAGGACATATAGACAAGGAAAAAGCCAGATAAAATCTAATATTATCGATGCTTATATACTTATTAATCCTACCTCTTAATTATACAATATTCTTAGAAATTTTTCACCAAATCTTTTTTCTAATTCTTCTTTCATGATAGATTCTAATTTTTCTATTCCGAATTGATTTGCAAAATCTAGTACATCCTTGCGAGCCTCTACTAAAATTTCAATATCTTTGATAATATTAGCAACGCGTAAATCTGGCAGCCCCGATTGAGCTAATCCAAATAATTGACCAGATCCGCGAAGCAATAAATCTTGCTCTGCAAGCTCAAATCCATCCTGGATTTGTTCCATCAACTTTAAGCGCTCTTGACTTACATCATTTTTAGAATCACTAACAAGAATGCAATAGGACTGATGAGCGCCACGACCTACACGGCCCCGCAGCTGATGTAGCTGAGATAGACCAAATCGCTCTGCCCCTTCAACGCACATAATGGTCGCATTTGGCACATTAACCCCCACTTCGATAACTGTTGTAGAAACAAGTAATGAAATTTCACCCCTATAGAAGGCATTCATCACTTCATCTTTTTCACTCGGCTTCATACGACCGTGAACGAGGCCCACTTCATAGGCCTTATAAAAGTACTCTTTTAATTCTAGATACAATTCCTCAGCGGCTTGCAAGTCTAATTTTTCGGATTCTTCTACAAGAGGGCACACCACGTAGACCTGACGCCCCTCTGCCATTTCCTTACAAAAGAAAGTGCGTAATCTCTCTTTATAAGAACTATCTACAGCATATGTTTTAACAGGTTTTCGCCCTGGTGGCATTTCTTTAATTAAAGATACTGCTAAATCTCCATATACGGATAATGTCATGGTACGAGGGATTGGTGTAGCCGTCATGATAAGTACATGAGGATATGTTCCCTTCTGTTGCAATCTCGCCCGTTGATCTACGCCAAAGCGATGTTGCTCATCGACGATAACAAGGCCTAGATTATGAAAATTAACCCCCTCTTGAATAAGAGCATGGGTTCCAATAATCATATGAATTGTTCCATCAGCTAAGCCTTCATAGATGCGTTCTTTTTCCTTTTTCGTGGAGGATCCAGTTAATAGTTCTATAGTAATACCTAAATTAGCAC
The DNA here is from genome assembly GCF_003602765.1 of Veillonella sp. AF36-20BH. Taxonomy (NCBI): domain Bacteria; kingdom Bacillati; phylum Bacillota; class Negativicutes; order Veillonellales; family Veillonellaceae; genus Veillonella; species Veillonella sp. AF36-20BH. Next base: position 508,587 of record NZ_QTLR01000001.1, read on the forward strand.
ATACAGTTTGTATCCCTTCATAATGTTGAGCCGCTAAAATCTCCGTAGGAGCCATAATTGCCCCCTGATACCCATTTTCGATGGCTTTTAATAAACTCAGGGTAGCCACAACGGTTTTACCAGAGCCTACATCACCTTGCAACAACCTTTGCATAGGTCGTTCGTCTTCCATATCGATACGAATATCCTCTAATGCTCGTTGTTGATCACCTGTTAAGGAAAACGGTAAATTCTCTATACACTGAGCCATTAGTTCCCCATTTGGTCCCATTTTAGGCCCTCTATGGCATTGTTCTTTATTTCGCAACAAAGCTAAACCAGCTTGCATGACGAACAACTCTTCATAGGCCAATTGATAACGAGCCTTTTCATAGAGCTCTGAGGAGTCTGGGAAATGCATCATCTTAAAAGCATCATAGCGACTCATATAATGATGATCATCACGAACCTCCACAGGTAAAATCTCTGGTAATTCATGGTTAGCTGCGAACCAATTACGTACAGTTGAACGAACCACAAACTGAGATACCCCATCAGCAAGCGCGTAAATAGGAACGATACCTCGATCTGGTTCACCACCGTCTCCTAAGTTTTCCATTTGCGGTGTATTCATTTGCATGGAACCATATTGAAACTCAGCCTTACCATATGCATATATACGTTGTCCTTTTTTGTAAAAGTTTTTTTTATACCCTTGATTAAACAAAACAATCTTCAAAGGACCTGTGCCATCTGCAATGACTACCTCTAAAATAGACAATCGAGGGCGAGGGCGTTTCTCTTGTACAGCAATAACAGTACCTACGATACCACCTGTCATACCTGATTTTAAATCACCAATTCTATAAATCGTACGCCGGTCTTCATAGGTTCTGGGAAAGTAAGTCAATAAGGATGTAACATTGGTAATTCCCAATTTATGCAATTGTTTCTCACGACCAGGACCAATTCCCTTTATAGTCGTCAATCGTTCATCCATAAGAACTCCTTTAAATATACGATAAACACATGAGATATATCCAATTTTTGTATATCCTTGTGTAAAAGTCCATTTATATCTTAGAATATGATATATAGTATACCTTATATTGTAGTATATTTCATAAAAAGAGCAATATGTACGACAAAAATACTTGCTTTAAGCTATTCTTTATGATAATATACTTTTGTTATGTTATAGATTAAGCTTGGAGGTGGAAACTATGGCAAACCTTTGCGAAGTATGTGGTAAATCCACATCTAGTGGTATGAACGTGAGTCATTCTCACATTCGCACAAGAAAAACTTGGAAACCGAACATTCAAAGAGTACGGGCGGTTGTAGACGGTGCTACAAAAAAAGTAAACGTATGCACTCGCTGCCTTCGTTCTAATAAAGTTACACGCGCGTAAAATAAAAAGTACATGTACTCTTTGGGGTTCTAGAGCCCCAAAAAAAGCAGTTAGTTCATTTTGAACTAACTGCTTTTTTTGTTATTTATAATGTAATATTTGGAATATAATATTGCTTAAATAACTTAATAGCATATTGATCTGTTAAGCCTGCTACATAATCAACTACATCACGTGTAGAGTAAAACGCTTTACCTGTTTCACAACCTTCCATATCATCAGGGTGTTCCATGAAGTGAGTAAATAGATTTTTTACCACATGGGATGCCTTTTTGCGATCCGGAATTAAAGCTGGTGCCAAATATACATGTTTAAACATAAATTGACGGAATAGATTCATCGTCATTTCCACATCAGCAGACATAGATATAGCTGGCTTATCCAAGGATTCGCGTACCATATCCTCTACCATTGCAGTAATCATACTGGATGGAGTCATACCAAAATGTTCGCGCACTTCAAAAGGCAGCTCCTCTGCCGTCAACATACCTGCTCGCTGTGCATCATCAAAATCATGGCACAAATACGCAATACGGTCTACAATACGAATAATTTGACCCTCTAAAGTCACAGGAATTATAGCTCCTGTGTGACCTACGATGCCATCTCGAACAGCGGTGGTTAAATTGAGTCCTTGATGATCACCATGTCTTTCTAATACCTCAACCATGCGTAAACTTTGCTCATTATGATTAAAGTGCCCCACCATATCTCGCAATGCATATTCACCTACATGACCAAATGGTGTATGTCCCACATCATGACCCATGGCAATAGCTTCCACAAGGTCTTCATTTAAACGTAATGCACGAGCCACAGTACGACCGATTTGACCTACCTCAAGGGTATGAGTCATGCGTGTCCGATAATGGTCACCTGGCGCAATATATACCTGTGTCTTATGCTTTAACCGTCTAAAACATTTACTATGAATGATGCGATCCCGATCGCGTTGAAACGCGGTTCTAAGTGGATCAGGCTTTTCTTCTATATCACGGATTGCATCGCGGCTTTTAGCTGCATAGGGAGACAGAAGCAAAGCCTCCCTCTCCTCTATTTGTTCACGTATATTCATTTACCCTCCGACGCGCGATTTTTATCAATCAATTGCATGACAAGGGAAGCTGTTTCTTCAATGGATTTATTAGAAACATCTAACACTTGGCAGTGCAAACGACGCATAATAGCCTTTGCATAATCCAATTCAGATTGAATACGCTCAATAGATGCATAATTTGCTTCGTCTTCAAGACCGATAGCGCGTAAACGTTCACTACGAATATTATTTAATTTGTATGGATCTATAATAAGGCCCACGATTTTTTTTGCCGGAATCTTGAACAATTCCTCTGGCAACGGTACCTCTGGAACTAGTGGCAAATTTGCGGCTTTAATCTTTTTGTACGCCAAGAACATGGACAATGGTGTCTTACTAGTTCTAGATACACCAATAATAACTATATCAGCCTTTTCAAAACCAGATGGATTTTTACCATCGTCATATTTCACGGCAAACTCAATAGCTTCAACCTTTTTAAAATACTCTTGGTCGAGCTTATGAACCATACCTGCTGTCATACGAGGTTTAGTAGTCGCGATAGTACCAACTGCATCGAGAACAGGGCCCATGATATCCACAGCCGGAATATTATATTCAGCCACCTTCTCATGCAAATACTTACGTAAAGACGCAGACACAATGGTATGGCAAATAACATGATTTCCACGTTTTGCGTCGTCTATGACCTCATCAATTTGGCTTTCACTATCAATATAGGGAACGCGAACGATTTCAATTTGCTCCTTATCATATTGACTCGCCGTAGCTCTCGCTACAGCCTCGGCAGTTTCCCCTAGGGAATCCGATATTGCATAAATAATTTTTTCTGCCATTCTATCAACCTCAGTGTATGCTACATTCTAAAAATACTTTTGCTACCGTCGTTTTTGATACACGGCCCACAACCTTTAAACGTTTCTTGTTACCCACATCCTCACGAACGACGACAGGTAAACAATCTACTTCATAATCTATCATTTTCTGTGCAGCCTCTACCAAAGTATCGGTAGGCTCCACCGCTATAACCTTGCTTACAGGGGTCATAATCATAGATATAGGCATGGTATGCGAATCTGTTTGTCCCATAGAGGCGCGTAATAAATCTTTTCGAGATACCACACCTACTAGGTATGAGCCATCACACACTAATATGGTACCTACATCCTCTGTAAATAATGTGACAATTGTATCATACAAACTCGTATCCCCATTGACCACAACTGCTTGAGATAATACATCACTTACCAGAAATGACTTTAATCGCTCAGCCGTTTGTGTTTCCTTTGAAAGTCCTACATAGTAATAGCCTACGTTTGGACGTGCATCTAACACACCTAACATGGTCAATACAGATAAATCTGAGCGCAACGCAGATCTTGTGACCTCTAAATGTTCAGCAATGGCACTACCTGTTACAGGACCTTCTTCGCGAACGATTTGAGCAATTTGTTCTTGTCGTTTCGACAGTTTCACACGGTAACCCCCTTTCATCTCTGTTTGTATTATATCCTAAGTTACCATTCAGAAAAAGAGGAGACCCACAGGTCTCCTCTTTCACTATAACTATATTATTACCAAATTAGTTCGTCAGATTCTTGACGACCACGACCAGTCATAGCATCGAGCATAATTCGTTGTTCGATTTGAGCCACCATTTTCTTAGTATTAACTACTGCATCTGGGTTAACAGAAATGGAGTCGATACCGCTCTTCACAAGGAATTCGCAAAGTTCAGGGTATACGCTTGGCGCTTGGCCACAGATAGATACAGTTTTACCATCTTTATGGGCCACCTCAATGAGGTGACGAATTGCTCTGCGAACTGCTAAATTACGTTCATCATAGATATGTTGAACTGTTTCGTTATCGCGATCACAACCGAGTACAAGCATAGTCAAATCGTTAGAACCGATAGAATAACCATCTACATATTTATTAAATTGATCAGCTAAGATAATATTGGATGGGATCTCAGCCATGAGCCATACTTTAAAGTCTTTGCTGCGTGCAAGACCTTCTTGAGCCATTAAGTTAGTTACTAATTCAGCTTCTTCCACAGTACGGCAGAATGGAATCATAACTTGTAGATTTTTGAAACCAAATTCATTGCGAACTTTTTTGATTGCTTCTAATTCTAATTTGAAAGCAGGTGTGTACTTAGGATCATAGTAGCGAGATGCGCCACGCCAACCAAGTAATGCACTGGATTCATGTGGTTCATATTTATCGCCACCTTTAAGGTCACGGTATTCACTAGATTTGAAGTCGCTCAAACGAACTACTACTTGGCGAGGGGCTAATGCTTGGCATACTTTGCGCATACCTTCCGCCAATGTATTTACAGCAAAGTCACTGCGCCCTGTTTCGATAAGGTGCAATGGATGTTCATGAATAAAGGTTGTCCAAATGAACTCTTCACGCATGAGGCCGATGCCATCACATGGTAGTACACCATATTTTTGGGCCAAATCAGGATCGCCTAGATTCATATAAATCTTAGTGCCTGTTACAGGTACATATTCAGCTGCTGCCCCTGTAGAAACTTGAGCTTCAGGCTTTTTAACGATATCTTCTAATACGCCATCATATACGATACCATTTGTAGCATCAACGGTAATCATTTGACCATCTTTAATAGAGGTAGTCGCTTCATGACTACGACTCTTAGTACCTACGATACAAGGAATACCAAGCTCACGGCTAACGATAGACGCATGACAAGTCATACCACCAGCGTCAGTAACAATTGCTTTTGCCTTTTTCATGGCTGGCACCCAATCAGGAGCTGTCATAGCTGTAACAAGGATTTCGCCTTCTTTGAACTCATCGATATCCTCAGGATTGATGATAACGTGAGCTTTACCTGCTGCATTACCAGGGGATGCTGGCAAACCTTTTACAATAATATCGCGATTACCTGCATCTAATGTACTAGCTTTTTCGGACGTTTTTGATTTTTCTTTGCGGGACCAAACTGTTTCTGGACGAGCTTGCAAGATCCAAATCTTGTCATTGCGTTCATCTACGCCCCATTCCATATCCATGTAGCAACCATAATGCTTTTCAATTGCTTTTGCATATTCTGCAAGTTCCAAAACTTGAGCATCTGTAATAACTTGTTGTTTTGCTTCGTCAGCTGGAACCACTTCTTCAACACAGTCACCATCGGCTTTACGAACAAGGCGGACATGTTTATCGTTAATCATACGGTCCGTAATTTCCATCTTTTCTTTATCCACACGGAAATTATCTGGTGTAACCGTACCTTGTACAACATATTCACCAAGACCCCAAGAGCCTTCAATAAGAATATTGTTATCATTGCCTGTTACAAGATCAACAGTAAACATTACGCCAGCCGCTTTAGAGAATACCATCATTTGAACCGCAGCACTCAATGCTACTGTCATATGATCGAAGCCTTGTTTTACACGATAATATGTTGCACGATCTGTGAATGTAGATGCATAGCATTCTTTTACTTTTTCGATAATTACGTCAGCACCGCGTACATTTAAATACGTATCTTGTTGACCTGCGAAGCTTGCATCTGGCAAATCTTCTGCTGTTGCACTAGAACGAACAGCTACAAACGGATTTTCTTCGTTCACTTTTTTACCAAGTTCTTCATAAGCATGACGGATAGCATCTGCCAAGTCTTTTGGCATTTCTTCCTGACAAATCATGCGGCGAATCTTAGCACACACTTCGCGCAATAATGCAGAATTTTCTACATCATCTAAAGCATCAAGTTCAGCCCGGATTTTATCTTCCAAACCTGTAGCTTTCATAAACTCACGATAACCATGAGCAGTTGTTGCAAAGCCATAAGGTACAGGTACATTAGTGGAGGATGTCAATTCCCCTAAAGAAGAAGACTTGCCACCTACTAAATTAACATCTTCACGTTGTAATTCATCAAACCAAAGTACGTATGCTGTTTCGCGATTCATGTGAGAACCTCCTAGATTAATTAGTGCAACACATTAAACCTTTTACACATAAATAGTATACCTTAATTTACAATCTGTCAATTTATATGAGGATTATTATGCAAATCTATCTCCCTATATATATCTAAAAAGTTCTTCAGTACTCGCCCAGTTAGCCCCCATATGGTGTATTGTTTATAAGGATAGAAATAAACGGAGTAGTTTTGTCTGATTTTCCAGTCAATGTTGTAGCCTTCTAATAAATGGAACGGAAAGTCTCTTAACGGTTTCGTCCCAATGTCTAGATGACCTACCGTTGGCTCCATGTCTAATAGATATTGTAATGGAACTGTGAATACCTCTCCTACTTCGTCTGGATTTGGTTTCAAATCGCTTGTATGCAGGCGCACGGCTACGGCATATAGCTTGACACCTATCGCAGATACTAAGCAGTCTAAATTGCCCAGAAGTTCAATTTGATCTAAATCGATACCCAGTTCCTCAGAGCATTCACGCATGGCAGCATGGGCACCACTTTTATCATTAGGCTCACAATGTCCACCAGGAAAACTGATTTCACCTGGTTGACGGCGTAGCTTATTACTGCGCACAGTAAATACTACATGATCTTCCCCATCGATTTCTAATAATGGTACAGCTACTGCCGCAGTTATAACATCAATATCGGTAAGAACAGTATGTTCTCGTTGTTCTAAAAAGTTGCTTAGTTCTTTGTCCATATATAGTCCTCTTACTTTATAGATACTATACGATATCTCTATAAATCTTTTATGTGTCAAATTTGTATTTTATATTTGTATCTGTATTTAAATTTGAATTTATATTTTACTTTCATTATACATGAACTTGTAAGTCATTTTTTGCTTTACAAACAACAGATTTAGTAGATAAATAATCTTATAGACCAAATAGACATAAAAAAACTGTGATGAGGTTTCTATCTCATCACAGTTTTATATTAGTTAAATTTAATTTTTACAAATTTACGTTTACCAACTTGAACGATCATGCCGTCTTCAAGGGTAAGGTTTTCTTCTGTATATTTTTCACCATTGACTTTGAAAGCACCAGCTTTAATGGATCGACGTGCTTCACCATTAGAAGCAGTCAAACCAGCATCTGTACAGAATTGTGGTACAAAGATTGGTTCTGTTGGCGCATCCATAGCGCATTCAGGAATATCTGTAGGCAATGCGCGTTGTTGGAATACACGTTTGAATTCCTCTTCTGCCTCAAGAGCAGCCTCTTCACCATGGTACAAACGAACGATGGTACGAGCTAATTGCATTTTAGCGTCACGTGGATGTAATTCACCACTTTCAAGACGTTTTTCCATGTCCTCTTGTTCTTCAATTGGCATATCTGTAACGAGCATGAAGTAGCGCATCATCAATTCATCAGGAATAGACATTGCTTTACCGTACATTTCTTTAGGTTCTTCGTCGATACCGATGTAATTGCCTAAAGATTTACTCATTTTTTGAACACCGTCAAGGCCTTCAAGCAATGGCATTGTGATAACAACTTGAGGTTCTTGACCTTCTAATTCTTGTAAATGACGGCCCATTAACAAGTTGAAAGTTTGGTCTGTACCACCAAATTCAACGTCAGCATGTAATGCTACAGAATCTTGACCTTGCATCAATGGATACATAAACTCATGAACACCAATAGCACGACCTTCTTTAAAGCGTTTATTGAAATCATCGCGTTCCATCATACGTGCTACAGTATAAGAGCTTGCCAAACGTAGAACATCCGCAAAGTTCATAGATTCTAGCCATTCACTATTGTCGCGGACGATCGTTTTTTCAGGATCTAACACTTTGAAGATTTGTGTTTTATAGGTTTCAGCATTTTTCAATACTTCTTCTTTTGTAAGTGGTGGACGAGTTACACTTTTACCAGTAGGATCACCAATACGCGCAGTGAAACCGCCGATAACGATCACTACTTGATGACCAAATTCTTGGAACAAACGTAGTTTACGAAGTGGTACTGTATGGCCTAAATGAATATCTGGCGCTGTTGGGTCCAAACCTAATTTTACAACTAAAGGTTTATTTTCCTTAATAGATTTTTCTATTTTCTTTACAAGATCTTGTTCATTAATTAAATCTGCTACGCCGTGTTTAATTTGGCGCACTTGTTCTTGAGCACTAACCATGATAATCCTCCTCGAAATACTATTGTTTTAGTATACCATTATCTAAAAACTTTCACAATTATATATATAGTATTGGTTTTAAGCCATATATGATATAATATTTATAACTGCGTAATAGAATTTACGTTATATTTACTAACAAAAGAAAAAAGAGGTGACTCTATGAGTAATAACTCAAATGCGAGAAGCAGCCGCCGTTCTAATGGTAGCGGCGCTACACCGAAGAAGACAAGTCCGAAGCGTCTATTTTGGATTTGTGCCCTTCTCCTTATACTCATCGTAGCCGGAGGTGGCTGTGGTTTCATCAGTGCTACACTGTCTAACCTACCAGATGTATCCAATGTACGTCCTTCTGCATCGTCTCAAATTTACGATGTCCATGGTAATCTCATCACAACGGTTCATTCCACAGAGAATAGATTACCAGTACCTTTAAAAGATGTACCAAAGGATTTACAAAATGCCTTTGTTGCTACTGAGGACTCTCGCTTCTATTCCCATCACGGTATCGACCCTGTTGGTATCTTGCGTGCTGTATGGGTTAACATTGTTCATAGTGGCGTATCTGAAGGTGGTTCTACAATCACTCAACAGTTAGCGCGTAATGCATTCTTATCTCAAGACAGAACATTTAAACGTAAAATTTCTGAAGCATTGCTAGCACTTAAAATTGAACAACATTACACTAAGGATGAAATCCTTGAAATGTACATGAACCAAATTTACTTTGGCCAAGGTGCATACGGTGTACAATCTGCAGCTCATGTATACTTTGGTAAGGATGCTAGCCAATTAACGCTAGCTCAAGCAGCACTCATTGCAGGCTTACCACAAAGTCCTAACTACTACTCTCCATTCAATGATTTGGAAGCTAGTAAAAAACGTCAAGCCGTTGTATTAGGCCAAATGGTTAAATACGGATACATTACACAAGAGCAAGCTGATGAAGCGCGTCAAGCAGATTTAGGCTTAGTGGCAAAACAAGAACAAACGCATGAAAAATCTAATGCGTCTTACTTCATTAACTATGTTATTGCACAAGTTTCTGAAAAATATGGTGACGATGCAATCTATAAAGATGGTTTAAAAATTTATACTACTCTCGATATGGATGCACAAAATGCAGCTGTAGCAGCAATGCAAAACTTGCCTAACTACTACACAGATAGCAATGGTTTACATCAACCACAAGGTGCTATCGTAGCTATGAACCCTCATAATGGTTACATTATGGCTATGGTTGGTGGCCGTGGTGATGATGCATTTAACCGTGCTACACAAGCAGAACGTCAACCAGGTTCCGCTATGAAACCATTTGTATATTTGGCAGCTATTCAATCTGGTAAAACTCCTGGTTCTATCGTAGATGATAGCCCTGTTACATTTGGTAACTGGAGCCCTAAAAACTATGAAAATGACTTCGTAGGTAGCATTACATACCGCTATGCATTACAACATTCTCGTAACGTAGCTGCCGTAAAAATTGCTGATGAAGTAGGCATGTCTAAGATTATTAAACTTGCTAAAGAAATGGGTATCTCTACTCTAACTGATCAAGATAATAACTTGTCTACTGCACTTGGTGGTTTAACTCATGGTGTAACACCTCTTGAAATGGTTCAAGCTTATGGTGTACTCGCTAATGGTGGTATCAAAGTTCAACCTACGGCAATCGTTAAAATTGTAGACCGCAATGGTCAAGTTGTGGAAGAAAACTCCATCCAAGAAAAACGTGTTGTAGATGAAAAAGATGCAGCTATCATTACAAATATGCTAGAATCCGTTATAAATGGCGGTACTGGTGGTAATGCCGCAATCGGTCGTCCTGCAGCAGGCAAAACTGGTACAACAGATGATTCCAAGGATGCTTGGTTCGTTGGTTACACGCCTGATTTAGTAGCTGCCGTTTGGATTGGTGATGACTATGGCTCGGAAACATTACGAGGCATGACCGGTGGTGACACACCTGCTATTATGTGGGGCCAATTCATGGCAAATGCGCTTGCCAATACCCCTGCTTCTGACTTCTCCGTTCCTGCTAGCGCTCAATCAGCTGTTTCTGAAGGTTATTATAATCCTGTAAAAGCACAGCCTAAAAAAGAAGCTGCTAAGGACGAAAAAGCAGACAAAAAAGACGATAAAGACAAATCGAAAGATGAAGCTGTAAAAGATGACAGTGGCTCAAAAGATGATGCAACTGAACAGAAATCTAATTCATCCAAAAGTAAAAAGTCTAGTAAAAAAGATCGTTAATCTCATACGCTAAAGGAGCGGAACATGTGTTCCGCTCCTTTCTTTTACGTAAAAAGGTAGTAAGTTCTAAGAACTTACTACCTCTTCTATTTCTATATAGGTATATGGCTATACCCCATAACCAATTTGATATACGATAATAATTTACTGTATTATCTATAACTATATCACTATTGTGTAGCTTTATTTCAAAACTACATTCGTAGCCCCTGCACCACCTTCGTCATAGCCTGCCGTTTCAAAATGAGCTACATGAGGTAAGGTACGCAAATATTGATGTACACCTTCTCGTAATGCGCCAGTCCCCTTACCGTGAATAATGCGCACTTGATTAACACCACCAAGTAAAGCTTGGTCAATAAATCTACCAACAGAAACTGTCGCTTCATCTACCGTTTGTCCAAGAATATTGATTTCAGTACGAACCTCTTTTTGGCGTTGTACGGCAGAGCCACCCATACGTTTTCTAGTCTTAGGCATAGCTGCTTTTTGTTCCCGTTCAAGCTTATTTCCTTCTTCACGTGTAGTAGATTGTAATTCGCTAACCTTTACAGTAGCTGTTAGTCCATTAATATCTACATTCACACGATTGCCATTGATAGCTAATACGGTACCTAATGAGCGTAAAGATGTAACATATACTGCTTGGCCTACCTTAATAGCATCTGCCGTCAAGGACTTACGATCATCATCTACTGGGGCTTCTGGTACATGTACATTAGAAATGCCCTTACGTGCAGCATTAATAGCAGATTGACGCTTATCCTTATTTGTTTCAGAGAATTGCGATTTCAATTGCTTAATAATCGCTTCCCCTTCGACGCGCAAGCTACGTTTCATAGATTCTGCATCAGCTTGAGCTTTGGCTAAGATTTGTTTACGCTTTTCGTTAAACTGTTTCTTTTCCTTCTCTAATTGACCACGCATGCGACGTGTTTCATCAAGCTCTTTCTTTAACGCTCTTTCCCGTTCAGATGCCTTACGAAGTTGCTCATTCAAATCTGAAAGAACTTCTTCCATTTCATGGCTACCAAATTGAGATTTATACTCTGCCGCGCGCGTTACGATATCTTTTGGTAAACCTAAGCGGGCCGCAATACTCAATGCATGGCTACTACCTGCTACACCAATATGAAGTCGATACGTTGGCTTTAAGGTACGCTCATCAAATTCTACATGGCCGTTTTCGATTCCTTCTGTATGGTATGCATAGTTTTTAAGCTCATTATAATGGGTACTTACCATCATAAGGGCACCTTTTTTACGGAAGAATTCAAGGATAGATACAGCTAAAGCACTACCTTCCTCTGGATCTGTACCAGATCCAAGCTCATCCAGCAATACCAAGTCATTTGGGCCACAATGTTTAATAATGGAAATAACTTGTGTCATATGAGCAGAGAACGTACTAAGGCTAGCCTCAATACTTTGTTCATCCCCAATATCGGCAAAGATATTTTGGAATATAGGCAATATTGAGCCGTGGTCTGCAGGGATAAATAGACCACATTGGTTCATTAAACTCAATAACCCTAATGTTTTAAGGGAGACTGTTTTACCGCCTGTATTAGAACCAGTAATCAATAAAATACGGTACGATGTACCTAATTGAATATTTGTAGGCACTACCACATTCGGTGGGATTAATGGGTGCCGAGCTCTCATGAGATTGACAGTTCTATCAGTACTCAAGATGGCCGGTACACCCTTATAAGAAATAGCAAGGCTCGCCTTACCATATACAAATTCGATATGGGATACCTTTTCACAAGCATCCATCAAATCATTACTATGTTGTTTTACAAGGGCTGATAACTCACGGTAAATACGCAATACCTCTTGCTCTTCACCAATCAACGCCTCTTGTAATTCATTATTTAGATTCACCAAGCGCATCGGTTCAATATATAAGGTTTGACCCGTTGCAGAACGGTCGTGAATAAGACCATCAAAGTATTGGCGATACTCCTGTTTTACAGGGATTACGTAGCGATTATTACGCTGCGTAATAATCGCTTCTTGGAAATACTTTTGATTATCCTTGTCGTGCAAGATAGCTTGAATGTCATTTTTAATCTTTTCACGAGTTTTAATAATCGTATTTCTAAGGCTCGCTAATTTAGGAGATGCTGTATCAAGCAATTCCCCTTTTTCATCAAAAACGCGTTTAAAACGGTTTTCAATGCGATCTGTATTCGGCATATCCTGTACCCATAGGGATAGCAATGGATATTCCATATATTTTGTTCTAAAGAACTTTGTCATCCGCTTATAAGCACCAATGGTCAAGTAAATATCCCACAATGCTTCACGAGTAAGGACAAAGTCTTTGCGACTCTTCTTACAGGACTCACGAATATCTCGTGTACCGCCTAACGGTTGTTCTACCTCAGTTTGCAAAGACCGCATTGCCTCTGCCGTTTCATCAAGGTTCTCTTGAATAGCTTTTGCATCTGTCATAGGTTCGATGTGCATGGCTAATTCTTTAGCAATGGTAGAACTACAATGTTGTTGTAATTGTTCTTTTATATGGTGAAAGTCTAATACATCTTCGTAAAACAATGTACTACCTCTTTTATAAAATACCTCTAAAATAGTGGCCCCTTGTAATAGGTGTATCATCTTTACCTACACTCTTAGGCGGAGCCTCTTTTGTTCCATTTTGAATGGATACATAATCTGCTACGATAGTACGCAAACGATGTGGCGCCATATGTCGACCATCGATGCGCAATATATGTAGCCCTTTTCGATGTAACTCAGGTACATAGGCACGCATATCCATTTCATGACTATTCATGATGTGCATGCGGCAATAAGGATCGGTACGAAGTGGGAACACTTCCCCTTTACGGTCCTTCAATGCATAGTCTTCGCTTACACATGGCATAGGACAGTTTTCCTTTTTACCAGTGCCCACAAAGCTTGCGATGGCACAGTATTCGGAAATCATCATTTCCGTATACCCATGTACCATAATTTCTAATGGCAATTTAGTAGATTTTTGCAAGTTAACTAGTTGCGTCAATGTTAACTCTAAGGATGGTGCTATGCTACTCATATTAAAGTCTTGCCATACTTGTAGTGCTGATCCATTAAATATATTAAGCCCTGTATCAGCCTCAATAGCACCTGTATACCCTAAATCACGAAGCCATAATAACGCTTGTGGCACGTGAATAGAAATGCTATCTGGTTTAGCCTCAACTATGGCCTTAAGAGTATTCATGTACACCTCAACTTCATCGTCTTTCACAACTCGAGGCGTAGCAAATACACAAAGCACATTATGATCTTTACAAAGAGTAGCTACCTTTTCATAAATACTAAGTTCATAAGGCTTGCGTTGTAAACGGTCACCACCGAAGATAATCTTCTTAGCACCACCTTCAATAGCAGCTTTCTCAGCCTCTAATTCATCAACGCGAACACTCACCATAGGCTCTGTATACTGAATCGTATCCTTAGCTACTAAGGATGACATATCTTGAGGTTCTACGGCAAGTTCTGCCCAAGCTTTTTCATGATCTGTAATTAACAGAGTTTCTAAAGCCTCTACTGCATCGCGACGCAATGCATTCAAAACACTAGCAGGCCACATATATGGACCTTCTGGAATAGACATAGAAGCTAGAGTAAACAATGTATTACCTAATCTACCCACTTGATCTGTAACCTTCTCTAAACTAGTCGGTTTATTGTTAGCATAAACCGGTTCAAACTCATTAGATACTGTGACCGTACGACCGTCGTTTAATACAAAGGTAAGATCTGTACAAGGCTGTTCTCGGTCTGTATTAATAGATAGATACCCATGTACCTCTAATTTAGCACTAAAGTCTTGTAAGCCCCGTTGTTTTTGAGACTTTGGCGTGGATGCTAAGAATACTTGTCCTGCTGCAAAGCCTTCATCAGGTTTACCTACAAAATGCTTTTCATTTACTAAGGACCAATTCTGATCAATTTGGTAGTACGTAATACTACCAGAAGCTTGCATTACCTTTAAGAGTGATCCTTTTTCAATCGGTTCTGTTAGGTACAAATGAACTTGTCCCTTTTTGACCTCTGCTTTACCAATCAATTTCCCTTGATTATTTGGAGCCACAACGGTCATCATGGATTTCCCTACATGGTCTGTTAAGTAATCCGTAGAGAAGCCACGATTAAATCCTGATGCCAATGCATCAGCATCAGAAGAGTCTATATGAGCTGTATCTAAAATATGACGATAGGTCCCAATAACTTGACGCACATAGGAAACCTTTTTCATACGTCCTTCTACTTTAAAGGACGTAACACCGGCTGCAACGAGTTCATTCATATGCTCACTATAGTTAAGATCCTTTGGACTTAATAGATAGGCTTCATGTTTTGGCAACAAACTAGTACCTGAAGAATCCAACAATTCATAAGGTAAACGGCAAGGTTGTGCGCAAGCACCACGGTTACCACTACGACCACCGATGAAGGAACTCATTAAGCATTGACCAGAATAACATACGCACAACGCACCGTGTACGAAGACTTCAATTTCAGCTGTACAGTTTTTACAAATGTGTTCGATTTCAGCTAGGCTTAATTCACGGGCCAATACAACACGGGTAAAGCCGAGGCTTTCATAAAAACGCACAGCATCTAGCGTAGCAGCCGTCATTTGCGTACTTCCATGCAAGTGCAATTTAGGAGCCACACGTTGCGCTAGTTTAGCAACCGCTAAATCTTGAACGATGATAGCATCCACACCAATGCGTTCTAAGTCCTTTAAATACGCCTCGAGAGCCGTTAATTCGGAATCACCTATGAGGATATTTACAGTTACATATACGGACACATCTAGAATGTGGGCCAAACGAATAGCCTCCGCCAATTCTTCAATGCCAAAGTTTGCTGCATGAGCACGGGCATTAAAGCCTTTACCACCAAGGTAAATGGCATCAGCTCCAGATTCTAAAGCGGCTATAAAGTTTTCCATCGTACCGGCAGGAGCCAATAATTCCATGGACAATCCTTTCTACCTAACTAAAGGTATAACTATAGTACTAAAAGGGTTTACCATACGGTAAACCCTTTCAATATACTGCTTAAAATTAACGTAATTTGCAGTTAATTTCTGCTAATGCATCGATAATAGCTTGAATATTACCATCAATATCCTCATCATTCAACGTACCTTCCATAGACCGGAATTGTAAGTTGTATGCAAGGCTGCGGTAACCAGCTTCAATATGTTCACCTTCGTAAACGTCGAAGATAGATGCATTTTCTAAATATTCTCCACCATGCTCTTTGATGATGGATAAAATTTCGCCACTAGATACGGACACAGGTGCTACGATAGCAAGGTCACGACTAGTGCCTGGGAATTTACTGAAGGATGTATAACGGAATGCTGGAATCGTTAAGGATAATACGGCTTCCAAATCGATTTCAAACATGTATACTTTGCCAGGTAAGTCAAAGTTTTTGCTCACTTGTGGATGTAATTCCCCATACTGAGCAATCATTTTACCATCAACAACGTATTGAGCACTTACACCTGGGTGGAAGTATGGCTCAGTGCCGCGATTAATTTCATAACTTGTAACACCTAATTCAGCTAACAACGCATCTACAATACCTTTTACATCATAGAAATCTGTAGTGCGTTCTGCTTGATTCCAACCAGCTTGGTTTGCCTTGCCCATCAAGATACCGCAAGCCATAGGGCGTTCATGAGGTACTTCTGTTAAAGGCAATGCTTTTGGTTCATATACATTGGCTGTTTCAAATAACCAAAGATCCTTATTTTGTTGCGCAATATTGCGTTTAGCTGCTTCAATAACAGCTGGTACCAATGTAGTACGCATATAAGGGAACTCTTCAGAAATAGGGTTCAAGATTGGGATGGCAGTATAACGGCTATCCACTTCAGGAAGCATCATGTTAGTAAGACCATCTTTATGCATGAAGCTAAATGTAATGATTTGAGTCATACCCAATTTAGCCAATGCATGAGTTACCTCTTTAGTAAGAGCTTTCTTAGGTGTCATGCCACCAGAGGATAATACGGCAACCGGAATTGTAGGCTTAATATTATCATAGTTGTAAATACGAGCCACTTCTTCAGCGATATCAGGCATCACTGTTACGTCGCCACGCCATGTTGGAACGAGAGCAGACAATTTATCGCCATCTTCAGTTACAACGAACTCAAGGGCAGTCAAAATACGAACCATTTCGTCTTTTTCAATGTTTGTACCCAAGTAATCGTTAATTTGTTCTGCTGTAAAAGTAACAGTATGTTGTTCTACAGGATTTTTATATACATCGATAACGCCTACATCAACTTTACAAGTAGGACAGATTTGTTGTAATAATTGAGCTGCTCTATCGATAGCATAAGCAGTGTATTTATGATTTACACCACGTTCGAAACGACCAGATGCTTCGGAACGCATGCCAAGAGCTTTAGCTGTACGACGAATGGATGGACCATTGAATACGGCAGCTTCGAACAAAACGGTAGTCGTTTCATTTGTCACTTCACTATCAAAGCCACCCATGATACCAGCTACACCTACTGGACGTTCTGTATCGGCAATGATGAGCATGGAGTCATTCAATTCGCGTTCAGAACCATCAAGTGTAACAAGAACTTCACCATTTTTAGCGCGTCTTGCCACCAATTGATGACCTTTTACATGGTCATAATCATAGGCATGCATAGGTTGACCAAGTTCTAACATAACATAGTTTGTAACGTCTACTACGTTATTGATAGGACGAATGCCACTGTTACGCAAACGGTTTTGTATCCACAATGGGGATGGCTCAACCTTAACATCAGTTACTACGCGAGCAGTAAAACGAGTACAAAGATCATCCGCTTCAATGGATACAGATGCTTTTCCTTCAATAGACTCGCCATTTTCGTTAACCATGATAACAGGGAATAAAGCTTTTTGGTTTGTCATAATACCGAATTCACGGGATAAACCAACCATGGAGAAGCAATCTGCTCGGTTAGCAGTCAATTCAAATTCATACACTGTATCATTTAAGCCTAAAACGTCTTTTACATCAAGACCAATTGGTGTATTTTCAGGGAAAATATAAATGCCTTGAGCTTCTTCAGGCAATACTAAATCACTAGAAATGCCAAATTCTGCAACGGAGCAGAACATGCCTTCAGAAACTACACCGCGCAATTTACCTTTTTTAATCTCTGTGCCATCAGCTAAGCGAGATTTATGATACGCCACAGGCACGATTTGGCCTACTGCAACATTGGTAGCAGCTGTTACGATTTGTTTTGTAACAGGTTCACCTTCTTCTGTAAGGCATTCAACTTGGCATACTTGTAATTTATCTGCATCTGGATGTTTTGTAATCTCCACGATTTTACCAGTATAAATTTTCTTAATGCCATTATCCATAGCAATGACATCTTCTACAGGAATACCAGCTTGTGTTAATTCATCGGCCAATTCTTGAGCAGGACGATTCATATCCACAGGCACGTATTCGTTCATCCACTGTAAACTTGCTTTCATGAGTTCCTCCTAAAATTGTTCCAAGAATCGTACATCATCTTCAAAGAATAGACGTAAATCATTAATGCCATATAAAAGCATAGCAATACGTTCTACGCCCATACCAAAGGCAAAGCCTTTAACCTTTTCAGGATCGTACCCATTAATACGCAATACATCAGGATGAACCATACCGCATCCTAAGATTTCAAGCCAACCTGTATGAGAACATACACGGCAACCTTCACCACCACACATTACACAGGAAATATCTACTTCTGCAGATGGTTCTGTAAATGGGAAGAAGCTTGTACGGAAACGTACTTTTGTTTCATCCCCATACATATGACGCAAGAAGGACTCTAATGTGCCTTTCAAATCAGCAAATGTAATATGCTCATCGATGATGAGACCTTCCACTTGATGGAATACTGGGGAATGTGTTGCATCATAATCCCAACGATAAACCTTACCAGGCGCAATCATACGGATTGGGCTATTAGGCTCATGACGTTGCATTGTACGAGCTTGTACTGGAGATGTATGCGTACGCAATAAGAAGTTTTCTGTAATATAGAAGGAATCTTGCATATCACGTGCAGGATGGTCTTTAGGCAAGTTTAAGCATTCGAAGTTAAAGTAATCCTGTTCAATTTCTGGCCCCTCTTCAACGGTATACCCCATTTTCATGAAGAAGTCCTCAATCATTTCATTAACCTTAGTTAATGGATGGATATGACCAGCTTTTTGTGCACGACCAGGCAATGTAATATCGATGCGTTCTTGTTCTAAACGAGCGTTTAACTCTGCCGTTTCCATACGAACTTTAACCGTATCAATTTCGGCTTCTAATGCTTCACGAACAGCATTAACGAGGGCGCCAGCCTTCGGGCGTTCTTCTGGAGATAATTTACCAAGACCTTTTAGTAATGCCGTTACCTCACCTTTTTTACCTAAATATTTAACGCGTATATCTTGCAGTGATTGTATATCTGTCAACCCTTTAATCGCATCAAGAGCTTCAGCCTTAATCCGTTGTAATTCTTCTTTCATTAAAGCATCCTCCTATATTTAAAAGTCTAAACTATATTATACCAAATCAGGGTTGTCTTCTTCAATAAAACGCCATGGTAATTCAGGTAATGACTTCTCTTCTAGTACAAAAAATGTACCACGTGCCAAGTGAACAAGTTCACCTAATTCATTATAGATACGTGCTGTAGCAACCATAGTTGTTTTACCATTATGCTCTACATTGGCTACACCACGCAATACAGTACCACCCTTAACAGCTTTCACATAGTTACCATTAAGATCAATAGTGCTAACAGATTTGCCCAATGTGAAACAAGCGGTCCCCATTACACTATCTGCTAAACCAATACAAACGGCACCATGTAAATCCCCTCGGAAATTACAATACTCTGTATCATTTGTTTGTAAGGTCATTTCTGCATGACCTGGTTCAACTGCTGTAATTTCAGAATCTTTTACCCAAGAAAATGGATTCTGATTTCGTAATTCGTTGAAATATTCTAACAATGTTGTAGCCATAAGGTTCTCCATTCAATATACTTACCCGTAGATTAGGTAATCTACATACCCCGTTTATTACAAATTACTTGCATGAAATGATTTAGAGCGTTCTTGCAAAAAAACTCAGTACAAACATAAAAATGGTGCGTTACATCATACATATTGTATCATGCAACGCACCATATGCGAATAACTCTATCTAATTATGTAGTATGTTCTTAAAAAAACGCATCTACAACTAAGGATTATTCATAATGTAATGCATCAATTGGATTAAGTTTAGCCGCTTTACGGGCTGGATAAATACCAAAGATCAAACCTATTGCCATAGAGAAGGCAAAGGACATTCCAATCGTTGGTATAGATATAACTGTACTCATGCCCGAAGCCATGCCAATCAGCTTAGATGAGCCTATGCCGAGTATAATCCCTATTATGCCCCCCATCAAACTGATAACAACAGCTTCGATAAGGAACTGTGTAACGATAACACTATAAGTAGCACCCAGCGCTTTACGTATCCCAATCTCTCTTGTCCGTTCAGTTACGGATACGAGCATAATATTCATAATGCCAATACCACCAACAACGAGCGAGATAGCAGCTACAGCACCAAGGAATAATGTAAATGTTCCCGTCGTCTGAGCCACTGTTTCCATAATAGATTTCATATTTTGAATATTAAAATCATCCAAATTTGTATCTTTTATATTATGACGAACACGCAACAAGTTCTCTATATCTGCCTGCAAACGATCGATGCCCTCATCATCCTTAGCCACAACATACACCCTGCGAAGATAGTCAATGCCCTCTACGCGCTCCATTGATGTTGTATATGGAATTAACACCGTATCGTCTTGGTCATTACCCATGGTTCCGTTCCCTTTACTTTTGAGAACACCAATGACACGGAATGGAATATTTTTAACACGGATTTCCTTGCCTACAGGATCTTCATCAGCAAACAAATTTTTTACTACCGTTTGTCCCACAACCGCTACACGTTCTCGGTTCTGAACATTTTTATCGGAGAAAAATCGACCAGATGTCATAGTCCAATTATTTACGTCCTGAAAGTTAGCATTAACCCCCGCAACAGATGTAGTCCAGTTTTTATTTTGATAAATCACCACATAAGAGCCATTTGTCATAGGACTGGCGGCTTTTACACCTTCTAACTTAGCAATAGCTTCATAGTCAGATATTTTCAACGATTTCATGGACCCCTGCGAAGATCTAGCACCTGGCGTCCGCGGCGCCCCTGGCAGAACTACCAACAAGTTAGAGCCTAAGCTAGAAATAGAATCCTCAATATCTTGCTTCACCCCATTACCGATAGATACCAGTGCAATAACAGCTGCTACACCGATAATGATACCTAACATGGTCAAAAGGGAGCGCAATTTATTAGCAATCAAGGAAGCCCATGCCATTAGAAAACTTTCTTTATACATTAGGCACCTCCTTTATAGGAGTCATATTAGAATTGATCGAATCCTCTACGATTATCCCATCTTTCAAGACTACATTACGACTCGCGTACGTAGCAATATCCGGTTCATGTGTAACTAGAAGAATCGTACGGCCTTCATTATGAAGGCCTCGAAAGATGTTCATAACATCGATGGTTGACTTAGAGTCAAGATTCCCTGTCGGTTCATCAGCCATGATAATAGCAGGATTATTTGCCAATGCACGAGCAATCGCCACACGTTGACGTTGCCCACCAGACAACTCGGATGGCAAATGGTCCATACGCTCGCCCAAGCCGACAGACTGTAATAATTGAGTGGCCCGTTCAATGCGCATCTTTTTATTTACACCGGCATAAATCATAGGAAGCGCTACATTTTCTAGGGCTGTCAATTTTGTCAACAAATTAAAGCTTTGAAATACAAAACCGATCTGTTTATTACGCACATACGCAAGCTCATCATCAGATAAGGTAGCAACCTCGTCTCCATTGAGTCGATAAGAACCAGTTGTAGGTCGGTCCAAACATCCAAGAATATTCATAAAGGTTGATTTACCTGAGCCAGATGGTCCCATAATGGATACAAATTCACCCTTATTGACAACTAAATCAATGCCATGTAGAACAGGTACTGATAATTTGCCATTCACATAGGTTTTTGTAATTCCTTGTATGTCAATTACTGTTTGGTTCATAAGCACCTACCCTTAGAATGGTCCAGCTACATTATTTTTTGGTGCATTCACATCACCGCTTACGATAATTTCATCACCTTCAGATAAACCTTTTAAGATTTGAACATTAGTATCCCCAGTTACACCTGTAGAGACAGCGGTTCGTACTGGTTGACCATCTTTTATAACATATACATACTCACCTTGTTTGTCCGTACGTACAGCAGTAAGAGGAACTACCAATGTATTTTTAATATCTTCACCAAAGATTGTGGCACGAGCCGTCATAGTTGGTAAGAAATTACCTGCAATATTTTCAGGAATTTGAACCTTAACAGTATAGTACACAACGCTACTACTTGTTGTTCCCATATTACCTTTTGTACCTTTTGCAATTTCAGAAACGTAACCGGTGAAAGTTTCACCTGGCTTAGAATCTACAGTAAACTCTACCTTTGCACCTTGTTTGATATTGCCAATATCGGTTTCGTCTACAGTAAGATAAATCTCTAAATTTTTTAAATCTG
Organism: Veillonella sp. AF36-20BH; assembly: GCF_003602765.1. Taxonomy (NCBI): domain Bacteria; kingdom Bacillati; phylum Bacillota; class Negativicutes; order Veillonellales; family Veillonellaceae; genus Veillonella; species Veillonella sp. AF36-20BH. The sequence continues at coordinate 531,136 of NZ_QTLR01000001.1, forward strand.
CAATGGTAGCAATGATCATTTGTGTGGAAATACCAGTACTAATAGTTTGACCGGCTTTTAGCGGTGTACCAACAACAGTCCCAGACATTGGAGCTGTAATAGTAGCATCACTTAAATCTGCGGCAGCACGTTCATAAGTAGATTTAGCACGTTCATAAGATGTTACAGAATCATCATATGTTTGTTGTGCAATAGCATCTTGAGCCGCCAAGGATTTATAACGATTCATATCAAGTTCTGCTTTGGCTAACGCTGCACGAGCATCATCAACAGATGCTTGTAATTGACGTGTATCAATATAAGCGATAACTTGACCGGCCGTAACTTGATCATTCTCTTTAACTAAAACTTTTTCAAGTTTACCAGCAACATTTGTAGAAACATCTACATAATTTACAGGGTTAATAGTACCTGTGGCACTGATACTAGTTTTTACATCACCCTTTTCAACCTTGCCAGTAGTATATAACGTTTGTGCTTGATTTGCATTTAGACTATCCATGTAGTAATATGTGCCGCCACCAAGAACACAAAGAACAACAGCACCTGTTACTATACGTTTACGATGCTTTTGTAAGAACTCTTTCATTATGATCTCCTTTTTTTAAGATGAAGATATATTAAAAAGACATTTATTCTATATCAACACATATAGTATTTTTAAATTATACAGCACCAATTGCTTTTACGCAATATAATTTCATTAATGAATAAATTATGATATATAAAAAATGGCCCTTACGGGCCATTAACTACTCAATATTGACAATAATCTATAATCCTTCTCATCGATTGGAAATTCAAGACGTTCTGCCTCTTCATAAGATAGTGCACGGATATGACCATCTATATAACCTACTAATCGGTTAGCGACACCACTCATCAATAAATTAATACAGACTTCACTCATGCGAGCCGCTAAAATAGCATCAAATGCCGATGGACCACCGCCACGTTGTAAGTAGCCTAACACAGTTAGGCTAGGATCAAATTCTGTATGCTCCTTGATAAAAGCTTTCACCTCACCGCTGTTATAGGCACCTTCTGCAACGAGGATAACACTATATTCTTTACCCCGAATTTGTGTTTCCTTTAAATGACGACAAACCGCATGTAAAGGCATGGGATTTTCAGGAACCAAAACTATTTCTGCCCCACAAGCTAGGCCTGCCTTTAATGCAATATGTCCAGCTTTGCGCCCCATAACCTCCACAATAGCTACACGTTCATGGGAGTTTGATGTATCACGAATACGCCCAACCGCATCAACTACCGTATTAAGAGCCGTATCATAGCCTATCGTATATTGTGTACCACCCATGTCATTATCTATCGTACATGGAATGGTCATAGTAGACATACCAAGTTTAGATAAACTTGTAGCACCACGCATGGAGCCATCACCACCGATAACAACCAAATGGTCAATGTCATAAGTTTTCAAAATATCATAAGCTTTGCGTTGAATTTCTTCATTCTGAAATTCTGGAAAGCGTGCCGTTTTCAGCATCGTACCACCTTGTGTTATGATGCCACCAACGTCTCGATTCGATAAGGGAAATATCTTTTCCTCAATGATACCTAAATAGCCACGTTCAATACCAAATATTTCAAAACCTTCATGTATAGCTTTTCTAGTTAGCGCTCTTATGGCGGCATTCATTCCAGGTGCGTCTCCGCCGCTTGTTAGTATTGCGATTCTTCTCATATCCATTACCCCCTTGTGGTGTACGTTGTTTGGATATACTATGTGCCTTACCTTTTTTATTCGTTTGATTAGAAGTCTTTTGTTTATACCGTTTATCATAACGAATTTTATTAGACATTGCTCTTTTTGATACTGCTTCAGAAATCTCTTTTTTCCTACTTTGTTGATTATTAAATTGTATATCTTCAGATGCTTCTTTAGCATCTACATCGTTTATATCATTGGGTTGACGTCTTGCTTTAAATTGCACATCTGAGGCATCTAATTCATCCTCAATACGCTGTATAAAATCATAGGTCCGGCCATTTGTTGTATCTAGTACAAAATCGCACTGCTTATACACGGGCTTCCACGATTGTATCATAGCATGTACAAAGGCATTCACATTACTATAGTCCATGGTAGGCCGTTTCCCAACACGGCGATTCACACGACTGACAATACGGAATTGTGCAGCTCGGATACCAATAATATAGGAATATTTTTTTAATACCTTTAAGGTGCGATGTTCAATAGGAAAATTCCCACCCACAGAAATCACTGCTTCATGGTATAAGCAAACCTTTTTTAGTACATCCATTTCGGCGCGGCGGAATGCTTTTTCTCCTATCTTTTTAAAAATCTCAGCAATGGGCAACCCAAAACGACTTTCTAATACGCGATCGGTATCTACAAATTGCCAACCCTTGCGTTCTGCAAGGTTCCGTCCAAAGTGACTTTTGCCACTTCCCATAGAACCGATGAGCATAATATTCCGTTTTATTATCATCTATTATGTGCCCCTTATCATTACATATCCTTCATTGTACTATAAAATGGTCCAAAAACAAAGACAGACTATAGACATAAAATCTATAATCTGTCTCTATACAGTACACCCGATTTTCATTAAGGTTTTATAATCGATTTAATTGCACAATGCACATAAACTACATTACCTTTACGTTCTATATCTTCTATTTCTATACGGCGTGAAGGATCCTTTTCTTCAACAGTATTTATCCAGTTAATCATACGCTCTGTACTACCTAATACTGTTAATTCTAGTATACCTTCATGCTCATCAGTACTGACAATCATTAATGGTTCTCCTTGCAAGGAATCAAAAATATTTGTATTAGAACTCGTATTAGATGTCTTGTTCCGTGTAAAAGATTCTAATAGTTTTGCTTCATTAGACACTATATAATCTGACTCAGCATTCATTTGTATATTATAATTATCTTGTTGATTTTTTAAGCTATTATTTTTGTCTTCAAAATAAATATGCCCATACATAGAAAGGCTAATGAGCATCCCCCACAACACTAGGCCCGTTAATATTCTCTCGACCTGATACGTTGTGCTCTCTTTTAGATCCGTCCATATGGAATGTATAAACACCTTTATCTGCTTTAACTGTTCCATGACACTCCATCCCTAGTAATTTTTGTTGGAGAATAGCAATAAATTTACGACACATTTCGTCACTCGTACCTATACCATCTATACTGATACGCCCATCCTTAATGCTAAGATGCTGTAGACTAATATGTTCTGACATAGCGGCATCAAGAATATAAAGGACCATTGTATTGGGTAATATATCTGTTTGATTCTTAAGGATTTTATTCTTTATTATTTTATTTCTTATTTCCATTAATTCACCATATTGTTGATGTATTTCTTGATACTGAGCATTTGCTTGCAATCGCACAAAGTCTATCTTTCGATTTTCATAGCTACGATAGCTTGACCAACAACTATATATAGTAACAAGCCCTACTATAATGTATATAAGACTTATCCCATAAAGAAGGTATCGATAGGTATGCCATAAACTATGCCATCGTAACGAGCGAGGCATTAAATTAATACATCTGTCCTTACCAGCCCAATCCAATCCATTTAAGCCCCCTTGCTGCCATACCGATAGCCATGTCCCAATCTAATTGTCCTTGCTTGCAACGATTACGACCACGACCTAAAAATAATAATGGAATATATTCAGTTTCTCCATACATGGAAATTATACCTTCCATATCTGTCCGTTCTTCATTTGTTATAGATTCTAACCCATACATCCGAATTCCCTGTATCTCATCTATACCAAAGTCTTGTAATCTCACTTCTAACTTATCCATAGCTTCAGCTACATCGCTACTAGTAATAGGTACAATACACTCTTGAATGCATATATCATTCCACCAAAGCCATAAATGCATGGCGCCTTCTTCCACAACACCTGTTACAGTACCGCTGCGCCGCATCAAGCAATAACAAATAGGAATAGGCCAAAAATCAATAACATCAACGGGTGCATAAGTATCTCGTATACCTTGCTTCAAAAGCTCTAGTGAATGCCGATCTACAGCCACCATAAACATATGATAATTGTGTCGTGGATATTCCCGGCGACAAGCATCCATTTGGAAACTATCCCCCTCAAAACTAAAGTAGTCCTCTATATTCCACTTTATAAACTCCTTCATATCAAAATCATGAGGATCATAAGGTGCTACATGCATTTGTGTATCAATATTAGCAACAATACTATAAGCCCCTTCATCTAAATCATACGTTTCTATAAATTTTGTAACGTCTTCATCAATAGGTCCTGTACGCTTCATTTCTAACGCATCAGTAATGACCATTGTTTTATTTTCTATATGAGCGGTAACACATACAATATGTTCATCAGTTATACATACTCCAGAATGTATTCTCTTTTTTCGTTTCATAGAATCACCTCAATAAGGTTTTACCTTTATAACATGCATATGTTTTTCTTTATCTACGGTCACATACATATGTACACGACTCACGATTTCACTATTTTTCAATTTTCCATAACTCATAATATGTCGCGGATTATCTGTTGATTGGTCTGCTTCAATAGTAATCTCTACATTTTCATCATCTATCACAACTAATTTATTTTGAAAGTCCCATACATTTCCTAATTTACAATAGCCCACAAACCAATGAACACCTTTCTGTGCCGCATAATGAGCCTCTTCCAAATGCAATTCGTCTACCACATTACTTTCACATATTTGTCCTATACGCAGCCCCATAAAAGCTAATAATAATAAAAAGGACATTGTAAGTATCGCTATATATGTAATAAAGCCCGCGTTATGGGCTCCTACGTTCATAACCTGTCTCCTCTTTACTTGTATACCAATCATAAATAGTACTCTGTCCAATAGAGACCTCATATATGGATAATCCTCCATAACCACTTGTGTATTTTCTATCATTAACAAAACGATTATTAATATACCAACGTAAATACACGGTCCCATTAGTATCTACACTAAAAGGGTATTCTTGGGTATAGCCCACATTTCTTTTATCTGTAGTTCCTACAATTCGACTACCACTGACAGGTTGCAAGCTACCATCCGTTAATTTTCTGTATAATGCATGACGTTGTACAGTTAAGGTTGTGCGCTTTGTATCGTGAATATATAAACTTGTATTACGATCTTCTACAGTAACCTTCACAGGATTCCATATCATATGAGCCACAACCATACGCCGTGTATATCGACCATCCTCCATCATAGCTACACTATCAAGTAATTTAGCATCCCACATAACTGCATAGAATACGATACCTAACAATAAGGTAAGGACTATGATAGAAATCATCATACTAATAAGCGTAGAATACAAAATAAAACCCATATCATTTCTATTTTTATTTCTATCTGTTATGGGATTCTGCTTGTATTCTTTATTCTTCCCAATTACCGTTTCTATATCCTCGCCCTTCAATGTATCCCCTCCAAATCAACTGATAGAGAATAGACAACAGATTGATTGTCGATGGCATCTACTGTTAATCGTTGTAAAGATACACCTTCTATCACTACAGGCTTTATATGTATTTTATAGGTAATTTTTTCACTGGGACTCATTGTAAATTGAGAATTATATACACCAGTTTCTATTGCTCCATTCTTATAATAAGAAGCTTTAGCCACTTCTAAATACGTTATGGTATCTTGCAATATATGATCCCAATAATACGCCCTATATACCGTAAGAGTAGCCATCCAAAAAATAGATAATACAACCGGTAAAATGAACATGATTATAGCGGCTGATATTAAAGCGTCACCATACATAAATCCTTCAGTGCACTTCTTCCCATCTAATTCGCCCCGTTTGTACAGATATCCATATACGATTTTTCTCACCACTTTCACGATCTTTCAAAATAATTTCTGTCCCATCATAGGGTAAGCCCAAGGCTGAAAAAGAAATAATTGTCATAGACCGTTCATTCTCAATATTTTGCGGTAATGATATGTTTACCGTATGATGATTAACATCTTCCTCTAAGGTATAACTGTCCTTATTTAAAATAAAAAGCATTCTCCCTTTACCATTAGATTTATGCCCTAACATAGACCACAGTTGAACTTTCTTGAGCATATACGCCACCTCTTGCGTAGCACCATTTAAAGTATAACGACTAGGTGTTGTCACAATAGGTAAGGCAATAGAAATGAGCAATAAGATTAAACCAATAGTAATAATCCATTCCGCCAATAAAGATCCACTTTGACGATTTATAAGTTGCACCTTAACCATTGATAAAGCACCTCCATATAGGAACCACCATGTAAGGCACACCATCCGCCAAAGCATAGAAAGGGACCAAATGGGATATATCGATTACGATAACCGGCGAGTAAGAGATAGAGAGAACCAACACAAAAAGTTACGTAAAAGAAACATATAATTTCCCATGGAGTGAGCCATATTGCAATAGCAGAAAACCATTTAATATCGCCTATGCCAAAGCCTTTATGGCTAATCAAACGAAGTCCATATGTAATAGCACCTACGCTGATAACACTTAATAAGGTTACTAACATAGATTGATCATTTATATAGCTATATATAATGCCACCTATTATAAGAACTAATGCCCCTTCATCAGGCAATATATAGTAATGCATATCGATGGTAGCACCTGCTATGATGATGAGTGAAAACACAGCATACAAAGCAATGTGAGTATAAGATATTGCTTTTGATGAAACTATAACAGGTAGCAATATAGATGCTATATATACAAAAAGTCCTATCACATAATTGGTCCCTTTCATACCTTGTCCTTTCATATAACTAACGTATGTAATTCATAATCTATACAAGTTAATTAAGGCTCATTAGGTGCTTTAACAACAACAGATTTTGAAGTCCCACCACTGACAACTTCATAAGTAATAGTGTATTCTTTTCCTTTTGCAGTCTTAACATGTTCAGTAAGATATCCTTCCTTATATAGATTTTCTACTGTTGGAGGTGTATCGACATTTTTGTCAATCATATACAATTGAGTAGCATTTTTTATAATTTGAATATCTGCTGTTTCTTTAGCGTTTCTAGCTTTATCCGCAGCAGATAAGAATTGTGGCATCGCAATAGCCGCTAATATAGCGATAACCGCTACTACAACCATTAACTCAACGAGAGTAAATCCGCCTTTTCTCGATTTTTTAAACCCTTCTCGAACACGAGAAATATGTAGTCGATCTACGACCCATTGACCGCACATTTCTAATCGATGATTCACTCCATGAATCATATGCATAACAGACTTCATAATATTCTCCTTTTAATAGTTAAGTAATAACATTGTCTATTGCCCTCCTAAGTTAGCAATGGACGTAAATAAGGGGTACATAACAGATACAACTAATACGGCTACACCGATTCCCATTATGGTTAGTAAAATTGGTTCCAATAATCGTTCTAAACGAGCAATATATTTTGAAAGTATAGATTCATAGTAGTAGCCACAGTGGTTTAACATTTTTACTAATTCACCACTCTCTTCTCCAATGGACACCATTTGCCATATAAAAGCATTTCCTATCTGACCACTACGTAAACTTTCTTCCAGTGAGTGTCCTGATAATAATCTTGCTTCCACTTGTTTACTACATTCAACACCATATATATTCCCCCACAAAGGGCGAGTAATATTCATGGTTTGAATGATAGAAATACCAGAATCTAGTAAGAGAGCCCAAACTTTTAAAATACTTGTATAATACACACAAGTACTCCATTGGTATCGGTGAGCCAACAGCCAAAGCCAACGATGTACTTTACACTTTATACTATGCTGTTTATAAGCAAATGCTAAGGAACCTATTACAACACAATGTATAGCTATTACCATTAGAGGATGCGATTTTAACCCTTGTCCTAATGCAAAAAGAGCTCGCGTCATCAAAGGTAATGTAATATGCATAGTGGTAAATACCTGTTCAAACGAAGGAATAATAAACAAAATGGTAACTAGAAAAAATATATTCATCATTAAAAGAAGAAATAAAGGGTAGGAAATAGCACTCATAACCTTTTGTTTCAGCTGCCTCTCCCAATCATAGTGACGGGATATATATTGTAAACTCTCACCCAAGGTGCCCGCTGCTTCACCACTTTCTAGTAAAGCCAAAGCAATAGGAGGACATCCTTCACTTCGTAAAGCCTGTGATAAAGTCTGACCACGCTCTATGGATTCATATAAAGCTGTATAGAGTAGTCCTCGTTTCCCCTGGCAGAGCAACTGTAAGGCTCGCCGTAATGGAACACCAGATTCAATGAGTAGACCTAATTGATAAGTCACATCTACCACCATAGTATGATTCCATTTATGTTTCTTTCTTTCATCCTGCAACGATATCCTATAAATTCTATAACCATCTCGTTTTAACCGTATTGCAATTTCTTGTTCTGAATCCCCCCACATCAAACCTTTTTCTGTTTCATTTTGATTATTTTTTACGACATATTCATAAGCCTCCATATATTCACCTACGATAATTGTTGATCGAGCAAGGTATGCAATTGTTGTTGGGCTCCATATTGTGCCTTTACATCTCGCACAGCCATTTCTAATGTTTTCATCGGTAGTTGCGTTTCTTGAATAGATATGATTTGTGGTTCCTTACGGGTCCGTATCAAATTTGCTACTGCATGGGTATTTAGCAAAATATCACGAATAGTAATGAACTTTTTATTCCATCGAAGTAAACGCTGACATATAACGGCCCGTAACACTTGAGATATTTGATTCCGTATCTCTTCTTGTTGCTCCCCAGGAAATAGAGAAATCATGCGGTGAACCGCCATCACTGCACGCTGTGTATGCATAGTTGCCATTACAAGGTGACCAGTCTCTGCCGCATGAAGTGCCGCTTCAAGGGTTTCACGATCTCGAAGTTCGCCTACCATAATGACATCCGGATCCTCTCGTAAAGCATCTCGAATACCATCTGACATAGTATTAATATCAGCACCTAATTGTCGTTGATGTATTAAAGACTTTTTAGATACAAACTCAAATTCGATAGGGTCTTCTAAGGTAATAATGTGACGTTCCATAGTCTGATTTATATAATCAATACAACAAGCTAAGGTAAAACTTTTACCACTGCCTGTAGGGCCACAAACAAGCAATAGACCATCATGTGCTTCACATAGCTTTTGTAATAACTGACCTTCACTATTATCATCTAACTTAAGTTGCTGATGACAAAGTAATCGCAATGTACCACATATGGTCTGATTAGCTCGATATAGATGAACACGGATACGCACACCACAACAGGAACAAGCCTCATCAAGAGACTGCCACTCATAGGATGCTATACCGCAACGACGCAATATATCCTCGATTAATTCTGTAGTACACATAAAGGAAGTAGCCCTTAATCCATCACCATGTCGCAAATAGATAGGCTGACCACATTGTAGATGAATATCTGTTGATGATAGTTGTATTGCATTTTCTACAATAGTTTCTAAACTTTCACTCTTACAGCATGAGTCCACAACGATGCACCTCCTCTATAGATGTAACATGCTGAGATACGGCCTTACGAGCAGACTCTTTTAATGACAATAATAAATGTGTTTCTAATTCGTCCCAATGAGCTGAATTAGCTGGTATTTCTAAGTATTCAAATAGAGCAGTCCGTCCCTGATATGATGTACCATCGAATTTTCGTACTAGCCGTTGTGCAATAGCCCCCATTAAAGTAGCCCGTATTAAGTACGGCTCTACGCCCATATCCATGAGTCGCGTTACAACGCCTATAGCTGTATTGGTATGTATAGTAGATAATACGCGATGCCCCGTTAAAGCAGACTTAACGGCTAACTCTGCGGTCTCCTTATCCCTAATTTCACCAATCATAATCGTATCTGGATCTTGCCGTAATACAGAGCGAAGACCTTTGGCAAAGGTAAATCCAATCTTTTCATTAATACCAATTTGTATAGCCCCTTTGATTTCGGCTTCTACAGGATCTTCAAGACAGATAAGCTTAGTTTCGTCTAAATTTAACATGCGAAGCATGGCATATAAAGTAGCTGTCTTACCACTGCCTGTAGGTCCACAGATAAGTAATAATCCATAAGGACGTTTTAATAATTGTTCAATGTGCTCAAAGATATCCGGCTGCATGCCTAATTCTTTTAAGTCTTTATGACTCCCTTCATTTCCCATAAGGCGACATACTAAGGTTTCTCCGTATAGGCTAGGCAATGTAGATACACGCATCGTTACAGACTTATTTTTATGACTCCAAGACCAACGCCCATCTTGTGGTAAACGCTTCTCGCTAATATCTAGAGAGCTACAAACCTTAATACGGTTGATAATGAGTTCAGCTTCTTCAAATGATACAGTCATGTAATGTTGCAGCAGTCCATCTTTTCGCAACCGAACATGAGCACCACTTTTAACGGGATCAAAGTGGATATCGCTCACATGGTGTTCTAAGGCATACAAGATAATATCGTCTAATGTTACGTCTACATACATGGTCACCTCCAATACCTTGCGGTATGTTTTTACCTCACACTAGCGTATGGCGTTATAGGTTTCGACATCAGCCTCTAAATCCCTCTTTTATTTTTAAAAATCCACGAAGCGAAAACTTTTCTATTTTTAGACATCTTGAATTGCAATAAGTAATGCGACAAAATTAAATCAATTTTCTAATCTCA